>CAXTLO010000025.1:0-18381 GCA_964244965.1 uncultured Marisediminicola sp.
TTCCCCGCCGGCCTCGCCGACGGCACGCTGTTCCACCCGACCTTCCTCTACGAGATCATCTGGAACGTGATCGGCGTCGCCGCGCTCCTCCTCGCCGAGCGTCGCTTCACCCGCGGCCACCGCGAGATCGCCGGAGCTCGCATCCCCGCGCTGATGCCCGTCTCCTACCGGCTGCAGTGGGGTCGCCTCACGGGCCTCTACCTGGTCTGGTACGGCACCGGTCGCATGTTCTTCGAGTCCATCCGGATCGATCCGAGCGAGCTCCTGCTCGGTACCAGGGTCAACATCTGGGGCGCTTTCGGAGCCGTGGTGCTCGGTTTCCTCATCATCATCGTGCAGGGTCGGCGTCATCCTGGGCGTGAGCCCAGCGTGTACCAGCCCGGTCGCGAGTGGTCGGGGGATGCTGCGGTAGACTCGCCCGACACCTACCCGGATGAGGATCCACGGGCCGACGGCGACACCGCCGACACCCCCGACACGACGAGATCGGGCGCAGCAGTACCCGCATCCGCATCCGCATCCGACACAGCATCGACGAGGGCAGCCACAAGCAGCGCCAGTTCGAGAGCGTAATCCCGCACCGCACTGATTGTCCCTTGGGCCGCCGACGTCCCGTGCCACATCCCACCTCGTGAGGACGGTTCCGTGATGGCGACCCCAAGTCCCTTCTCGCGCTTCGATTCGACACCTTCCGCCGCCGGTCTGTACCGCCCGGAGAACGAACGTGACGCGTGCGGCCTCGCGATGGTCGCGACCCTACGGGGCACTGCAGGTCACGACATCATCGACACCGCACTCGGAGCGCTGCGCAACCTGGAGCACCGCGGTGCCATCGGCTCCGATGCCGGCACCGGCGACGGCGCCGGCATCATCACCCAGATCCCCGACGCGTTCTTCCGCGCAGTGACCGACTTCCCTCTTCCGCCGGTAGGGAGGTACGCGGTCGGCCTCGCCTTCCTGCCGACCGACGACGCCGCACGCGCCGACACCAGAGCCACCATCGAGTCGCTCGCCACCGAGGAGCGGCTCACGGTGCTGGGTTGGCGGAAGGTGCCCGTCCGCCCTGACGAAGTAGGAAAACTCGCTCGCAGCGCGATGCCTGCGATCGAGCAGCTGTTCGTCGCTGCGCAGGGCGCGGGCGATCACGGCACCGAGGACGAGGTGGCCGGTATCGCACTCGACCGCCGCACCTACCGACTCCGCGTCCGCGCGGAGCGGGCATCCGGCGTCTACTTCCCGTCGCTGTCCAGTCGCACTCTCGTCTACAAGGGAATGGTGACCACACTCCAGCTGGAACCGTTCTACCCCGACCTCGCAGACGAGCGCTTCGCCTCGAAGCTGGCGCTCGTGCACTCCCGCTACTCGACCAACACGTTCCCGTCGTGGCCGCTCGCGCAACCGTTCCGCATGGTGGCGCACAACGGCGAGATCAACACGGTGCAAGGCAACCGCAATTGGATGCGCGCGCGCCAGTCGCAGCTTCAATCCGAGGTGCTCGGCGATCTGGGACCGGTCCTCCCGATCAACACGCCGGGTGCTAGCGACTCCGCCTCTTTCGACGAGGTCGTCGAGCTGCTCAACCTCGCCGGGCGCTCCCTCCCGCACGCGATGATGATGATGGTGCCGGAGGCCTACGAGAACCAGGTCGACTTGGACCCCGTGCGCCGCGACTTCTACGAGTACCACTCCATGCTCATGGAGCCCTGGGACGGACCGGCGGCGCTGGTGTTCACCGACGGCGACCTGGTCGGGGCGACACTCGACCGCAACGGTCTGCGCCCCGGGCGCTATCTCGTCACCGATGACGGCCTCGTCGTGCTCGCGAGCGAGATCGGAGTCATCGACGTCGCCCCGGAGAAGGTGGTCCGGAAGGGCCGCCTCCGCCCAGGGAAGATGTTCCTCGTTGACACCGCCGAGGGTCGCCTGATCGAAGACGACGAGATCAAGAGCTCGCTCGCCGAGTCCGAGCCGTGGGGTCAGTGGCTCGCCGAGGGACGGATCAACCTGCGCGACCTGCCCGAGCGGGAGCACATCGTGCACACCCCCGCATCGGTCACCCGCCGCCAGCGCACCTTCGGCTACACCGAGGAGGAGGTGCGGGTGCTGCTTGCGCCCATGGCGGCGAAGGGCGCCGAGCCGCTCGGTGCAATGGGATCGGATACCCCGATCGCGGTGCTGTCCACACGTCCGCGCCTGCTGTTCGACTACTTCACCCAGTCCTTCGCGCAAGTGACGAACCCGCCCCTCGACTCCATCCGCGAAGAGGTCGTCACCTCGCTCTCGGTCGGCCTCGGCCCGGAGCGCAACCTGCTCACCGCGACGGCCGAGCACGCACGCCAGGTCATTCTCGACTTCCCGGTGATCGACAATGACGAACTCGCGAAGATCCAGCACATCGATCCGCGGCCGGGCAGCAGCGTCACCCACACCATCCGGGGGCTGTACCGGGTCGACGACGGACCGTCCGCCCTGCAGGAGCGCATCTCGGCGATGTGTGCCGAGGTCGATCAGGCGATCGTCAACGGCGCCGAGTTCATCGTGCTCTCCGACCGCGACTCGAACTCCGAGTTCGCTCCGGTGCCGTCTCTGCTCATGCTCGCCGGAGTGCACCACCACCTGATCCGTCGTGAGAACCGGATGAAGGTCGGCATCATCGTCGAGGCCGGCGACGTGCGGGAAGTCCATCACGTGGCTCTCCTGATCGGCTATGGAGCCTCCGCGGTCAATCCGTATCTGGCGATGGAGAGCGTCGAGCAGCTCGTCCGCAGCGGCATGCTCGCCGGGATCGAGCCGGAGAAGGCCGTTCGCAACCTGATCAAGGGTCTCGGCAAAGGCGTGCTGAAGATCATGTCGAAGATGGGGATCTCCGTCGTCGGCTCGTACGCCGGCGCGCAGACCTTCGAGGCCGTCGGGCTCGATCAGGCCTTCGTCGACGAGTACTTCACCGGCACGGCGAGCCTCCTCGGCGGTGTGGGCATCGACGTCATCGCGGCGGAGAGCGCCTCGCGGCACCGTGCCGCCTACCCGCAGGACGGGTCGGTTAGCGCGCACGAGCGCCTCGCCACCGGCGGGGAGTACCAGTGGCGCCGTGACGGTCCGCCGCATCTGTTCAACCCCGACACCGTGTTCCGGCTGCAGCACTCCACGCGGTCGAGGCGGTACGACATCTTCCGCGACTACACCCGGCTCGTCGACGAGCAGGCCGAGAACCTAATGACCCTGCGCGGACTCATGACGTTGCGCACCGGCATCCGACCGGCCGTTCCCATCGACGACGTGGAGCCCGTGTCGTCGATCGTGAAGCGCTTCTCCACAGGGGCGATGAGCTACGGATCGATCAGCCAGGAGGCGCACGAGACACTCGCCGTCGCGATGAGTCGGCTGGGCGCCAAGAGCAACACCGGCGAGGGCGGCGAGGATGTCGCGCGACTGCTCGACCCAGAACGGCGGAGCGCCATCAAGCAGGTCGCCTCCGGTCGCTTCGGAGTGACCAGCATGTACCTCACCCACGCGGAGGACATCCAGATCAAGATGGCCCAGGGCGCGAAGCCCGGGGAGGGCGGACAGTTGCCGCCGAGCAAGGTCTACCCGTGGATCGCGCGCACGAGGAACGCGACCGCCGGTGTCGGACTCATCAGCCCGCCGCCGCACCACGACATCTACTCGATCGAAGACCTCAAGCAGCTGATCTTCGACCTCAAACGCGCGAACCCGACCGCTCGCGTGCACGTCAAGCTCGTCAGCCAGTCGGGTATCGGCGCTGTGGCTGCAGGCGTGACCAAGGCTCTGGCCGACGTGGTGCTCGTGTCGGGTCACGACGGCGGCACCGGGGCGAGTCCGCTCAACTCGCTCAAGCACGCCGGGACGCCATGGGAGCTCGGCCTCGCGGAGACCCAGCAGACTCTGATGCTCAACGGGATGCGCGACCGCGTCGTGGTGCAGGTCGACGGGCAGATGAAGACCGGACGCGACGTGATCGTGGCGGCCCTGCTCGGTGCGGAGGAGTTCGGTTTCGCCACAGCGCCGCTGGTGGTGTCCGGATGCATCCTGATGCGCGTGTGCCATCTCGACACCTGCCCGGTCGGCGTCGCGACTCAGAATCCGGAGCTGCGCGCCCGGTTCACGGGCAAGCCGGAGTTCGTCGTCAACTTCTTCGAATTCCTCGCTCAGGAGGTGCGGGAGTACCTCGCCGAGCTCGGCTTCCACTCCCTCGACGAGGCGATCGGCCACCGCGAACTGCTGGGCGCCGATCGTGCGATCGAGCACTGGAAGGCCGACGGTCTCGACCTGTCGCCCATCCTCGTCGGCCCCCGATTCGCCGACGACGAGCCCCGGTCGAACCGGGTACCGCAGGATCACGACCTCGGCTCGCACTTCGACGTCCGACTCATCGCCGCTGCCGCCGAAGCGCTGGAGCACGGTATGCCGGTGCGCATCGACGCGCCCATCCGCAACACCGAACGCGCGGTCGGCACGATGCTCGGCCACGAGGTGACTCTGCGGCACGGCGAGAACGGGCTCCCGAGCGGCACCATCGACATCACGCTCACCGGCGCCGCGGGCCAGTCGTTCGGAGCGTTCCTTCCCGCCGGGATCACCCTCCGGCTCGAGGGCGACAGCAACGACTACGTCGGCAAGGGCCTCTCGGGAGGGCAGATCGTCGTCCGCCCCGATCGTCGCAGTCTGTACTCAGCCGAGCACAACGTGATCGCCGGGAATGTGATCGGCTACGGCGCCACCCAGGGAAGCATGTTCATCCGCGGCATCGTCGGTGAGCGGTTCCTGGTGCGCAATTCCGGCGCCACCGCGGTGGTCGAGGGCGTCGGCGACCATGCCCTCGAGTACATGACCGGCGGCCTCGCCGTCATCCTCGGGGGTACCGGCCGCAATCTCGGTGCGGGGATGTCCGGCGGTACCGCCTACGTCAACGGACTCGCGCCGGAACGGGTCAACCCCGACTCGCTCGCTAGCGGTGAACTCGAACTGCACCCGCTCGGCAGCGCCGATGCCGAGATCCTCCGCGACCTGTTGCAGCGACATGTCGCCGAGACGGGATCGACCCTCGCAGCCGGACTGCTCGAGGACTTCGACGAGACCGTCGCCGGGTTCGTCAAGGTACTTCCACGCGACTACGCCGCCGTACTGGCGACGAGGGCTACGGCGATCGATGAGGGTCTCGATCCCGACGGCGACGTGGTGTGGGGCCGGATCATGGAGGTCACCGGTGGCTGATCCGAAGGGCTTCCTGAAGGTTCCCGAGCGGGAGCTGCCGCCGCGGCGCCCGGTGTCGCTGCGGCTCATGGACTGGAAAGAGGTGTACGAGCAGGGCGATGTCGCGACCGTACGCACGCAGGCCGGCCGTTGCATGGACTGCGGCATCCCCTTCTGTCACCAGGGCTGCCCGCTCGGCAACCTGATCCCCGAATGGAACGATCTCATGTGGCGGGGGGAGGGTAGGCAGGCCATCGAGCGTCTGCACGCCACCAACAACTTCCCGGAGTTCACCGGGCGCCTGTGCCCGGCACCGTGCGAGAGTTCCTGCGTGCTCGGCATCAATCAGCCGGCGGTGACGATCAAGCAGGTCGAGGTCTCCATCATCGACCAGGCGTTCGCCAACGACTGGGTCGACCCGCATCCGCCGGAGCGGCTCACCGGTAAGACCGTCGCGGTCGTCGGATCTGGCCCCGCCGGGCTGGCTGCCGCCCAGCAGCTCACCCGCGCCGGCCATACCGTCGCCGTGTTCGAGCGCGATGACCGGATCGGCGGACTGCTCCGGTACGGCATCCCCGACTTCAAGATGGAAAAGCGTCACCTCGAATCGCGACTGCGCCAGATGCAGGCCGAAGGCACCCGATTCCGCGCCGGCGTCAACATCGGCGTCGATCTCCCGTGGGACGACCTCCGCGCCCGGTACGACGCGGTGATCGTCGCCACCGGGGCGCTCACCCCACGCGACCTTCCCATTCCCGGTCGTGACCTCGCCGGTGTGCACTTCGCCATGGAGTACCTGGTGCAGCAGAACCGCGTGGGCGCGGGCGACTCGGTCCCCGACCAGATCAGCGCCGAGGGCAAGCACGTCGTCGTGCTCGGCGGCGGCGATACCGGCGCGGACTGCATCGGCACCGCGCACCGTCAGCGGGCCCTGTCGGTTACAAATCTGGCGATCGGGATCCAACCTCCGAGCGAGCGTCCCGAGACTCACCCGTGGCCGATGGTTCCCAACCTCTTCGAGGTCGCCACCGCTCACGAGGAGGGTGGCGAGCGCATGTTCCTGGCGTCGACCGTCGAATTCCTCGCCGGCCCCGACGGAGAGGTGCGCGCCATCAGGGTCGCCGAGACCGAGTATCTCGACGGTCGACGTGTCGCGAAGGCCGGGACTGAGCGAGAGATCCGTGCCGACCTGGTGCTGCTCGCGCTCGGCTTCACCGGCACAGAGGGCGACGACCTCGCCGAGCAGCTCCGAGTGCCGTTCGAGCGCGGTAACGTGGAACGCGATGCCGACTACCAGACCAGTGAGAGCGGTGTATTCGTCGCCGGAGACGCGGGCAGAGGCCAGTCGCTCATCGTCTGGGCCATCGCCGAGGGCCGTGCCGCCGCCGCAGCCGTCGACCGCTTCCTCGAAGGCCGCACCGAACTCCCCGCACCCGTCCGGCCCACCGACCGCGCCGTCGCCATCTGAGCACGCGGCCCTGCACCGCCGACCTACCCGATCTCCCGACTTTAGAAGCGGCTTCGAGCTGCACCACGACCTCAGGAAAAAAAGGATTCAATGAGACGCGCAAAGATCGTCGCCACACTCGGCCCGGCAACATCAAGCTACGACAACCTCAGAGCCATCATCGAGGCGGGAGTGGATGTCGCGCGGATGAATCTCAGCCACGGCAGCTACGACGTCCACGAGGAGGTCTACGCGAACGTGCGCCGTGCGAGCAAGGACGCGGGGAAGGCCGTCGCCGTACTCGTCGATCTGCAGGGCCCGAAGATCCGGCTCGGCAAGTTCGCCGACGGACCGCATCACCTGGCCGTCGGTGACATCTTCTCGATCACCATCGATGACGTGCTCGGCACCAAGGAGCTCAGCAGCACCACCTTCAAGGGTCTCCCCGGGGACGTCTCGCCGGGCGACACGCTCCTCATCGACGACGGGAAGGTCAAGCTGAGAGTGATCTCGACCGACGACACCGTGGTCACCACCGAGGTCGTCGTCGCCGGCGCCGTGTCGAACAACAAGGGCATCAACCTCCCGGGCGTCGCGGTCAACGTACCCGCGCTCTCAGAGAAGGACGAGGCGGATCTCCGGTGGGGACTCGACCTCGGAGCCGACTACATCGCGCTCTCGTTCGTCAGGAACGCCGATGATGTGGTCCGCGTGCACGAGATCATGGAGGAGCAGGGTCGCCGAGTCCCGGTCATCGCGAAGATCGAGAAGCCTCAGGCGGTCGACAACCTCGAGGCCATCATCAACGCGTTCGACGCCATCATGGTCGCCCGCGGCGACCTAGGGGTGGAACTGCCGCTCGAAGCGGTCCCCATCGTGCAGAAGCGGGCCATCGAGCTGTCGCGGCGGATGGCGAAGCCGGTGATCGTCGCGACGCAGATGCTTGAGTCGATGATCTCGAGCCCCATCCCGACCCGTGCGGAGACGTCGGATGTCGCCAACGCCGTGCTCGACGGGGCGGACGCCGTGATGTTGAGCGGCGAGACGAGTGTCGGAGCTTATCCCGTGATTACCGTGCAGACGATGGCGCGGATCGTGGCGTCGACGGAGGACCACGGACTCGAGCGCATCCCCGCACTCGGTACGAAACCCCGCACGCAGGGTGGGGCGATCACGCTCGCGGCTGCCGAGGTCGCCGACTTCGTCGATGCCAAGTACGTGTGCGTGTTCACCGAGTCGGGCGATTCCGCCCGGCGGATGTCCCGCCTGCGCTTCCGGATCCCCATGAAGGCGTTCACCCCGGATGCGAGCATCCAGCGACGGATGGCTCTGATCTGGGGCATCGAGTCGTTCCTCGGCGATCGCGTGACGCACACCGACGCCATGTTCGTGCAGGTCGACGACATCCTGCTCGATCACGGACTCGCCGATGTCGGTGACAAGGTCGTTGTGATCTCCGGGTCCCCTCCCGGAATCGCCGGGTCGACGAACGACCTGCGCGTGCACCGCGTCGGCGACGCGCGCAACGCCGTGGCGCCCGCCTATGAGGAATTGCCTGTCTGAGCCCTCCGGTGCTGATTCGTGACGCCGACGGAGCTGACTGGCCGGAGATCTGGCCGTTCTTCCGCGACATCGTGCAGGCGGGGGAGACCTACGCCTATCCGGAACACATGACCTCGGGCGACGCCGAAGGGCTGTGGATGCAGCGTGCCCCGGGGAGGACGGTCGTCGTGATCGCCGACGACGAGATCGTGGGATCGGCGACCATGGGTCCCAATCGTCCCGGGCGCGGGTCGCACATCGCGACGGCGAGCTTCATGGTGCCCGGCTCGTCCCGCGGCAGGGGCGTCGGCCGCGCGCTGGGCGAAAACGTGATCCGATGGGCCCGCGACAGCGCCTATCGCGGCATCCAGTTCAACGCGGTTGTCGAGACCAATGTCGCAGCGACCACCCTCTGGCAGTCACTCGGCTTCGAGATCATGACAACCATCCCCGGCGCGTTCGAGCATCGAACAGCGGGACCGGTCGGTCTGCACGTGATGTTCCGGCCGCTCTGATCGGGCATTCTCGCAGGAATGCTCATCCCCTCCCCGGTGTTGTCCCTGATGTGCCGGCGACGAGCGTCGGCCGCACCAGGAGGCGTCACATGGGAAGGGTGTTCGAAGAGGTAGAGAGCGACAGCGGCAGGGTGTCGCGCTACCGTCGGCACGAGAACGGGCGAGGACTCGTCGCAGGAAGCGCGGCGGTCGACCCCTCCGCCTACATCGAGGGGACGACCTACGTCGAGGCAGGAGCCAGAGTAGGTGCTGGGGCCTGGATCGGCGCGGGAAGCTGGATCGACGTCGACGCGAGGGTGGGCGCCGCGGCGTTCATCGGCGCCAACGTCCACGTCGGTCGAGACGCGGTGATCGGCCGCGGAGCCCGGATCGGCAGCCACTGCCGCATCGGCACGGGGGCCAGGATCGGCAATGGCGCGCGCGTCGACCACGACACGATGGTCGGAGACGGTCAGAGCGTCGGCGCGACCGGCGAGCAGAGCGGATATCTCAGCGCGGCGTGAGTCACCCGGCGTGAGTCCGCTGGGGTGTCGGTCGCCCGTCGTACTGTCGTCGCGGAGGGCACGTGGCGGAGAACCTGGAGAACTGGTGGCGACGGCGTCAGCGGTCGAAGGGTGTCGACGTGCCGTATCCCATCGGACGCTATCGAGCGGCATGGGCGCGCTTTCCGGTGCTCATCCGCCAATACCATCCCGACCTGAACTCGCTGATCACGCTCACGCAGATCCCGCCGGCCGCCGACGTCTACCTGCTCTGGCAGTGCGACAGCGGCCACCGGTTCGTCGCGACACCAGCCGAGCAGCGCGACCGCCCCGACCGCACCCGGCGAAGGTCGAGCTGGTGCCCGGAGTGCACGGTGCTGGCGCGGTCACCCGGCCGCGGCCGGGCGACGACATCTCGGCCGCGACGATCAGCTGCGGGTCCGAGAGTCGCCGCGGCAGGGGCTCCGGGAACCGCCTTCCGTAGCGAGTCGGCCCCACGGCCGGCCTCGGCTGCGGAAGCGGCGCTGCGGAAGCGAATCGCGGCCAGGCTCGACGTAGATCTCACCGTCAACGCCGTCTCAGTCCGCCGACCGTTCCATGGTCGGTACGAGGTGTGGCCCGACATCGTCATCGCGGAACTGATGGTCGCGATCGAGTACGACACGACGGGGCGTACGGCCACCGAACACGTCGGGTCCCGCGAAGCAAGCGACCGTACCAAGGATCGGCTGCTCAGGGAGGTCGGATGGCAGGTCATCCGCATCCGCACGTCGAGACTCGAGCGCCTCGGTCCCTACGACGTCCTCGCCGGCCGGGTCACCGCCGACACCATCGATGAAGTCATCGGGCGACTGGGCGAGATCCGCGGCGACCTGTTCCTCAGCGCCTACCAGCGTCCGCGGAACGCGTGACCGGGCGTTCGAACACGTCGGTGCCGGATGCGGGACTCGAACCCGCACGCCCTCTCGAACAAAGCATTTTGAGTGCTCCGCGTCTACCATTCCGCCAATCCGGCGCACTACGACCCTGCAAAGATATCGCAGGGAAGTGATCCCTTAGTCTTGAGCCATGGCCGATCAGGATGCAGCGCAGCAAGCCCCCCGTCGAGTGGTCGTCGCGGAGGACGAGTCGCTCATCCGCCTCGACATCGTCGAGACGCTGCGCGACAACGGCTTCGAGGTCGTCGGCGAAGCGGGTGACGGCGAGACCGCTGTGGCCCTGGCCACCGAGTTACGCCCCGACCTCGTGATCATGGACGTCAAGATGCCTCAACTCGACGGCATCTCCGCCGCGGAGCGCCTCACCAAGAACCACATCGCGCCGGTCGTGCTCCTCACCGCGTTCAGCCAGAAGGAACTGGTCGAACGAGCCAGCGAAGCCGGAGCCCTGGCTTACGTGGTGAAGCCGTTCACCCCCAACGACCTCTTGCCCGCGATCGAGATCGCCCTCTCCCGGTACACGCAGATCATTACCCTCGAGGCGGAGGTCGCCGACCTCGTCGAGCGGTTCGAGACCCGCAAGCTCGTCGATCGCGCGAAGGGTCTGCTCAACGAGAAGATGGGGTTCACCGAGCCCGAGGCCTTCCGCTGGATCCAGAAGGCCTCGATGGATCGCCGCCTCACCATGCACGACGTCGCCCAGTCGATCATCGAGCAGCTCAGCGCGAAGAAATAGCGCCGAGAGACAATCTCAGGCGTCGCGCAGCAGGTTCGTCATCCGCACGGTGCTGAGGCGTCGGCCCGAGTCATCCGTCATCACGATCTCGTGCGTGGTGAGAGTGCGACCGAGCACGAGCGCGGTGCATGTGCCGGTGACCCAGCCCGAGGTGATCGACCGGCTGTGTGTCGCGTTGATCTCGATCCCCACCGCGTAACGCCCAGGCCCGGCATGGATGGCGGATGACACCGAACCGAGGGTCTCGCCGAGCACCACGTGCGCACCGCCGTGGAGCAGACCGATGACTTGCGTGTTTCCCTCGACCGGCATCCTGGCGACTGATCTCGACGCGGACAACTCGACGAATTCGAAGCCCATCTTCTGCGCGAGTGAGCCGCCGCCGCTGCTGACGAGGCGGTCGACGAGCTCCGGATCGAGGTCGCTCGGGTAGGTCGTCATCGCCGCTTTCGAGGGGGAATCGGTGTCGGCGGCCGCAGCTAGGCTGGCTCCCGTGTCGGACATCGAGAAGCCTACTCTGCTCATCATCGACGGCCACTCCCTCGCATTCCGGGCGTTCTACGCCCTTCCCGTAGACAGCTTCACCACCCGCGACGGGCAGCACACCAACGCCATCCACGGCTTCATCGCCATGCTGATCAACCTGCTGCAGAACGAGAAGCCCACGCACCTCGCCGTCGCATTCGACGTCGCGCGGCAGTCGTTCCGCACGCGCGAGTACGCGGAGTACAAAGGGACCCGCGGGGAGACTCCGCCGGAGTTCAAGGGCCAGATTCCGCTCCTGCAGGAATCGCTCAAGGCGATGCAGATCCCTACGGTCGGAATCGAGGACTTCGAAGCCGACGACGTGCTGGCGACCCTTGCCCGCGAGGGCGCGGAGCAGGGGTTCCGGGTGCTCGTGGTATCCGGTGACCGCGATGCGATTCAGATGGTCAACGACGACGTCACCCTGCTCTACCCCAACGCGCGAGGTGTGTCCGAGCTCAAACGCTACGACCGGGACGCGGTCTTCGAGCGGTACGGCATCGAGCCCTACCAGTATCCGGATGTCGCGGCGCTCGTGGGAGAGACGAGCGACAACCTGATCGGGATCGACAAGGTCGGCGAGAAGACCGCGGTGAAGTGGATCCTGCAGTACGGCGGGCTCGACGGGGTGCTCGCCCACGCCGACGAGATCAAGGGCGTCGTCGGCGAGAAGCTGCGCGAGCAGAAGGACAACGCCATCCGCAACCGCAAGCTGAACCAGTTGGTCACAACCGTCGGGCTCCCCTTCGGCCCGGGAGACCTCGAGCGCAAGCCGATCGACGAAGACGCGCTACGCGAGGTGTTCGGTCGCCTCCAGTTCCGCACGCTGCTCGAACGCATCCTGAAGATCGAGGGCCTCGAGGTCGACGTGCCCGATCGAGCCCCGGATGCGGCGACCGCCGCGGTGCCCCCGGTCAGCACACCGGCCGACGATGAGCTCGGGCAATGGCTCGACCGGGTCTCGGCGAGCGGCACGAAACCGCTCGCGCTCCGACTGGAGAAGGACGGCACCGGGTTGTGCGGGTTCGGAATCGCGGGCGATCACGACTCCGCGCACCTTCCCTGGACCGCCGGCACCGAGGCGCCCGCCCTCACTGCGTGGCTGGCGTCCGAGGCTCCCAAGTACCTGTTCGACTCGAAGGCAGATCTCAAGTCGCTTCACGCGATGGATCTGCCGCTCGGCGGGGTGGTGTTCGACACCCGTATCGCCGCGTGGCTGCAGCGACCGGGCGGTACTGCGGAGGATCTCGCCGGCCAGGTGTACAGCTTCCTCGGTCTCACGCTGCCGCAGGCCGAGCCCAATCAGCTCGTGCCGATGACCGAGGCGCCCAATGTGGCTACCGAGGCCTGGTACGTGCTCCAGGTGGCGGAGTACCTGGCAGACAAGCTCGACGACAGCTCGCTCGGCGTGCTGCGCGACATCGAACTCCCGCTCATCCCCGTCGTGGCCGCCATGGAGCTCACCGGCGTCGCGGTGGATGCAACCGAGCTCTCCCGCATGAACGCGCAGCTCGGGGAGACCGCCGCGGGGCTGGCGTCCCGGGCCTACGCCGAGATCGGGCGCGAGGTCAACCTCGGGTCGCCCAAGCAATTGCAGCAGGTGCTGTTCGACGAGTTGCAGATGCCCAAGACCCGGGCGAACAAGACCGGGTATTCGACGGATGCCGCATCCCTCACCGACCTGCAGGAATCGAGCCCGCATCCCTTCCTCGGTCTCCTGCTCCAGCACCGCGACGCATCGAAACTGCGGCAGATCATCGAGACCCTCGAGCGCTCGATCGCGCCGGACGGCCGCATCCACACCCGCTACGAGCAGACCGGGACCAGCACCGGGCGCATCTCGTCGACGGATCCCAACCTGCAGAACATCCCCATCAAGACCGAGGTCGGACGCGAGATCCGCACCGCCTTCATCCATGCTGCCGACTTCGAGACGCTGTTGACCGCCGACTACTCCCAGATCGAGATGCGCATCATGGCGCACCTGTCCGGCGACCCTGGACTGATCGCGGCGTTCAACGAGGGGGAGGACCTGCACCGCTTCGTGGGTTCGCGCATTTTCGGCGTCCCGCCCACCGACGTCACCCCGACGATGCGCACCAAGGTGAAGGCGATGTCGTACGGATTGGCCTATGGACTCAGTGCGTTCGGGCTGTCCAAGCAGCTGCGGATCGAGACCGCGGAGGCGAAACAGCTGATGGTCGACTACTTCGAGCGATTCGGCGCCGTGCGCGACTACCTCCGGGACGTCGTCGCACAGGCGCGCATCGACGGCTACACCGAGACCATCTACGGGCGGCGGCGGCCGTTCGCCGATCTGAACTCGTCGAACCGGGTCCTCCGTGACAATGCGGAACGCGCAGCGCTCAATGCGCCGATCCAGGGCAGCGCCGCCGACATCATGAAGCGGGCGATGATGGGCATCGCCGGCGATCTGGAGGACAAGAGCATGCGATCGCGGATGCTCCTGCAGGTGCATGACGAACTCGTGCTCGAGGTCGCGGAGGGTGAACTCGACGAGTTGAGCGGGATCGTGCGTTCGCGGATGGGGTCAGCAGCTGACCTCACCGTACCGCTCGAGGTGCAGCTCGGGACCGGGCCGAACTGGGATGCCGCTGCGCACTGAGCCGATAGCACTGAGACCGATAGCGCTGAGACGGATTGCGCGGACATTGATTGCGCTGGGACCGATGACAGACGAAGCAGGATGCAGGAGGAGAAGATGACCCAGCCGATCGCCGAGCTCCTCGCCGCCTCATCCATTCGCACAGATGCGCGCGCCGGGTCGGTGCACGACGCGGTACGGCTGGTCGGTGGGCTGCTCGTCGAGGCAGGAGCGGTCGAACCGTCGTACGTCGGCGCCATGATCGACCGTGAGGAGGCGATCTCGACGTATGTGGGGGAGGGGATCGCCTTCCCTCATGCGACCTCGGCAGCGGAGGGAACTGTATTCCGCGACGCCATCGCCGTCGCCCGCTTCCCGGCCGGCGTCGACTGGTCTGGAGAGACGGTGCACGTGGCGATCGGGATCGCCGCTGCCGGGCGGGGCCACATCGGCATCCTCAGCCGACTGGCCAGCGCACTTCTGCTACCGGAATCGGCGGAGCGGCTCCGGGAGGCGACTACACCCGACGAGGTGCTCGAACTGCTGAGCGCGGCGGAATGAACACCGAATCGGCCGACCGGATGTGCTTAGGTGGACGGATCGAGCTTGGCCGCCGGTAGGCGCGGGCCCGGCTACCGCCGACGAGGAGGATCATGCCGGAACGCACAGTGACCATCGCGTCGGCCATCGGCCTGCACGCCCGCCCCGCCTCGCTGTTCAGCCAGGCCGCCGCGAAAGCCGGTGTGCCCGTCATCCTCACCGCCGAATCGGGCACGAGCGTGAACGCCGCCAGCATCCTCGGGGTGCTGTCGCTCGGCCTCGATCACGGGGAGACGGTGACCCTGCAAGCCGACGGGGATCATGCCGACGAGGCGCTGGACTTGCTCGTCGCCCTGCTCGAGACCGACCTCGACCAGCAGTGACGGAGCCGCTTCGAGCGGTTGAGTCACTGGGTACGCTCGAAGGATGACCGACAGCGCCGACGTCACCCGCGAGCAGACCCCCATCGACCGGATCGCCGAGGACTGGGTCACCACCCTCGCCGACCTGGACCCCACCATCGCCACCTGGATCGGCATCCCTGGTCGGCTCGACGACTACGGCGATTACTCGCCCGACGGGCACGAGCAGCACATCACCGAGGCGAGAAAGGTCATCGCGCGACTGGATGCCGCCTCCGCGATCGACGCCGTCGACCAGGTCACCCTGACCGACCTCCGCGCGGATCTGCAGCTCACCGTCGAGGCGAGCGATGCCGGCCTGTGGATGCGGGACCTCAACGTCATCGCGTCACCGGCTCAGGAGCTGCGCGAGTTCCTCGACCTGATGCCCACGGCCACCGAGGAGGACTGGTCGAATATCGCCGGGCGGATGAGCAACCTCCCTCGTGCGCTCGAGGGCTACATCGAGACCCTCCGTGCCGGTATCCGCGCGGGGGTGACCCCGGCGAAACGCCAGGTGCGGGAGGTGGCGATCCAGGCACGCCGGTATTCGGCAGCGGACGGCTTCTTCGCCGCCTTCGCCGCCGGGGCGCGCCTCGACGGTGCCGAGGGCCGCGAGGCGACTCCCGTTCCGCCGTCGCTCGCCGCAGACCTCGAGACCGGGGCCGCGGCGTCGGCCGACGCGTACCGCCGGCTCGCTGCGTTCCTCTCCGACGAACTGTTGGACTCCGCTACCGATCGGGACGCGGTCGGCCGTGAGTTGTACGCGCTGCAGTCCCGCCGATTCCTCGGCGCCGCCGTGGACCTCGACGAGACCTACGAGTGGGGCCGCGAGGAACTCGCGCGCATGGCCGCGGAACAGGAGGCGATCGCGGACGAGATCCGCTCCGGTGCATCCGTCGCCGAGGCCATCGACGTGCTCGACAGCGACCCGGCGCGCAAGCTCGACGGCACCGCCGCCCTCCAAGCCTGGATGCAGCGACTGAGCGACACCGCCGTGGCCGAGCTCGCCGGGAGCCAGTTCGACATCCCGGAACCGATCCGTCGGCTGGAGTGCCGCATCGCGCCGACCCAGGACGGCGGCGTCTACTACACCAGCCCCAGCGACGACTTCTCACGCCCGGGCCGGATGTGGTGGTCGGTACCCGAAGGGGTGACCGAGTTCACAACGTGGCGCGAGACGACCACGGTCTACCACGAGGGCGTGCCGGGTCACCATCTGCAACTCGGACAGGCGGTCTACAACCGCGCCAAGCTCAACACCTGGCGCCGCCAGCTCGCCGGCACTTCCGGGCACGCGGAGGGCTGGGCGCTGTACGCCGAGCGTCTGATGCAGGACCTCGGATACCTCGACGATCCCGGTGACAGGCTCGGGATGCTCGACGGGCAGCGACTGCGCGCGTTGCGAGTGGTACTCGACCTGGGTGTGCACCTCGAGAAGCCCCGCCTCGACGGCACCGGCGTCTGGGACTTCGACTACGCGCTATCGCAGATGAAGCAGAACTCGCACGAGAACGAGCCGACCCTCCTGTTCGAGACGAACCGCTACTTCGGCTGGCCGGGGCAGGCGCCGTCGTACAAGGTAGGGCAGCGCATTTGGGAGCAGCTGCGTGAAGAGTCCCGTGCGCGGGAGGGCGACGCCTTCGACGTGCGCGACTTCCACCGCCGAGCGCTCGACCTCGGCGGAGTGGGCCTCGACACGTTGCGTACCGCGCTGCTGGCATGATGCGGCGCGCATGACGCCGCTCAGCTTCAATCTGTTCGAGATGAACACCCCGGGGCACATCTCGCACGGGCTGTGGCGGCATCCGTCGAACACGCGGCACCGCTACACCGAACTCGCGTTCTGGCAGGATCAGGCGCGCCTGCTGGAGGCGGGGCTGTTCGACGCGGTCTTCCTCGCCGACGTCGTCGGCGCATACGACGGATACCGCGACGGGCCGGAGACGGCGCTCAGGGAGGCGGTGCAGATCCCGAACAACGACCCGCTCCTCGTGATCCCCGCGATGGCGGCGGTCACTGAGCACCTCGGTTTCGTCGCCACGTTCTCCACCACCTATGAGCCGCCATTCGCCTTCGCCCGCCGCGCATCGACGCTGGATCATCTGACCGGTGGTCGCTTCGGATGGAACGTGGTCACCTCGTACCTGCCGAACGCCGCGCGCAACTTCGGCCTCGCCGACGAGCTCTCCCACGCCGAGCGCTACGACCGTGCCCACGAGTACCTCGACGTGCTCTACAAACTGTGGGAGGGATCGTGGGCGGATGACGCGGTGCGCCGTGATGCGACCGGTGGCGTGTACACGAACCCCGACAGAGTGCGGCGCATCGATCACGTCGGACGGTACTTCAGCGTCGCCGGCCCGCACCTGTCCGAGCCGTCCCCGCAGCGCACGCCCGTGATCTATCAGGCCGGGAGCTCCGAGACCGGTCGCGCGTTCGCCGCGACTCACGCCGAAGCCGTGTTCGTGGGCGGCTCGAGCCTGGAGGAGTTCGCCGCGACCATCGCCGACATCCGCCGCCGCAGCGAGGACGCCGGGCGCGGGCCGGATGCCGTCCGCACGCTCGGCAGCGCCGTACTGATCGCGGGGCGCACCCGCGCCGACGCCGAGCGCAAGGCGGAGGAGTTCGAGCGGTACTCGAGCGCGGAGGGCTATCTCGCTCACGCGGGCGGCGGGAGTGGGATCGACCTGGCCGCCTATCCGCCGGAGACCCGCATCGCCGATGTCCCGCTCGGTACCGGCCGCGATGCCGCGACGACCGCGCGCTATGCACCCGGCAGCACCGTCGGCGACGCGCTCAGGGAGGCGACCCGCTTCGACCGGGGTCCCTTCTTCGCCCTCGGCACCGGCGTCGAGATCGCCGACGCCATCGAGGGCTGGGTCGAGAGCACCGGGATCGACGGATTCAACCTCCGCCAGTTCCTCACCCCCGGCACGGTCGAGGACTTCGTCGAGTACGTCGTTCCCGAACTGCAGAAGCGGGGTCTGTACCGCACCGCGTACGACACGATCACGCTGCGCGAGCACCTCTTCGGCGCCGGCCATCCACGGGTGCCCGACGGGCATCCCGCGGCGTCGTACCGGGGTGGCGCAAGCCTTTAGCCAGCAGGTAAGCTCGACTGTCGCATTTCTGCGGCATCATCATTCGCCTGTCTCGGCGAGATCCCCCTTCACAGTCGGCTCGCCGTGACCTGAACTGTGCCGATCACGGCACATCCATCCAGGAGCCACCACTACATGACAATCACAACGACCGACAGGGCACCCAAGCAGGTCGCCATCAACGACATCGGATCTGCTGAAGACTTTCTCGCCGCGGTCGAAAAGACACTCAAGTTCTTCAACGACGGAGACCTGATCGAAGGCACCGTCGTCAAGATCGACCGCGACGAGGTGCTCCTCGACGTCGGATACAAGACCGAGGGTGTCATCCCCTC
>CAXTLO010000026.1:0-8108 GCA_964244965.1 uncultured Marisediminicola sp.
TCGAGTACCAGCGCGAGGGCTTCGCGCTGTACCAGAGCATGATGGCGCAGATCCGTGAAGAGACCATCGGGTTCCTGTTCAACCTCGAGGTCGAGGTGTCGCCCGCCGGTGCCACGGCGGCAGTGCCAACGGTCGAGGCCAAGGGTCTTGGCGCATCGGGCGCGCCGGTCGAGAAGCTCAGCTACTCGGCGCCAAACGACAACGGCGAAGTCGAGGTGCGCAACCAGCGCGGCCAGCTGGAGCAGGCGGCGACCGCGCGCGCGCAGCGCGCACGGGATGAGTCAGAAGACGTTGGCGGCACCCCCGCTCCCCAGGAGCGCCGACCGGCGGCCCGCGTCGGCGGACCGGCTCCGAGCGCCGGAGGCGGTGCTACGGGAGGATCGCGTGGCGCGTTCGGCCAGCGTCCGAGCGCTCCGGCCGCGACCCCGGGCAACCGGGCCGAGCGTCGGGCGCAGGAGAAGCGCAAATAGGTGCGGAGCAGGCGCGGGCTAGAGCACGTTGATCGCCGTGGCGCGCCAGCGGTTGTCCATGCCCTCGAGGCGGATGGCCACGGCTCGCGTGCGGGCGCGGCCCCGCACGATGACTACCGATTCGACGACCCCGTCGCGCGGCTCGGACACGGAGATGGACCCGATGGTGAACGTCGGGCGGGTGACTTGCTGGCCCCGCGCCTGACGAGCCCGCGCGGACAGCACGACTCGCTTGAGCAGGTGGCGGTAGACATCGTCGGTGACCCACCGAGAGATCTGCTCCAGATCGCGAGCGCCCGCGAGGATCTCGACCACGCAGCGCGTGAGATTCTCCAGTAGCGGCTCCGGGTTCGGCAGCGATTCCCGTTTCGACGGCTGGTGACCGAAGTACTCCTCGGTCGCCGTCGGTGCTGAGGCGCGTGCCGCGGCGGGATGCTTTCTGGTCGCCTCGGAACGCGCAGGACCGATCGGCACAGGGACGCTCATGACTCACTCCGACTCTGGGAAAATTGCGTATCCGGCTGTGCGATATCGCCCCCTCGTCCCCCCAACGGGGGACGCGACATCTCTGAGGAAGACACTGTGACAGTTCTGTCTACTCAAGTCCACGCCCCACAACGGGGCTGTGGACAACATCGGCGGGGCTCCGTAGTACCGGTTAGCCTGCGCGAATGCGGTGGGACAACCTCTTCGACGACCTGGAGGGTCAGCTCGAGCACGAACTGACGCTCGAGGAGGTCGACCTCCGCGCTGAGGAGGAACGACTCAGGCTCGGCCGAATGTCGTTGCGGGACCGCATCCGCTCTATCCACGCCACCGAGAGTCCCCACACTGCCTACTCGATCTCGGTGCTGCTTGTCGACGGGACGCGGATGCCGCTTCGCCCGGTCACGATCGGGCGCGACTGGTTCTCGGCCGACCTGGTCGACGAATCGACATCCCGAGCGCAGTGCATCGTGCCGCTCGCCGCGATCGGCGGGTTGTCTCTCCGACGCCCGCAGGTCGCGCAGAGCCTGAGCGAGTCGGCGATCCCGGAGTCCGGAGCGGGACTCTCGAGCCGGCTCACGCTCAGCTTCGTCCTCCGGGATCTGTGCCGACGGCGCGCATCGATCGAGGTGCGACTGCTCGACGGAACCGTGTTCGGCACCATCGACAGGGTCGGGCGCGACCACCTCGACATCGCCGTGCACGAGCGCGGGAGCGCGAGGCGTGAGTCGGTCGTCACCGAGTACCGGGTCATCCCCTTCAGCCGGATGCTCATCGTCAAGATGTGATGGGTCACGATGTGACGGCGGCGGATGCGTCCGCGAGGCCATCAGTGGCGATCGGGCGCCCCTCGGTCGAAGAGGTACTCGGGCTGCTCCGTGTACTCGGCCTGATTCCACAGACCGATCCGCCGTGCTTCTTCGTACTTGGCGTCGATATAGGACTCGAGCATGACCCGCTCCACTCGCCAGCTGCCACCGATCTTGATCGCGGCGAGTTCACCGGATCGCACGAGCGCGTAGGCCTGCGCCGCGGACACGTTCAGCACCTCGGCGGTGTCGGCGAGCGTGAGGAATCGACCGACGGCGTCGCCGTTCTCCCTCGCGTCCATGCTCCGATTATGAACTCGGAGCCCCGGCCCGAACACGGCTGTGGATAACTTCCGCAGCCGTCGACGACACGGGGGAGTATGAGGCGACCACCAGCTGAGCCGGGAGCCGCCGCATGAGAAGAGCCGCCAGCACCGCGGAGCGACCCCCGCGATCGTTCTGGTTCGATCCGCGATTCGCCATCGGCATCGGGCTCGTCGTGGCGTCGATCGCGGGAGTGGTGGCGCTGGTGTCATCCGCGGATCGGACCGTGCAGGTCTGGGCCGCGCGGGACGCGTTGAGCGCCGGAGACACCGTGGTCGCCGACGACCTCGTTCTGCGCGACGTCCGCCTCGGAGCGGCCGACGACCTCTACCTCGTCGAGGACGGCCTTCCGGCGGGCGGCCTGGTGCTCGCCCGCACCGTCGCCGCAGGCGAGCTGCTCCCCGAGTCTGCGCTCGGGTCGCGGGACAGCACGCGTCTTGCGGCGGTGGTGGTGCCGATCAGGGGGCAACTGGCGCAGTCCGTCGTCGCCGGCTCCGTCGTCGACGTCTGGTCCGCGAAGGAGAACGAGGAGGGGGTATTCGGCCCTCCCGCCGTACTCGTGTCCTCTGCGACCGTCGTGCGAGTGCTCGAGGATGACGGTCTCATCGTCGACGGAACCGCCGCCGGCGTCGAGGTGCTCGTACCGAGAGCGCGGATCGCGTCCGTGTTGGAGGGCATCGCCAACGACGACTCGATGTCACTGGTACCGGTGACCATGCCGGTAGCGGGCTGATGGCGGCGTCGCTCGCCGTCGCGCTCGCCGTGCCGCGCGCCGTGGAGCGCCGCCTCGTTGCGGAGCTGGTGCGGCACGGTCACCGTGCGCAGGCGCGCTGCGACGCCGCGGCGGATCTCGCTGCGGCGCTGTCGACGGGGGGGTGCGACGTGGCCGTCGTCGCGGCCGCCCCCGGCTATCTCGACCGCGAGCTCCTCGCTGCCAGTGACGCCGCGGGGGTCAGGCTGATCGGACTGGTCGCCTCCGACGCCGAGCGGCGCCTCGCCGCATCCGTCGGGCTGATCGATCTGCTGCCCGTGGACTGCGAGTGGCAGGTGCTCGAGTCGGCGATGATCGACGCTCCGGTGATCGCGCAGCGAGAGCCGGTGCGTGGTCAGGTCATCGCCGTGTGGGGACCCGCCGGCGCTCCCGGACGGACGACGGTGGCGATCACCGTCGCCGCCGAGATCGCCGCAGCAGGCTACAGCGTGGCCCTCGCCGACGCCGACACCCACAGCGCCTCGATCGCGCCCGCTCTGGGGCTGCTCGACGAGTCACCCGGCTTCGCTGCGGCATGCCGCCTCGCCGGCGCGAGGACGCTCGACATCGCGGAGCTCGAGCGGGTCGGCCAGCGGTACCTCTCCGGTCATGGAAGCTTCTGGGTGCTCACGGGTATCGGACGACCCAGCCGATGGCCGGAGTTGTCGTCCGACCGGGTCGTCGGCACCCTTCGCGCCTGCCGCGACTGGGTCGACTACACCGTCGTCGACACCTCCTCCAGCCTGGAGAACGATGAGGAGATCTCCAGCGACCTGTTCGCCCCCAGACGGAACGCGGCTACCATCGCCGCGCTGCGCGAGGCGGATCATGTCGTGGCGGTCGGTTCGGCGGATCCGGTGGGGATGTCGCGCTTCCTCCGCGCCCACGTCGACCTGATCGAGATGCTGCTCACCGACCGGCTCTCCGTGGTGATGAACCGCATCCGCTCCAGCGCGATCGGGTTGAACCCGACCGCTCAGGTCGAGCAGGCCCTGCGTCGCTTCGGCGGGATCGAGGCACCGGTACTGGTACCGCATGATCAATCCGCATTCGACGCCGCGGTGCTGTCGGGTCGCACGCTGCGCGATGTGGCCGTTCGTTCGCCTGCCCGGACCGCTATCGGCGAGTTCGTCGCGGCACGACTGCTCCCGGCTCGCGCCGAGCAGCCGCTCACCCGACGCGCGACACGGATGCGGGCTGCGCTCGGCTGAGAGGGCGACAGGCAGATGGCGGAGGCCGCGGGATCGGTTCTGCTTGGTTTGCCAGGCCGGTCGTGATTGCCTTGCCGGATGGCCGAACTGCCGATGTTCCCCCTGGGGTCCGTGCTCTTCCCCTACATGCCGCTGCCGCTGCGCATATTCGAGGAGCGGTACCTCGTGATGCTGTCGCGGATCCTCAGCGAGGATCCGGCCGAGTTCGGCGTCGTGCTCATCGAGCGTGGGCAGGAGGTGGGCGGCGGCGAGCAGCGCTTCGCGACCGGCACCGTCGCGCAGATCACCGAGTTGTCGGCACAGGAGGGCTTCGTGGTGCTCGTCGCCGAGGGAGAGCGGCGCATCGAGGTGGTCGAGTGGCTGAATGAGGATCCGCACCCGGTGGCAGTGGTGCGCGAACTGCCCGGGCTCGAGTGGGACGATGCGCTGCACCCGCTGCTCGAGGCCGCCGAGCGGTCGGTGCGCCGCAGCCTCGCGGTCGCGAGTGAGTTCACCGAGCAGCAGTGGTCCGCGCAGGTCGAGCTCAGTGGCGAGCCGCTCGCGGCGGCATGGCAACTCGCCGGGATCGCGCCCCTCGGGCCGCTCGATCAGGTGAAGCTGCTGCGATCCACCTCGCCCCGGCAGCTGCTCGACGTGCTCATCGAGGAGTGCGACGCTGCGGCCGCCTCATTCAGCTCGTCCTGGAACGACGGGGACCCGACCGACGACTTGTAGCGCTCCGGTTACTCTGGAGTCGTGTCGACCCTCAGTGATCTCGTGCTCGCGCAGGGCCGATCGAGCGAGTCGGACGTCGAATGGCTGCACCTCCTGGTCGGCGACTGGCAGCTGCTGGCCGATCTCGCCTTCGCCGACATCGTGCTGTGGGTCCCGACCGTGAACGACTCGTTCGTCGCCGTCGCTCACGCCCGACCGTCGAGTTCGGCCACGCTGTTCTACCGCGACTTCGTGGGGCAGAACATCAAGCCGGAGTGGCGCAAGCAGGTGACGGATGCCTTCGACTCCAGTCAGATCATCGATTCGGCCGCGCCGGACTGGTACGAGGAGACTCCCACCAGAGTCCGGGCGGTGCCCGTGCTGCGGCGACTCAGCCCGTCGGGGTCGGAGACCACGGAGCATCCGATCGCGGTCATCACCCGCCACACGAACCTGAGTGAGGCACGCACGCCCAGCCGCCAGGAGTTGACCTTCAACGAGTGCGCCAACGATCTGTTCGCGATGATCGCGGGCGGTGACTTCCCAGACCTCGGCGCCCCCACCGGGCCTAGGCGGGGGGCGCCGCGCGCATCCGACGGTCTGATCCGGCTCGACGTCGATGGCATCGTCGCGTTCGCCAGCCCGAACGGCCTCTCGGCATTCAACCGGATGGGCTTCGCGGGCGAACTGGAGGGGGAGTCGCTCGCAGAGGTGACGACAGGTCTCCTGGTCGGACGGCTGATCGTCGACGAGTCGCTACCGCTCGTGGTCACCGGACGAGCTCCCTGGCGCACCGACATCGAGGCGCGCGGGGTCACGGTGTCGCTGCGTGCCATCCCGATCCGCTACCGCGGGGAGCGCGTCGGAGCCATGGTGCTGTGCCGGGACGTGACCGAGCTGAGGCATCAGGAACGCGAGCTCATCACGAAGGACGCGACAATCCGGGAGATCCACCACAGGGTCAAGAACAACCTGCAGACCGTCGCGTCGCTGTTGCGGATCCAGGCCAGGCGGTCGCACTCAGAGGAAGCCCGGGAATCCCTGGTGCAGGCGATGAGGCGCGTCGCCGCGATCGCGGTGGTGCACGACACGCTCAGCGAGGGGCTCAACCAGAACGTCGACTTCGACGCCGTGTTCGACCGCGTGCTACTGCTGATCGCGGAGATCGCCTCGACGCACAACACGAAGGTGCACCCGAAATCATCGGGTAGCTTCGGCGTGCTCCCGAGCGAGTACGCGACACCGCTGGCGCTCGCCCTGACCGAGCTCGTGACCAATGCGGTCGAGCACGGACTGGCCGGTCGCGAGGGCGAGGTCGAGATCAAGGCGACCCGCACCGAGGAGACTCTCAGCGTGCAGGTGCTCGACAATGGCAGCGGTCTGCCCGAGGGGAAGGTCGGCTCAGGCCTCGGCACTCAGATCGTGCGCACCCTCATCCAGGGCGAACTGAGCGGCACGATCGACTGGCACACCATGGTGGGAAGCGGCACCGAGGTGACCATCGACATCCCGCTCGCGTGGATCAACGCGGCCTGATCGGGCGGCCTGATCGGACGACCTGATCGGGTCGTCGCACGGCGGGATGCCCGACGTGTCTAGCGCGGCTCAGTGATGACTCGTGTTGAGGCGGGTGAAAAAAGAGAGGTCAGGATGCGCGGCGCGCGCGGGCGGCGCGGCGCTTGAGGGCGCGGCGCTCGTCTTCGCTGAGACCGCCCCAGACTCCGGAGTCCTGGCTGGTCTCGAGCGCGTACTGCAGGCACTGCTCCGAGACACTGCAACGACCGCAGACGCTCTTCGCCTTCTCGATCTGGTCGACGGCGGGACCGGTGTTCCCGACCGGGAAGAACAGCTCCGGGTCGACGGTCAGGCATGCGGAATTGTCGCGCCAGTCCATGGGCACTCCTTATGATTGGCTTTCTACAGGGCAAGTGGCCGAGATTCGCGTGGAACTCGAGTGATACCGGGGCTGGGGCGCCGGCAGGGGAGTTGTGCTCACGACCCTGTAAGCCTCAAAACGACCTCCCATAGACTCTCACACCGGTTCAACCGAATCAATAGATCTGCATCGGATCTCGCTGGAGGTGAACGCGGGGTGAACGACCACCGTCCGTCCGCGCGACCGGCGAGGTCGCGGGCCCTTCTGGCGCTGACCGGGCTTTTGTCGCTCGAATCCCTTGGTCTCGTGGTGCTCGCGATCGTGCTCCTGATCGAGCTGTTCACCGCGCGTCCAGATTCCTACCCCGCGGCGGTGGGACTGCTCGTGATCGTCGCACTTGCCGCGGTCTGGGTCGGATTCATCGCCGTGAACACCGTCCGCGGGCGAGCCTGGATCCGCGGTGCGGTCGTCACTGTGTCGGCACTGCAGATCGCCGTCGCGATAGGGAGCTTCCAGGGTCTGTTCGCGCGCGCGGATGTCGGCTGGCTCCTTCTCGCACCCGCTGTCGCGATGCTCGGGCTGTTGTTCAGCCGATCAGTGGTGGCGGCCACCACCGAAAGGGAGAGCTGATAGCGCTCAGTCGAGCCCGAGCTTCTTACGCAGTGAGGCGACGTGCCCGGTCGCCTTCACGTTGTACAGCGGCAGCTGCACCTGTCCGCCTTCGTCGACGACGAACGTCGAGCGGATGGTGCCCGTCACCGTCTTGCCGTACATCGACTTCTCGCCCCATGCACCGTAGGCGCGATGCACGATCAGGTCCGGGTCGCTGAGCAGCGGGAAGTTCAGCCCCTGCTCGTCGCGGAACCTGCGCAGCGCCTCCGGTGCGTCCTTCGAGACGCCGAGCACCCGGTAACCGGCGGATTTGAGCGAGTTGATGTTGTCGCGGAAGTCGCACGCCTGTGTCGTGCACCCGGGCGTCGACGCGGCCGGGTAGAAATACACGATCACCTTGCTGCCGGCCTGCTCGGCGAGCGAGACGGCGGTGCCGTCCTGATCGTCGAGGGTGAATGGCGGAGCGGTGCTACCGGTCTCGAGTCGAGGCGTGGCGTCGGTCATGGATCCTCCGGAGGTGTCGATCGGATGCTGCGCGCTCATGCTATCCGCGCCCCGCCGTGCCTTCACTGCCGTGCCTTCCCGGGGCCGGGAAGCCGGTCCGGAGCCGACGGCGGGTGCGTGCTAATGTGTATCCCCGGTTCGGGTTCGCACCCAGCCGAGCACCTCTAGCTCAATTGGCAGAGCAACTGACTCTTAATCAGTGGGTTCCGGGTTCAAGTCCCGGGGGGTGTACTTCCCGGTCGAACGTCATCGGTCCCAGTCCCGCGCAATTGTGACCGAACACGACAAATGTGCCTGTCGCACCGGCCGTAATTGTCGTTAGCGGTCACTTCTGGTCGACGAGAACCCGCTCCACTCGGCCGCTGTCAGAGT
>CAXTLO010000026.1:8118-18243 GCA_964244965.1 uncultured Marisediminicola sp.
GATGTTCCCGGTGGGTGGGACCGTAAACGACATCCGGGACCGTGGCCTCGGCAGCATCAGTCGCCCGCGGTCACAGGGGGAGAAGCGCCCAGAGCGCGGCGAGTGCCACCACGGCGACGACAGTCAGCACGGCAGCCGCATTGAGCCGTTTGTGCTCGACGATGATCGCGATGTATTCGCGGAGGAAGGCGCTCGGCACGAAATATGCCGCGGTCGGTGAGCCGATCACCTGGGCGTCGCTCCCGATCGAGCGGGCCAGCAACGCCGTACGAAGCACGTGGTAGTTGTTCGTCACGACGAGGGTGCTGCCCCCGCGACCGGCCGAACGCTGGATCTCGCGGGAAAACAGGAGATTCTCGCGTGTGTTCGTCGACGCCGTCTCCGGGCGGACATCGGCAGGGTCAGCCCCGCGAGAGAGCAGGTATTGGGCCATAGCCTCGCCCTCAGGTCGGACCTCGTCAGATCCTTGCCCACCCGACGGCACGAGGATCGGGCGCGGTGTGCCGTCGGGCATCGACCGGTAGATCGCGAGCGCCTTGTCAAGACGGCTGCGAAGCAGCGGCGTCACGTCACCCCGGATCAGCCCGGAACCGAGCACTACGAGCGCGGCCGGGCTGCGCGTATGGCGATACCGACTGTAGATGAGCGAGTAGATGCCGAATGCCGTGAAGGTTGCGGCCGCATAGGCGCAGGCGAAGAAGAGCAGGAAGAGGAGCGCAAGGAGCACGACAGTGACCCAGGTCGGCAGTTCACTCGATTCGAGCCCGATCACCAGCACGATGGCTGAGACGGGGAGCACGATGATCGCGACCCCGGCCAGGAGCGAGAGCAGATTGCCGAGGTTTCGTCCTTCCAGCCGGAGCATCGTGATCCCGTTGCCGATCAGGAAAACCGCCAGGACGACCACCAGCGTCACCGCGCCGACGACCGCCAGCTCGACCAGGTACCCGAGGAACGGCGCCGCCCGAGAGGCCTCGACGGCGACGGTCAGCAGCAGACATCCGGCGGAGGCGACGAAGAAGACCCCGTTGCGCAATCGGCGCACATCCCGCCGCCGACTGACGAAGTAGAGCAGTGCGAAGACGGCGGCGGGGATCAGCAGGATCATCCGCTTATCCGACCCGGCGGATGGCATCGAGTCCGTTGACTCGTTCATCGGCGTCTTCGCTGCTACTGATGCTGATGCCGATCACGGTTGGCCCTTCCGAGCACGGTGGTCGTGCGCTCTTCCAATACTCGCGTCAGCCGCGGGCTTCCGCATCAGCCGTCCGACGGGTATCCCTCGAGCCGTGCACGGTCACGGCATGGCCGCGGAAGCGCTCCGCTCGGCCGTCCTCAAAGTCGCATGGAGCGGGCGGATGCGGGCAGCGCATCTCCGGCGTGCGCTCTGTGCAGCCTCGTACCGAAGCCGAACCAGACCAGCGAGCCGACGAACGGCGCGAAGATCACGATCGCGAACCAGACCAGCACGTGCGCGAGGTCCATCCGCTCGCGCCGCCGCCAGATGCTGAACAGCGCCGCCACACGTAACAGAAGTGCGGCGCCGATGACGAGCGCGGCGAGGACGTCCGTCACCGCGGGAAGTTGCGGGTTGATCTGCATCGCCAGCATGCACCCACCCTCCGTCTCACCGGGACTCCCGTCAAGGATCCGTCACGAATGCGAGCAGAGCATCATCGATCTGCTCCTCAACTTCTGTATTGCCGATCGTCGCCTCGCCATCGCCCGGCTGCATGCCGTAGTCGCCGAACCGCGCGTGATTGGCCCCGTCGATCTCGATGAACACGGCGTCGGACGGCAGGGAGTCGACGGACCCCGCGATGTCGTCGGGAGTCGACAGGCCGTCGTTGCTCGCCGACACGCTCAGCACTCGCACCTCGACGTCGGAGAGATCGTTCGCGCAGTACGACCCGAGCAACACCAATCCGTCGACGGCGGCGTCCTCGGCGAATTGGCACGCCTTTACCCCACCGAGCGAGTGTGCGGGTGCTGCGCCACGACCAGAGCAGCATCATCCGTTACCGAGTCATACTCGGCGGCGGTCGCGTCGTAGTCGATGCCGCACCAGAGCAGGAACGCGGTGACGCCGAGCGCGAGGGCCGTGATCGACGCCGCGGTGATCCGACGGCGGAGTCGGCGCCGTGTCGCGGGATCGGCCACGACGTGCTCGGATCAGCCGGCCAGCCGTGCGCGATTCGGAACGACCGGCGGGGTGAGGCGCGCGACGACATCCCACGCGATCATGTCCGCCATGGTGTCGCTGAAGAAGGTGTCGGTGTCGGAGCTCCGGCGGAAGCCCACGGTCCAGTTGCCGCCGACGCCGATCGATTCGAGTACCCGCTCGCGCACGAGGTCGTAGATCTGGCGCTGCAGGACATCGTCGACAATCGCCGCGGATGGCTCTCCGGCTAGGGAGGGGAGGAGGGGGATCGTGGTGGACGCGGAAGCGCCGGTCTCGGTGATCACGGGGTGCCCTTTCAGCTCGGCGCGGAAACGCTCCCCAGTATTCGCCCCGGACACCCGTCCGGGGGCAGAGACGCGCCGAGATGGCCGCCGCGATCAGGGCTCAGCGGGATCAGGACTGGGCCGGATCAGGACTGGGCTGGCGGTTCCTGCTCGCGCGAGACCTCGGCGGCCGGCGTGCCTGTGGCGGCTGGTGTCCCAGCGGCGGCCGGCGTGCCTGCGGCAGATCGGGGCGCCGCTCGTGCGGAGGCCTTCCGCGGCGTCTTGGCGGCCTTCGCGACCGACGTGCCGAGGTCGACGGTGGGAGTGGAGTCGGGGTTCGGTGCGGCGAGCACTGCTGTCGGCGCGTCGTCCCGGCTCACGGTGCGCTCGCGGGGCTCGGAGGTTGTCGGTCGAGATCCCATAGGCGTCCCCGCCTTCGCCTCAGTCGCGGGCCCGGCATCCGGAGCTTTAGGTGCGGGGCGAGGCGGAGGCGGCTGCGTCGACGGATCCGGCCGGGGAGCGTGGGCAGCAGGAGCGCTCGGCGTGGGCGGGTCGGTCGGGGGCGCGGGAGGGGGAGTCGGAGCGTTCTTCGCGATGTAGATCTGCGCCGCGCGCGTGCCGATCAGGAGAAAACGCACCAGCAGGACGATGACTCCCGCGAGCACCGCGACGGTGACGAGACTGCCGACTATCGTGACGATGCCGTTGATCAAGGGAAGCCAGCCGCCGTCGAAACCGTCGCGCATTGCAGTTCCTTCCTAGTCGTTCGGGTCGTCGACGCCGGTGGTGGCCTCGTTCACGACCGTGCCGACCGCGATGGCAAGCGAGAGGGCCCAGCTCACCCACATGAGGATGAGACGCCAATCCCGTGGCCCGCGCCGGGTGGTCTGCAGGGTGCTCCAGCCCCCGAAGAGGGCGCTGATCACGCTGCTGCTGAACAGGAACTTGCGCACGGATCCTCCTATCGCGGTGGAGGTTCCACGGTAGCGCGTCGGCCGCGTCACCTGCGAACCGGCCGAGAACTGACCGATCGGACAGTTCCTGACCGATCGGTCAGTTACGCTTCTGCCCATGTCGAGCGCCGCTGAAGTGAGATCGATCGCCCTCCACGAGTTCTCCCGCACCGGATACGCGGGAACCTCGATCGCTCGCATCGCGGATGCAGCGGGTCTGTCGAAATCCGCAGTGCTCTACCACTACGCCTCCAAAGAGGCGCTGCTCGAGGCGGCCATCGGCCCTGCCGTCGACGCCATGAAGTCGATCGTCGCGGATGCCGCCGGCTCCTCCTTCACGGCGGAGACCCGCCGGATATTCCTCGAGCGCTTCATCGACCTGCTGCTCACGCACCGCCTGGAGGTGCACATGTTCATCAATCAGGGGCCGTCGCTGGTCGGCGTACCCGTCATCGCCCGGGCCAATCAGGTCGTGCTCGAACTGGCGAATTACTTCGCCGAGCAGGCATCCTCCACCGAAGACCGAATGCGCTTCGGTATCGCGCTTGGCGGTGCCGCCTACAGCTTGTCCGTCTCCGAGAACCTCGAACTCGAGTCGCCGCCGGAGGACGAGACCCGTGCCGCTCTCCGCGCCATCATGGCGGAGCTGCTCACCCCGGTCGGCACCCGCACGGCAACGGCGGTCATCTGATGGCCACCCTTCTCTACCGGCTCGGCCGCGCCTCCTACCGGCGCCCGTTTCTCGTCATCGGCGTCTGGCTTGCGCTGCTGGTGGGGGTGCTCGGCGGCGGGATCGCGCTCGGCGGGCAGACCCAGGAGTCGTTCGCCATCCCGGGTACGGAGTCGCAGGACGCCCTCGATCGCCTGGAGGCGGTCTTCCCCCAGGTCGCAGGGGCCAACGCTCAGGCGGTACTGGTCGCCCCCGATGGCTCATCCATCACCGACGAGCGGTATCGCGACCCGATCGACGAGTTGACCGGGGAGATCGGGCGGATCGACGGGATCGACTCCGCGCTCGGCCCGTTCGACGAGTTCGCCGACGGCGCCGTCTCCGACGACGAGCAGCTCGCCCGCATCCAGGTGCAGTTCGAGGGCCAGTCCAGCGATGTCACCGAATCGACCCTCGCAGAGCTGACCGACACGGCGGCCATCGCCGAAGATGCAGGCCTCCGCATCGAGTACGGCGGTCAGGTCTTTCAGGACAACACGTTCGGCATCACCGTCTCCGAGGTGTTCGGCGTCGCCTTCGCGGGCGTCGTGCTGATCATCACCTTCGGGTCACTGGCCGCCGCCGGGATGCCGTTGCTGAGCGCACTCATCGGAGTGGGCATCGTCATCGGCGGGATCACCGGCCTCTCCGCATTCACCACGGTCTCGAGCACCGCACCGCTGCTCGCCCTCATGATCGGCCTCGCGGTCGGGATCGACTACTCCCTGTTCATCCTGTCCCGCCACCGCAACCAACTCGCGCGTGGGGAGGATCCGGAGGAGTCGACCGCGATCGCGGTGGGCACCGCGGGCAGCGCAGTCGTCTTCGCGGGGGTGACGGTGATCATCGCCCTCCTTGGGCTCCTCGTGGTCGGCATCCCCTTCCTCAGCGTGATGGGCGTCGGAGCCGCGTTCGCCGTGCTCATCGCCATCGCCGTCGCAACCACTCTGCTGCCGGGAATACTCGGCGTGGCCAAGGGTCGACTCGCGCCCAAGCCCGGATCGCGTGCCGCGCGCCGCGCACTCGCTCACGACGAGGCAGCGCTCGGTGCGGCGCATGCCGTAGGTCACGGCGACGGGAGGACGAAGGGGTCGCGCACCCGCACCCGCCCGCCGATGGGACTGCGCTGGGTACGCCTCGTGATGCGCGCTCCGATCCTGGTCACGCTGGCGGTCGTCGCGGTGCTCGGTACGCTCGCGATCCCCTCGCTCAGCCTCGACCTGAACCTCCCCGACGGCGGTTCTGAGCCGGAGGGCAGCACGCAGCGCGAGGCCTACGACCTCACCACCGAGGCGTTCGGACCCGGATTCAACGGGCCCCTCGTCGTCGCGGTCGACATCACGCAGACCGTCGACATCGTCGAGGATCTCGAGTCCATCGGCGACGAGATCCGCGCGCTCGACGACGTCAGCGATGTCAGTCAGGGGATCCCGGACCCGTCGCTTGACACCGCGATCATCCAGGTGACGCCGGAGAGCGCGCCGGATTCCGCCGAGACGAAGGCGCTCGTGCAGGAGATCCGGGATCTTGCACCGGAGATCGAGGAGACCTACGGCACCCCCGTTTCGGTGACCGGTGCGACCGCCGTCGGAATCGACATCTCGAACCGGCTCACCAGCGCCCTCGTGCCGTTCGGCCTGATCGTCGTGGGACTCTCCGTCGTGCTGCTGATGATGGTGTTCCGATCCGTGCTCGTGCCGATCAAGGCCGCGCTCGGGTTCCTCCTGTCGGTCGTCGCGTCGTTCGGCGTCGTGGTGGCCGTGTTCCAGTGGGGCTGGTTGTCCGAACTGCTCGGCGTCGAGAACCCCGGCCCGATCCTCAGCTTCATGCCCATCCTGCTGATGGCCGTGCTGTTCGGACTGGCGATGGACTACGAGGTCTTCCTCGTCTCGGGGATGCGTGAGGAGTTCGTCCGCACCGGCGACGCCAGGCGCGCCGTCGAACGCGGCTTCGCCGACGGCGCCCGGGTGGTGACGGCTGCGGCGCTGATCATGTTCTTCGTCTTCTTCGCGTTCGTGCCGGAGGGATCGGGCACCATCAAGCCCATCGCGCTGGGGCTCGCCGTCGGAATCGCGTTCGACGCCTTCCTGGTGCGGATGACCCTGGTGCCCGCGGTGATGACACTGCTCGGGCGACGGGCGTGGTGGTTGCCCGCCGGCCTGGCTCGCTTCCTCCCCGACGTGGATGTCGAGGGCGAACGGTTGCGCGAGCACCGCGAGGCCGTCGAGTGGGTCGCCACTCAGAATGCGGTGATCAGCGCTGAAGGGTTGGTCGTGGGCGCGGGAGACATCCGGCTCGCCCCGCTGGATGCCGCTGTGCCGCGCGGCGCGCTCGCCGTGCTCTCCGGCTCCCCGCGTGCTCGGCGGCTCGCCCTCGGCACGCTCGCCGGTCGACTCGTGCCTCTGTCCGGCTATGCGCAGGTCGTCGGGCACGCGTTGCCGTCCGAGATGGCCGGTGCGTCGCGGACCGTCGCGGTCGCCGATGCGGGTGGGACGGATGACGCGGGCTCCTCGGTCGAGGTCGGAGGACTCATCCGCGAGCGCGTGCGCCTTTCCGGTCGCCGCCGTCGCGCCGAGGTGCAGCGATGGACTCAGCACTGGCTCACCCGCCTGTCGCAGGAACTCGCCGCGGCCGGCCGGGAACCGGTCGACGACGTGGCGGAAACCTCGACTCTCGCTCCCCTCGACCGAGCTGTGGTGCTCGCCGTCGCAGCCCTGGCCGAGTCCACCCCGGTGGTGATGGTCGACGGCGGGCCGCTGTCGCCGGATGACGAACTCACGTTCGCCCGCATCGTCGATCGTCTAGCCGACCCGGGGACCACCGTCGTCGTCGCGGCGAGCGTCGCGTCGACGGTCGCCAGCACCCGGCCGGTCGTGCACCTCGCACTCGGGTCATCCGTGCCCGCCGACCTGAATGTCCTCGAACCCGCGGAAGGCGGCACCCGATGAGCACCAATTCACGCTCCCGCTTGATCGCGACCATCGGCGTCGCGATCGTGCCGCTCGCGTTCGCCGGCCTGGTCGCCGCGTCCTTCGCGTCGACCGAGTCGGCGACCGACCGTATCCCCGCCGCAGTGGTCAACTCCGACCAGCTCGTGCAGCAGACCGCGGCCGACGGCACCGAGACGCCGGTGTTCGCCGGACGTCAGCTGGTCACGGAGTTGACCGATCCCGACGCCGAATCCCTCGACTGGGTGATCACCAACCAGGATGACGCGGAGGCGGCGCTGGCCGCTGGCGAGGTGTACGCCGTAGTCGAGGTGCCGGAGGACTTCTCCGCATCGATCCTGTCACTGCAGTCCGACTCTCCGGAGCGGGCGCGCATCACCGTGCGCACCGACGAGGCGCACGACTACCTCACCGGGCCGGTGGTCGAGGCCGTCGGAGCGGGGATGACCGCGGCGTTCGGCAAGGACATCACCGAGCAGTACCTGACCGGGGTGTACGCCGGACTCGGCGACCTGGGCGAGTCGCTCGGCACCGCCGCGGATGGTGCGGGAGAACTCGGCACCGGGGCGACCGGTCTCGGCGACGGTCTCGACCAGCTAGCCGGCGGCCTCACCTCCACTCGAACCGGAGCAGACGAACTGGCGGGCGGGATCGAGGAGTACACCAGCGGGGTGGATGCGATCAGCGGCGGCCTGAGCCGCCTGTCGACAGGAGCCGGCGGCCTCACCCAGGTCGTCGACGGCGTGACGTCGTACACCGGCGGGGTGTCGCAACTGTCTGCCGCACTCGCGACCGCCAGCGTCGGTCTCTCGAGCTCGGACCCGGTCGTCGTTCAGCAGTCGACGGCGGCGGTTCAGGGCATCTCGGCGCAGCTCGCCACCGCTGCGGCGGGCGGCGGCCAGCTCGCTGCGGGCGCCGATACCGGAATCACGTCGGTGCAATCCGGCCTGTCGCAGAGCGCCGCGGGCGCCAGGCGCCTGGCCGCCGGCTCCGATGACCTCGTCACCGGGGCCGCCTCACTCGCGAGCGGGCTCGGTGAGCTGTCGACCGCTGCCACGACGGCTGCATCCGGCGCCGACGAGCTCGCGACCGGCGCGACGACCTTGGCGGACGGCCTCCGCGAAGGCGCAAACCAGGTGCCGGATTCCACTGCGGGCGCCGCTGAGGATACGGCTGCGGTCGCCGCGGACCCCATCGAATTGGTCGTCGACCGGGAGAACGAGGTGGCCGGCGTCGGTCAGATCATCGCGACCTTCTTCGTGCCGCTCGGTCTGTGGATCGGTGCGCTCGCCGTGTTCGTGGTACTCGGGGCGGTCTCCCGGACGGCGCTGGCCTCCTCGGCGTCGGCAGGACGCGTGCTGCTCTCAGCGCTCGCCCGAGCAGCGGCGGTGGCCGTGGCTCAGGCGCTGCTGATGGTGGCGATGCTGCATGTCGCCCTCGCGGTGCCGTGGTCGTCCCTGCCCGCGACGCTGGGATTCGCGCTCCTGACCGCGCTCGCGTTCACGGCGTTCCACCAGTTGCTCGTACTGGCGCTCGGGCGCGCGGGGCTCGTGCTGTCGCTGTTGCTGCTTGCAGTGCAGCTGACCTCCACGGGAGGGGTCTACCCGGTGGAATTGCTCGCGACGCCGTTCCAGGCGATCAGCCCCCTGCTTCCCCTGACGTATGCCGTATCGGGCATGCAGGGTATCCTCGCCGGTGCGAACGGCGGCGTGGTCGCGGTGTCGGTGCTCGCCCTGGCTGCGTTCGGCCTGGTCAGTGTGCTGCTGAGCCTCGCGGCGACGAGACGTACGAGGAGGGCCGGCGCACTCCGAGCCGCTCTCGCCTGACTGACGGTGAGCCGGAGACCACCGGACCGGCTGATACCGTGGGATTCCTGCGACGGGCCAGGCCCGGTTCGTGCCGCGATGACGAGGAGCACACCCGATCCGATGAGTGCACCAGCTCAGACGACCGGCACGAGCGAGCCGTCGCGGTCGGAGTACGACTTCGTCGTCGTCTCGAACCGGCTCCCCGTCGATCACGTCACGGGCGGTGACGGCTCCACCAGTTGGCAGCGTTCGCCCGGGGGGCTGGTCACGGCGCTCGAGCCGGTGATGCGCCAGCGTGATGGAGCCTGGATCGGATGGGCGGGCAAGCCCGACCTCGACATCGAGCCGTTCGATAACGCGGGCATCCGCGTGGTGCCCGTGCCGCTCAGCCCGGCGGAGATCGAGAACTACTACGAGGGGTTCTCGAACGACACGCTCTGGCCCCTGTACCACGACGTCATCGCACCGCCCACCTATCACCGCGAGTGGTGGGAGAGCTATGTGGCGGTCAATCAGCGATTCGCGGATGTGACAGCGAGTCTCAGCGCGCTCGGTGCGACCGTATGGGTGCAGGACTACCAGCTCCAGCTCGTGCCCCAGCTGCTGCGCCAGCAGAGGCCCGACCTCACGATCGGGTTCTTCAATCACATCCCGTTCCCGCCGTACGGGATCTTCTCGCAGCTGCCGTGGCGCATGCAGGTCATCGAGGGCCTGCTCGGCGCCGACGTCATCGGCTTCCAGCGACTTGCCGACGCCAACAACTTCTCCCGCGCGGTCCGCAGGCTCAAGGGCTACGTCACGAAGAACCCGATCATCGAGGTGCCGCTGGTCGACGAGTCGCAGGGCGTGCGGGCAGATGGACCGATCAGACGCGGTCAGGCTATCCGCTCCGTCGTCGCGCGGCAGTTCCCGATCTCGATCGACGCCGCAGCCTACGAGGAACTTGCGCGCACTCCCGAGGTACAGGCGCGGGCGAAGCAGATCCGCGAAGATCTGGGGAATCCGAAGACGATCATGCTCGGCGTGGATCGACTCGACTACACCAAGGGCATCGGTCATCGGCTGAAGGCGTTCGGCGAGCTGCTCGCCGACGGATCGGTGCAGGTCGAGGACGCGACCCTCGTACAGGTCGCCAGTCCCAGTCGCGAACGAGTGCAGACCTACATGCATCTGCGCGACGAGATCGAGCTCACCGTGGGTCGCATCAACGGCGACTTCGCGACGATCAGCCACAACGCGATCAGCTACCACCACCACGGCTA
>CAXTLO010000027.1:0-9533 GCA_964244965.1 uncultured Marisediminicola sp.
GGGTCGCCGGGCAACCGGTCGATACCGAGCGCGTCCGCGGTGACGACGGTCAGCGCCGACCCCGGCGCGATCTGCTCGATAGTGAGGGGAAGCTGCGCCGCAAGACGCCGGTCGATCTCCACCGCGACGACGGATGCCTCGGCCTCGAGCAACCCTAGGGTCAGTGATCCCAGGCCCGGGCCCACCTCCACCACCGTGTCCCCGGATCCGACTCCCGCGGTCGCGACGATGCGCCGCACCGTGTTCGCGTCGACGACGAAGTTCTGGCCGAGCTTCTTCGTCGGTTGGATGCCGAGCAGGTCGGCGAGGTCGCGGATCTCGGCCGGGCCGAGCAGTCGGGTCACCACGGGAGCGGTCCCGACGAACTCGACCAGCGGAGAGGCACGCTCGACCAGCGGGAACGGATCACGCCAGCTGGGAGGGATCGATCGCGTCGTCCCACGGGGTGCTGCCACCCTGCGATACCGGTTCGGCGTCCCAGGAGCCGTACACCAGCTCGGTGTTCGACGCGATCTGCGCGGCGAGCATCGAGACCTCGGTGCCAAGGTGGTCCGCCATGAACCGCAGCGTGAGCGGCACCAGGTAGGGCGAGTTCGGTCGGCCGCGATGCGGGGTCGGCGTGAGGAACGGCGCATCCGTCTCCACCAGGATGCGATCCCGGGGGATGACCTCGAGCGCCTCGCGGAGCTGCCCGGCGTTCTTGAAGGTGATGTTGCCGGCGAAGGACAGATACCAGCCCTCGTCGGTGCACAGCCGCGCCATCTCCACGTCACCGGAGAAGCAGTGGAACACCGTGCGCTCGGGGGCGCCGACCCGGCGAAGAGTCGAGATCACGTCGTCGTGGGCGTCGCGGTCGTGGATCTGCATCGCGAGGTCGTGGCGTTTCGCGATGCCGATGTGGGCTTCGAAGGACCGCTGCTGGGCGTCGCGTCCCGATTCGTCGGTGCGGAAATAATCCAGCCCGGTCTCGCCGACCGCGCGCACCCTGGGCCGGGCGGCGAGTTCGTCGATCTCGGCCAGCGCATCGTCGAGTTCACCCGCGTGCTCATACCGGGGTGCCTCGTTCGGATGGATGGCGACGGCTGCCAGCATCCGCGGTTCCCTCGACGCCATCTCAGCCGACCAGCGCGAGGTCTCGAGGTCGCCGCCGACCTGAACCACACCGCGGATCCCGACGCTCGACGCCATATCGAGTTGCTGGAGGTAGTCGAGCGGATCGTCGCCGTCGGCGATCTCCAAATGGGTGTGATTGTCGTAGCAGCCCACGACGAGCGCGGGCGGCAGCGGGGGGTAGCTGAGGTCGCGGGTCTGACCGTGCTCGGCGCGCGAGTCACGCTGCCGGATGTAGTTGCTCGGGTCGGCGCTCACGCGGCACCAGGTTCCGCGCGCTCGATCCGCGGGAACAGCGCCTCGATCGGATGCACCCTGGTCGCGACGGGCAACTGACCCCAGTGACCGGCATCCACGATGACCTGGTCGGTGAGCTGCCCGAGGTCGGCGGCCCCGAGTGCGCTCCACAGCTTCTGCGTGGCGGCGGGGATCACCGGTGACAGCAGCACGGCGAGGGCGCGGAGCCCCTCGGCGGCTGTGTACAGCACGGTACCCAGCCGGTCGCGCTGCGCATCGATTTTCGACAGCGCCCAGGGCTCCTGCACTGTGATGTAGCCGTTCAACTCCTCGACGATGGTCCATACGGCCGCGATGGCCTCATGGATCGCCAGTCGTTGAATCGCCGCATCCGCCCTATCCGCCGCCGCGGCCACCGTCTTCTGGATGGCGAGATCTGCCTGCGTGTAGTCGGCCGGTGCGGGGATGACGCCGTCGAAGTATCGGCCGATCATCGCGATCACGCGGGAGGCGAGGTTGCCGAACCCGTTCGCCAGCTCGGACTGATAGCGGGCGCTGAGATCCTCCCAGCTGAACGACCCGTCCTGCCCGAAGTTGATCGCGCTCATGAAGTAATAGCGGAACGCGTCCACGCCGAAGGTATCGGTGATCTGGTCGGGGGCGATGCCCGTCAGCTTCGACTTCGACATCTTCTCACCGCCGACCAGCAGCCAGCCGTGGCCGAAGACCTGCTTCGGCGGCTGAAGACCCGCGGCCATCAGCATCGCCGGCCAGATGACCGCATGGAAGCGGGCGATGTCCTTGCCCACCAGCTGCGTGGCCGGCCAACGACGGCGGAAGGTGTCGTCGTCGACGCCGTATCCGATGGCCGCGATGTAGTTGAGGAGCGCGTCGAACCACACGTAGACGACGTGACTGTCGTCCCACGGGATCTTGATCCCCCAGTCGAAGCTCGACCGCGAGATCGACAGATCCTGCAGCCCGGACTTCACGAACTGCACGATCTCGTTGCGCAGACTCTCCGGCTGGATGAAGTCGGGACGTTCGGCGTAGAGGGCCAGGAGCCGTTCCTGGAAGTCGCTCATCCGGAAGAAGTAGTTGCGCTCCTTGAGGATCTCCACCGGGCGGGTGTGGATCTTGCACAGCAGCTGGCCCGCGTAGTCGCCGTTCTCCGTCTCGATCAGGTCGTCGAGCTGCTTGTACTCCTCGCAACCCACGCAGTAGTAGCCCTCGTACTCGCCGGCGTAGATGTAGCCGTCGTCGTAGAGCTTCTGCAGGAAGATCGTGACCGCGACCTCGTGGCGCTTGTCGGTGGTGCGGATGAAGTCGTCGTTGGCGATGTCGAGCGTCTTCAGCAGCGGGATCCACGCGTTCTCGACCAGCCGGTCCGCCCACTCCTGAGGTGTGGTGTCGTTCGCGACGGCGGTGCGGAGGATCTTCTGCCCGTGCTCGTCGGTGCCGGTGAGAAGCCAGGTGTCGTCCCCGGACTGACGGTGCCACCGTGCGAGGACGTCCGCCGCCACTTCGGTGTACGCGTGGCCGATGTGCGGCACATCGTTCACGTAGAAGATCGGGGTCGCGATGTAGAACGAATCTCCGGCGGCCATGGCTTACATCCTAAATGGGCCGCTGTCGGCCATTACGGCGCAGCCAGGAGCACACGGCGTAGCCCGGGAGCACAGGGTGGGCGCAGCACCCCCGGCCGTAGGCTCGACCCATGAGATACCGCCGCATCGGAGACGTGACCGTCAGTGCCATCGGATTGGGCGGGATGCCCCTGTCCCTTCCCGGCCGGCCGGACCGCGATCGCGCGGTCGCCACCATCCGGGCCGCGCTCGACGCGGGGATCACCCTCATCGATACCGCCGATTCGTACACCACCGAGCAGGACGGCCCAGGACACAACGAGTCCCTCATCGCCGAAGCACTGCGCGGCCGGAGCGACGATGTGCTGGTCGCGACCAAGGGCGGCCACATCTTCCGCGAGGGAGGGCCGTGGGACCTCAACGGCGATCCGCGCTATCTCAAGTCCGCGGCCAAGCAGTCGCTCAAGCGACTCGGCGGCGAGGCGATCGGGCTGTACCAATTCCATCGACCGGATCCCGCCGTGCCGTACGAGGAGTCGATCGGCGCACTCGTCGAGCTGCTCGAGGAGGGCGACATCCGCATGGCCGGGATCTCGAACGCGACGGTCGAGCAGATCGACACCGCTCGCGCCATGCTCGGCGACGCCCTCGTGTCGGTGCAGAACCAGTTCTCGCCCCGTTTCCGCTCCAGCGAGAACGAGCTCGACTACTCGGCCGAGCTGGACCTCGCGTTTTTGCCGTGGAGTCCTCTCGGCGGGAACGGCAAGGCGGCCGACGTCGGCGCGGACCACGCGGTGTTCGCCGATGTGGCGAGCGAGCACGGTGTGAGCCCCCAGCAGGTGACTCTGGCGTGGGAGCTGGCCCTGCAGCACACCGTCATCCCGATTCCCGGCGCCAGCCGACCCGAGAGCATCACCGACTCGGCCCGCGCCGCGGAGCTGGTGCTCACCGCTGAGCAGCTTCAGCGGCTGTCGGGTGGCGGCGATGAGGACGAGGACGAACGCTCGGATCAGGAGCGCCGCTAGCGACTGCCGGCGCTAGGTTGAAAACTCGGGCGAAACTCACGAGCGCACCCGCTCAGGTACCCGGTGCCCTCCGCGTCGCGAGCGCACCCTCGTAGAGGTCGCGGCGGCTGAGACCGGTGAGCTCGGCGACCTCGGTCGACGCCTCCCTGAGCCGGACCCCGGATGCCACCAGCTCGAGCACTTGAGCGACCGCGTCATCCACTGCGACCTCGGCGCGCACAGCGCCGGCCACCACCACGCAGATCTCGCCGCGCACACCGTCGGCAGCCCATACCGCGAGTTCGGACAGCGGACCGCGTCGCACCTCCTCGTGCAGCTTGGTGAGTTCGCGGCAGACCGCGGCGCGACGGTCGGGCCCGAACACCGCAGTCATGTCGGCGAGCGTCTCGGCGACACGGTGCGGGGAGTCGAAGAAGACCATCGTGCGTTCCTCGCGGACGAGCGCGCGGAAGGCGACGCGGCGGCTCTTCCGGGGGACGAATCCCTCGAAGGTGAAACGGTCGGTCGGCAGCCCCGACAACGCGAGCGCGGTGAGGACGGCGGACGGACCGGGCAGCACCGTCACCGTGACTCCCGCTGCGGCTGCCGCCTCGACCAGGGGGAAGCCAGGGTCGCTGATCGCGGGCATCCCCGCGTCGGTGAGCACCAGCAGGTCCGTCTCCCGGGCTAGTTCGACGAGTTCACCCGCCTTCGCGGTCTCGTTGTGCTCGTGCAAGGCGATCAGTCGGGGCCGATTGTCGATCCCGAGCGCACGCATCAGGTGGATGGCGACCCTGGTGTCCTCGGCGGCGATCACCTCAGCCCGGGCCAGCGCCTCGACCAGGCGTGTCGTCGCGTCGCCGAGGTTGCCGATCGGCGTCGCCGCGAGGATGATCACCCCGCCATCCTCGCAGGCGGCGCAAGGCGGCCCGGCCGGTCGCGCAGGTGCGGGCGAGGGGCCACACGGGTCGCAAGTACCATGACCTGCATGAGCCGGGCCGACTTCGACGACGTGGTCGCGGGTCCCCGTCCGGTTGCCGAGAGCACAGCGAGCCACCGAGCGACTACCCCGCTCGAGTCGACGGGCCCGCTCTGGCCGGCGGTCGCGGGCCCTCTCGCCGTGACCGCGCTCGCCGCCATCCTGCGTCTGACCAACCTCGGCACACCGAGGACTCTGGTATTCGACGAGACCTACTACGTCAAAGACTCCTGGACCCTGCTGCACCTCGGCTACGAGGGACAGTGGCCCGAGAACGCCGACGCGGACTTCAACGCCGGAATCGTCGACGGCTACTCGGCCGAGGGGTCGTACATCGCTCATCCCCCTCTCGGGAAGTGGATCATCGCCCTGGGCCTCCGGGTGTTCGGCGCCGACGACCCCGTCGGCTGGCGCATCACCACGGCTCTCGTCGGGATTCTCGCCGTCGCCCTCGTGTGCCTGGTCGCCTATCTGCTGTTCAGGTCCAGCACACTGGCGACCGTCGCCGGGGGTCTCATGGCGGTGGACGGACTCGCGATCGTCATGTCGCGAACCGCCCTGCTCGACAACTCGCTGATGCTGTTCTGCCTTCTGGGTGTGACCGCGGTGCTGCTCGATCGAGCGCAGAGTGCAGGACGACTCGCCGCCTGGGTTTCGAGGAGGGCGGATGCGGGGCGCTCCACCGACTGGGGACCGGCCCTGTGGGCGCGACCCTGGCTGATCACCGCCGGGCTGATGTTCGGGCTCGCGACCGCGGTGAAGTGGAGCGGGCTGTACTTCCTCGCCGGCTTCGCGATCTACACCCTCCTCGTCGACGCGGTCGCGCGCCGGCGGGCGGGCGTGCGCTTCTGGGCTACGTCCGCCGTGCTCCGGCAGGCGCCGGCCAGCTTCCTGCTGACCGTTCCTGTCGCGGCACTGGCCTATGTGGCGAGCTGGAGCGGCTGGTTCGCTACCTCCGGAGGCTACGACCGGGATTGGGCAGCCTCCCGACTGGCCCTCGGTGACGCGGCCGGTGGTTCGGTGGTGACCTGGATTCCGGCGGCTCTGCAGAGCTTCTGGCACTACCAGGTCTCGATCTACTCGACCAACGTCACGCTGTCGACACCGCACGGGTACGAGGCGAGCCCGCTCGGCTGGCTCGCGCTGATCAGGCCGACGGCGTTCTTCTACGAGAGCGTCGAGTCTGGGCAGGATGGGTGCGCCGCCGAGACCTGCGTCACGGCGGTGTCGTCGATCGCGAATCCCGTGCTCTGGTGGCTGTCGGTCGCTGCCGCGATCTACCTCGTCTACCGCCTCATCCGTCACCGGGAATGGCAGGTGGGCCTCGTCCTCACCGGTATCGCGGTCGGCTACCTGCCCTGGCTGCTCTACCTCGAGCGGACCGTGTTCCAGTTCTACACGATCGTCTTCCTGCCGTATCTCGTGCTGGGGCTCACCTTCGCGCTGTCGCTCGTCGCGGGATCGCGGGCCGACTCGCCCGATCGTCGTCGGCTCGGAGTCGGTGTCGTGGTCACGATCCTCGCCTTCGTCGTGCTCGTCAGTGCGTTCTTCTACCCGGAGTGGGCGGGGCTGCGGGTGCCCGGTCTCTTTCATCGCCTGCATTACTGGTTCCCCGGCTGGATCTGAACCCGGACTTTGAGCAGGGCTCTGAGCAGGGCTGGGCCGGCGCATTTTCTCAGGTATCTCGCACCTCCTGCGGGGAAGCCGCGTGGAAACGAGAGCGTTGTAGCCAGGGATGACCGATCTCCTGATTCCCGAGTCGCTGGTTGCGGCTCCCACCCGACTCTGGGTTCCCAAGCGGGTGCTGATCACCCGCTCGGCGGCCGACCTGCCGCACACCGCTGAGATCGTTCGCCGCTGCGAGGCGGCGGGAGTCAACGACATCCGGATCCTCACCGGTGATGCGATCACCGGCCTCCGTGGCGATACCGAGCGCGAGACCTACGCGACTGCCAAGAGCACGCTCGCCGTTGTGGTGGCACCTCCGAGTTCGCTCAAGCCGCAGCCGATCCCGCCGAGCGCCGACTGGCGGATCGATCTGGCGAGAGGCTGCCCCGCGCATTGCCAGTACTGCTACCTCGCCGGCTCGCTCACCGGACCACCCGTCACCCGCGTCTACGCGAACCTCGATGACGTGTTGGCGGGGATCCGAACTCACGCTGGGCACGGAACCGTGACCTCCGGCACCCTCGAACGTGGACACGAGGGCACCACGTTCGAGCTGTCGTGCTACACCGATCCGCTCGGCATCGAGAGCGTGACCGGCTCGCTGGCTGCCGCGATCTCGCGAGTCGGCGCCGGCGAGTTCGGCGACGACGTGCAACTGCGCTTCACCACCAAGTTCGACGACGTGGGCGAGCTCCTCACGCTCGATCACCAGCGACGGACCAGGGTGCGATTCTCAGTCAACGCCGCAGAGATCGCGAACCGCTTCGAGGGGGGCACCGCCAGGATGCCGGCCAGGCTCGCCGCACTCCGCTCGATGGCGCTCGCCGGGTACCGCGTCGGGCTGACCATCGCACCGATCATGCCCGTACCCGGATGGCGCGAGCAGTACGGCCAGCTGCTCGACGACGTCACCGTCGCGCTCACCGGGATCCCGGACCTCGATCTGACCACCGAGATCATCACCCACCGCTTCACGCCGAACAGCAAGGAGGTACTCCTCGGCTGGTACCCGAACACCAAGCTCGAGATGGATGAGGGCGCGCGCAGTCAGAAGCGCTCGAAGTTCGGCGGGGTCAAGTACGTCTACCCGAAGCAGACCATGGACGAGATGCGCGGATGGTTCGTCGACGGGCTCGAGCGCCGGCTGCCGTCGGCACGGCTGCTCTACTGGACCTGAGCGCGCCGCCGACGTTCGCGTCTTCCCGTGACGCCGCCGACCGGACCTGCACGAGCCCTCCGGTAGCGTGAAACGCATGGCAGACGGCACCGATCATCCACACGACTCCGGCGCTCCCGAGCGGGACCGCAACTGGGGCTTTCAGACCCGGGCGATCCACGCCGGCAATATCCCCGATCCGGTCACCGGTGCGCGGGCCATCCCGATCTACCAGACCTCCGCGTTCGTCTTCGACGACACCGCCGATGCGGCCGCCCGCTTCGCATTGCAGAAGTACGGCAACATCTACTCGCGGCTGGCCAATCCGACGGTCGCGTCGTTCGAGGAGCGCATCGCGAGTCTCGAGGGCGGACTCGGGGCGGTCGCGACCGCATCCGGCCTGTCGGCGCAGTTCATCACCTTCGCGTCGATCGCCGGGGCGGGTGATCACATCGTCGCGTCGGCGAACCTCTACGGCGGATCGATCACGCAACTCGACGTGACGATGCGACGGTTCGGTGTCGAGACCACCTTCGTGCAGAGCTCTGACCCGGCGGACTATGCGGCCGCGATCACCGATCGCACGAAAGCCGTCTTCGCCGAGACGGTGTCCAACCCGTCCGGTGAGATCGCGGACCTCGAGGGTCTCGCCGACGTCGCGCACGCACACGATCTGCCCTTCATCGTCGACTCCACGATCCCGACGCCCTACCTCAACCGCCCGATCGAGTGGGGAGCCGACGTCGTCATCCACTCGGCGACGAAGTTCCTCGGCGGTCACGGGACGACCCTCGGCGGCGTGGTCGTCGAATCGGGCCGATTCGAGTGGCACAGCGATCGGTTCCCCTTGTTCGACCAGGCCGTGCCGAGCTACGGCGGACTCAACTGGTCGGGCAACTTCGGCGAGTACGCCTTCCTCACCCGCCTGCGCGCCGAGCAACTGCGCGACATCGGTCCCGCGCTCTCCCCGCACTCGGCGTTCCTCCTCGCCCAAGGCGTGGAGACGCTGCCGTTCCGGCTGCAGGCGCACGTCGACAACGCGCGAGCGGTCGCCGAGTGGTTGGATGCGGACGACCGGATCGAGCGGGTGTTCTGGGCGGGGCTGCCCGAGCATCCGCACTACGAACGCGGGCGGAAGTACCTGCCGAAGGGTCCTGGCTCGGTGTTCAGCTTCGTCGTTCGCGATACCGCGACGCAGGGCGGTCGCGAGGTCGGCCAGCGCTTCATCGAATCCGTCGAGTTGGCCAGTCACCTCGCCAACATCGGCGACGCGAAGACGCTGGTAATCCATCCCGCCTCTACGACACATGCGCAGCTCAGCGAGCAGCAGCTGCTCGACGCGGGGGTCCTGCCCGGGGTCGTGCGGATTAGTGTGGGGATCGAGGACGTCGACGACATCATCTACGACCTCGATCAGGCGCTGACCACCGCGACGAAGGGCTCGACGACATGAACGGGCTGCAGTGAGCTTCGATACCGGCGGCGCGACCGTGTCGACACCAAGCGTCGCCCCCGACGCCACTCCGGAGCAGGCCGACGAGCACCTTCCGCCGGTCGTGCGCGTGGGGAGCGAGACCTCGAAGGATGAGGTTTCGAGCTCGACCAAAGGGGGCGGCTCTGCCGGTGGAGGCGAGAACGAGTCGGTGCAGCTGTCCAACGGCCTCACCTGCTCCATCCCGTCATCCAGTCCGCTTGCGAAGCTGCTGAGGTCGGAGCGCACCTGGGTCGGCCCGACGGCGAAGGAGCGCCTCGGCATACTGCGGCGGGCGAGGTCGATCGCGATCGTCGGCGCC
>CAXTLO010000027.1:9543-18126 GCA_964244965.1 uncultured Marisediminicola sp.
AACCCCGCCCGCTCGAGTTACTTCGTCGGCACCTACCTGCTCCAGTCCAGCGACTACCGGGTGTACTTCGTCAACCCGAACGCCGACGAGATCCTCGGGCAGAAGGCCTACCCCGACCTCGCCTCACTTCCGGAGGTGCCAGACATCGTCGACGTCTTCCGCAAAGCGAGCGACATCCCCTCCGTCATCGACGACGTGCTCGCGGTCGGAGCGACGACGGTGTGGGTGCAGCTCGGGATCTGGAATCAGGATGCGGCTGTCTACGGCGAGAGCCACGGACTCACCGTCGTGATGGATCGCTGCATCAAGGTGGAGCACGCGCGGTTCCACGGCGGCTTGCACCTCCTCGGCTTCGACACCGGCGTGATCAGCTCACGCAAGCTCGCCCGCTGATTGAGGGGTAGCAGGCGAGTCGAGTAGCAGCCGAGTCGTCAGCAGCTGCCGACCCGCGGGTAGCATCGGGCCATGCCGCGGAATCCCGTCCTTCTCGTCACCGTCGTCGCGGGGCCGCTCCTCCTACTGGCGATCGCGAGCATCTTCCATCCTGTGAACCTCACCGATGAGACCGCCGCGACGTGGTTCGGCTTGCATCTCATTCTGATCCCGGTCTTCCCGCTCGTCGGCCTGGCCCCGTGGCTCATCGCCAAGACCGTGGACCGTCGGCTCGGCTGGGCGGCCGGGGTGTTCGGCTTCGGATACGCGGCGTTCTACACGTCCCTCGACGTGCTCGCCGGAGTCGGCGCGGGAGCCGTGCAGCTGGCCGGTGAGACCGACGCGAAGGCCCCGCTGTACGCCATCGGGCGTACCGTTGCCGTCATCGGAGTGATCTCGCTGATCAGCGCCACGGTGGCCGCGTCCATAGCGGGGATCCTGCGGGCTCGCCTGGTCGCGGTTCCGGGTGCAGTGCTCGCACTCGCGGGGGCGGTGCTCGTCTACCGAGGCCACATCTACTTCGGCTACGGCACCCTCGCGATGCTGCTGCTCGCTGCAGGATTCACGATTCTGGCTCTCGCGGTGAATCGAGCTCCGCGAACACCGTGATCTGCAGGTCGGCGGGAGCGTCGAGTCGCGAGTTCATCGACCGCCAGGGCGTCTCGACGGGCGGAGCGATGAGCTCGGCGCCCGCGGCGACCAGGCGCGTCGTGGTGGCGGCAGTGTCATCCACCTCGAAGGCGAGCCGGATACGCGGCGCGACCGGGCGTCCCACCTCGACATCGTCGATCATGCGTTTCTGCGCTGGATTGGCGATCTCGAGTGTGGCCCGCCCGGCACCGAGGATCATCACACGAGCGTCGCCCTCACCCTCGTACGCCTCCTCCTCGGTCAGTCCGAGGGCGTCGCGGTAGAACGCGACGGCCCCGTCGAAGTCCTCCGCCTCGATGACGATCCTGAGCTGTCTCACGCGCTCTGTCATGCGTCTGACGATAGCGCCGCATCGAGGGTAGCCGCATCGGTGATCGGCAGCCGGCAGACGAAGTCCCGGCAGAGGTAGGCGGTGTCCGCGCCGTCGCGCGTCGCCCGGCCCTCGAACAGCTCGAAGCCGGCCTCGGCGAAGTCCGCGGCCTGCTCCTCCGTCAGGGCGACGACGACCGCACCGGCCCGTTCCCATGAGCGAGCTGTTCCCGCCAGGACGCCGTCGCGCTCGCCGACCACCACGAGCTGGCGCACCGGCTGCGCGAGCCGGGTCATCAGCGCGAGCGAGGCACCGAAGGAGGCGGGGCGTTCGAGCGCCTGATGAGCCACCGACCGCATGGCCACTACCGCCGCATCCAGGTATCGGCGGTTCCCGGTCAGCAGGTGAAGGGTCCGCGCCGCATCGGACGTTGCGCTGATGCCCGACGGATACGCGCCCTCGGACGGGTCGGTGTCGAGTGCCACGCCCTGCTCGTGTAGCACCCGATCCGGCCCGCCCGGGACCCGGAAGGGGACCGATCCCTCGGCGTACCCGTCGTTGGCGAGCATGGTGTCGACGAGTTCCCGCGCCGCCGTCGCATACGACACCTCGCCGCAGGCGAGCGCGACCGCGAGCAGCCCGCCGGCGAACATGCCGTAGTCCTCGAGTGTGGCGGGCGCGGCCGAGATCCGGTCGCCGATCGACGCGCGCAGCAACGTGCCATCCGAGCGGCGATGGACCGCCAGCAGGTGATCGGCGGCCTCGCGAGCGAGGTCGATCCAGTCGACTCGACCATGACGGGAACCTGCCGCCGCGAGTGCCTGCACGGCGAGACCGTTCCACCCGGTGAGCACCTTCTGATCGAGAGCGGGCGGCGTCTGCCGCGCGCGCGCTGAGGCGTCGAGGCGGTAGTAGGCGCCCTCCATCCGTTCGCCATCGACGGTGCTCTCGCTGTCCTGGGCCGAAGCGAACCCTCCGGACGGCAGCCGCAGCACGTCGCGGAGGAACGACGCGACACCGGCGGCGACCGGCTCGCCGGCATCGATCCGGGCGTATGCGGCGAGCAATTGCGCGTTGTCGTAGAGCATCCGCTCGTAGTGCGGGTCGGTCCAATCGCGTCGCGTCGCGTAACGGAAGAATCCGCCCTCGATGTCGTCACGCAACGCCGAAGCCGCCATCGCGTCGAGGATGCGGCGGACCAGCGCCGCGGCATCCGTGTCGCCGGCAGCGCGCTGGTCGAGCAGGAAGCCGAGTACCGGCGCCATCGGGAACTTCGGCGCGGTTCCGAATCCGCCGTGCTCCGCGTCTTCGTAGGCGGCGAGTTCGCGGACGACGCCGCCGAGTCGTTCCGGAGAGGGCAGCTCGGTGGACGAGCCCTTTCCGGCCGCGCCGATCGCCGCCGTGACGGCATCCGCGTTCGATTCCACCTCGGCGCGGCGGTTCTCCCACGCGTCGGCCACCGCGTCGAGCACCGTGCGGAACGACGGATGCCCATGCACCGGTTGCGGGGGAAAGTACGTGCCGGCGAAGAACGCGCGGCCGCGCGGGGTGACGAACACGTTCAGGGGCCAGCCGAGGTTCTCCGTGAAAGCGCCTGCGGCCGCCAGGTAGCTGGCGTCGACGTCGGGATGCTCCTCGCGGTCGACTTTGATCGCGACGAACCGCCGGTTCAGCTCGCCTGCCAGCTCGGGATCGCTGAAGCTCTCTCTCGCCATGACGTGGCACCAGTGGCAGGTCGAGTACCCGATCGAGACGAGCACGGGGACATCGCGGCGGGCCGCCTCGGCGAATGGTTCCGGGCCCCACGCCCACCAGTCGACCGGGTTGTCTGCGTGGCTGCGCAGGTAGGGGCTGACGGCGTCGTCCAGACGATTCGGCATTCAAGCAGGATAGGCATCCCGACAGCGTCGGCGCCGAGCGTAGGCTCGCGGTGTGCCTACGACAGCTATCACCTACATCGGCGGCCCCACCGCGCTGATCGAGTACTGCGGGCTCAGAATCGTCACCGATCCGACCTTCGACCCGCCGCAGAGCTATGCCGAGGCCGGTGAGACGACGCTGGTGAAGACCCGCGGACCTGCCGTCCCCAGAGCGGATGTGTGGCCGGTGGATCTCGTGCTGCTGTCGCACCACGCTCACAAGGACAACCTCGACTGGGAGGGCCTGGAGCTGATCGCGCAGGGACCGCTGACGCTGTCGACGATGCGCGCGGCGAGCGACCTGTGGGGCGGGAGCGTCGTCGGCTTCGATGATTGGGAGACCCGCGAGGTCGGCGCGGTCACCGTCACGGTGGTGCCCGCGCTGCACGGGCCACCAGGGTCGGAGCCGCTCGTCGGGTCGGTGGTCGGGTTCGTCCTCGAATCGGATGACGCGCCCACGCTCTACGTCAGCGGCGACAACGCCTCGCTGCCTCTCGTCGAGCAGATCGCCGACCGGTTTCCGGCCATCGACATCGCCGTGCTGTTCGCCGGGGCGGCCAGAGTGACCGGGATCGATGCTGCGCTGACGTTCACCTCCGCCGACGCGGTGAGGGCAGCGGGCATCCTCTCCGCGTCGAGGGTGGTGGGCCTGCACGCGGAAGACTGGGAGCACTTCTCCGAGTCGCGCGGCGACCTCGAGGCGGCGTTCTCGGGCAGCGAGCTCCTCGTCGACACACCGCGGGGTGTACGCGTCGAGATCTAGCCGGCGTGAGTGGTTTTGATACGCGTCCTCGCTGGCGCTCGGGCGCTACTCAGCTCGCGGAGACGACGTGCCGCTCCTCGGGGCCCACGTACTCGCTCAGCGGACGGATGAGGGAGTTCGCCTCCAGCTGCTCCATGATGTGGGCGGTCCACCCCACGATGCGGCTCGCCACGAACAGCGGCGTGAAGGTCAGGGTGTCGAATCCCATCAGGTGGTAGGCCGGTCCGCTCGGGTAGTCCAGATTCGGCTTGATGTCCTTGCGCTCGGCCATCGCCTGCTCGAGCCGGTCGTACAGCTCGATCAGTTCTGGGCGGTCGTACTCTGCGACGAGCGTGTCGAGCGCGGCACGCATCGTCGGCACTCTCGAGTCGCCGTTCTTGTACACCCGGTGACCGAACCCCATGATCTTGCGCTTGGAGGCGAGCGCGTCGTTGAGCCATCCCTCGACCCGGTCGGCCGTGCCGATCTCCTCGAGAGTCTGCATCACGGCTTCGTTCGCTCCCCCGTGCAGCGCGCCCTTGAGCGCTCCGACGGCTCCGGTCACAGCCGAGTACACGTCTGCGAGCGTCGACGTGATGACCCTGGCGGCGAACGTCGATGCGTTGAACGAGTGCTCGGCGTACAGGATCATCGAGACGTCGAAGGCCTCGACCACGACGAGATCGGGCACATCGCCGAAAGTCATGTGCAGGAAGTTCGCACTGTAGCCGAGGTCGTCCCGGGACTCGACGAGCTGCTCACCACGACGACGACGCTGGTCGTACGCCACGATCGACGGCAACTGAGCGAACAGGGCGATGGACTTGTCGAGGTTCGACACCGGATCGGAGGCCGCAGCATCCGCGTCACGCGCTCCGATCACACTGACCGCGGTGCGGACGACATCCATGGGGTGCGCCGTATGCGGCAGCTCGTCGATCACGCGCTTGACCACCGGGTCGAGATGCCGGAGCGACCGCTCGCGCTGCTCGAACGCCGCGAGCTGCTCGGGGTCGGGGAGCTCCCCGTGCCAGAGCAGGTACGCGACTTCCTCGAACGCGCACTGACTGGCCAGCTCCTGCACCGGGTAGCCGCGGTACAGCAGCGAGTTCGTCTCCGGGTTGACCTTCGAGACGGAGGTGGTGTCGACGACCACTCCGGCCAGTCCTTTGCGGATGTCCCCAACGGTAGGGGTATCGGCGGCAGTGTCGCTCACGGCGCTCCTTCGTCGGATGGGGGTCGTGACGAGCCCCTGATCACGCTAGTGCCCGTGCGGGCCGCGCTTCGGGGCAGTCTGCCCGATTGGCACCTCGAAGTCGAAGACACCTTGATCGAACGTCGTGTAACCGGAGTAGTCCAGCAGGTCGTAGAGGCGGGTGCGGGTCTGCATGTTCTGCACCTCGGACCGCAGCGACCCCTCCCGGGCGAGTGAATCCAAGCCCCGTTCGGCGGCACCCATCGCGAGCCGAAGCAGGCTGACCGGGTAGATGACCAGGTGCACGCCGACATCCGCCAGCTGCCGGGTCGTGAACAGCTCGCTCTTTCCGAACTCCGTCATGTTGGCGAGAACGGGGACGTCGACCGCGGCGGTGATCGCTTCGAACTCGGAGAGGTCGCGCATGGCCTCGGGGAACAGCGCATCGGCCCCCGCGTCGACCAGCGCGTGCGCCCTGTCGATAGCGGCCCCCAACCCGTCGATGGCGCGGATGTCGGTGCGCGCCATGATGAGCAGGTTCGGATCACGACGCGCGTCGACGGCGGCACGGATGCGCTTGACGGCGGTGTCGGCGTCCACCACCGCCTTCCCATCGAGGTGCCCGCACCGCTTCGGGTTGACCTGATCCTCGATGTGGAGACCGGAGACGCCCGCATCCTCCAGGGACTGCACGGTGCGGGCGACGTTCATCGGCTCCCCGAATCCGGTGTCCGCGTCCACCATGGTCGGCAGGTCGGTCATCCGGCTGATCTGCTGCGCACGCCCGGCCACCTCGGTGAGCGTGGTGAGGCCGACATCCGGCAGGCCGAGGTCGGCGGCGATCACCGCCCCCGAGATGTAGACCCCGTCGAACCCCCGGTCCTGAATCAGCTTCGCGCTGAGCGGGTTGAACGCGCCGGGGAACTGCAGCAGCTCACCGGTCGCGAGCGAGGTACGGAAGGCGGCCCGCTTGTCGGCGGGTGTCACGGTGGAGTAGAGCATCACGAATCCGATCGGAAGGGGGTTTCGACGAGCTCGACCAGCGGTGACCCGAGCTCGACCAGCGGTGCCATCAGAACAAACCCCTCGGCGCTGCCACCTCATGCAGGAACCCCGGGCGAGGCGTGATCGTGAGGCCGCCGAGCTCATCTGCCGTGAGAGCCGGTAGGCGCTGGGCGAGTTCGAGGAACCGCTCCGTCTCGACATCCTCGAGCACACCGTCGGCCAGGGTGCGAAACTTCTCGAGGTACTGCTCCCGAGCGAAGGGGCGAGCCCCGAGGGGGTGCGCGTCAGCGACCGCGATCTCGTCGACGATCGAGTAGCCGTCGGTCAGCGTGATGACCACGCGCCCACCGAATGCGATCTCTGTCGGATCGGTCGAGTGGTAGCGCCGGGTCCACTCCGGGTCCTCGGCGGTGGTGACCCTGCGCCACAGCTCGACGGTGTCGGCTCGACCGGCCCGTTCCGGGGCGTACGAGCGCTCGTGATGCCACACCCCGTCCTGCAGCGCGACCGTGAAGATGTAGGGGATGGAGTGGTCGAGAGTCTCGCGGCTGGCGGTCGGGTCGTATTTCTGCGGATCATCCGAACCGGATCCGATCACGTTGTGGGTGTGATGCGAGGTGTGGATGACGACGCTCGCGATGCGCGAGGCATCCCGCAGCTCGGGGTAGCGCGAACGCAACCTGCGGGCGAGATCGATGAGCGCCTGCGCCTGGTACTCCGCGGAATGCTCCTTCGTGTACGTGTCGAGGATCGCGCGCTTCCGCTCGCCCGGATCGGGGAGCGGAACCTCGTAGTGCCCGGTCGGTCCGTCGAGCAGCCACGCGATCACCCCGTCCTCCCCCTCGTAGATCGGGGTCGGGCTGGTCTGGCCGCGCATGGCGCGGTCGACAGATTCGACCGCCATCTTTCCGGCGAACGCCGGGGCGTGCGCCTTCCAGGTGGAGATCTCGCCCTTACGTGATTGCCGGGTCGCGGTCGTGGTGTGCAGCGCCTGACCGATGGCGTGGTAGATCGTCTCGGCCGGGAGGCCGAGCAGTGTGCCGATCCCGGCGGCCGCGCTCGGGCCGAGATGCGCCACGTGATCGATCTTGTGCCGGTGGAGGCTGATGGCGCGCACGAGGTCGACCTGGACCTCATAGCCGGTGGCGATGCCGCGCACGAGGTCATGACCGCTGCTGCCCGCGTGCTGCGCGACGGCGAGGATCGGGGGGATGTTGTCACCGGGGTGGGAGTACTCGGCGGCGAGGAACGTGTCGTGGAAGTCCAGTTCCCGCACGGCCACCCCGTTGGCCCACGCGGCCCATTCCGGGCCGAAGCGTCCGGGGACGCCGAACACCGTCGAGCCGGGCGAGTACGGATGGGCGGTCGCCTGCGCTCGGGCGGCGACGACCGGCGCTCGAGTGAGCGAGGCGGCCGCGACGGAGGCATTGTCGATGACCCGGTTGACGATCATCTGCGCGACCTCGTCGGTCACGGCGACCGGATCGGCTGCGACCTCGGCGAGACGCCAGGCCAGCTGCTTCGCGCGGGCGAGCCCTTCGCTGCTGCGGTGGACCCGGACCGGATGAAGCTGCACCAGGTCAGCCTAGGTCAGTGGTACCGGCGCCCCTCATCGCGTCGGAACAGCACCAGGGCAAGCGCGAGGAAGACGGTCGTCCAGACCACGATGCCGATCCAGACCCAGGGCGCCAGGTCACCGCCCTGCACCACCCAGATGACGAACTCGCGGGCGTGCCGGGACGGGAGGAACCTCGACAGCGTGTCGAGCCAGTCCGCGAAGACGAAGGGCGGGAGGAACAGGCCGCCGGCGAACGCCAGAGCGAACATCACGATCTGCACCACGGCGATCGCGGCCTTGGAGGGCATGGCGTAGCCGATGCAGATCCCGATGAACATGAACGGGAGCGCCGATACCGCGAGCGCCGCGAGACCGGCTAGCACCCGCCACGGTTCCGCCTCTGCCGCGGTGAGCACAGCCCCGAGCACGATCACCGGCACGATCGAGGCGAGCGCCAGCACTCCGGTCGACAGCACCTGTGCCAGCACCCTGGAGATGGCCGGAGCCGGAAGGGTGCGCAGATACGGATCCCATGGCTTCTCCCTCGCCTCGGAGATGTTGAGACCGAAGCTGAACAGCGAGTTGCTCAGGATCGCGAAGACGCTGAGCGAGATCACCGCCTGAGTGGCGAACAGCGGATCCTCGGCAACCGTGCGCTGCGGCACGACGAAGAACAGGAGCGAGAGAGCGGGGAAGAGCAACCCGCCGATGATCGCGATCGGCACCCGTGCCGTCTCGATGAGCTGGTACTTGGTGTGGACGAGGGTCAGT
>CAXTLO010000028.1:0-17244 GCA_964244965.1 uncultured Marisediminicola sp.
CCATCTCCGAGGTGTTCGACGCCACCGGCATCGACCCGTGGTTCATCGATCAGATGGTGCTGATCAACGAGGTGGCAGACCTGGTCCGCGACACGGCCGAGCTCGATCCCGAGCTGCTCCGCCACGCGAAGGACCACGGGTTCAGCGATGCGCAGCTGGCCCAGTTGCGCGGCACCGACGAAACCGCCGTCCGCGCCGCACGCTGGGCCGCCGGCATCCGCCCCGTGTTCAAGACGGTCGACACCTGCGCCGGGGAGTTCCCCGCTCTGACGCCGTACCACTATTCGAGCTACGACCAGGAGACCGAGGTCATCGCCTCCGACCGCAGGAAGGTCGTCATCCTCGGATCCGGCCCGAACCGCATCGGTCAGGGCGTCGAGTTCGACTACTCCTGCGTGCACGCGGCCTTCGCGCTGTCCGACGCCGGGTACGAGACCATCATGATCAACTGCAACCCCGAGACGGTGTCCACCGACTACGACACCTCCGACCGGTTGTACTTCGAACCGCTCACTCTCGAGGACGTGCTCGAGGTGGTGCACGCCGAGAGCGCTTCCGGGGAGCTCGTCGGCGTAGTCGTCCAGCTGGGCGGGCAGACCGCGCTCGCTCTCGCGAAGGGACTTGAGGCGGCGGGCGTTCCGATCCTCGGTACCAGCCCGTCGGCGATCGACCTCGCGGAGGAGCGCGGACTGTTCTCCGGCATCCTCGACGAGGCGGGGTTGCTCGCGCCGCGCAACGGCACCGCGATCGAGATCGACGGAGCCGTCGCCATCGCCGAGGAGATCGGCTACCCGGTGCTGGTTCGCCCGTCGTTCGTGCTCGGCGGTCGAGGGATGGAGATCGTCTACGACACCCCCTCCCTGCGGGACTACTTCGCGCGCATGGCAGACCAGGCGATCATCGGCCCGTCCCACCCGCTGCTGGTGGACCGGTTTCTGGATGATGCGGTCGAAATCGACATCGACGCGCTCTACGACGGAACCGAGCTGTATGTCGGCGGAGTGATGGAGCACATCGAGGAAGCGGGGATCCACTCCGGCGATTCGAGCTGCACCCTGCCACCGGTCACCCTGGGCCGGGAGCAGATCGCCAGGGTGCAGGAGGCGACCCTCGCCATAGCGAAGGGGATCGGCGTGCGCGGGCTGCTCAACGTGCAGTTCGCGATCGGCGCCGGCGTGCTCTACGTGCTCGAGGCCAACCCCCGAGCGTCGCGCACTGTGCCGTTCGTGTCCAAGGCGCTCGGCATCCCGCTGGCCAAAGCCGCTGCACGCATCATGGTGGGAGAGAGCATCCGCGATCTCGTTGAGACAGGTCTGCTCCCGGCCGTCGACGGCGCGCACGTGCCGATGGACTCGCCGGTATCGGTGAAGGAGGCGGTGCTGCCGTTCAAGCGGTTCCGCACTGCGGACGGTCACATCGTCGACTCCGTCCTCGGCCCCGAGATGCGTTCGACGGGCGAGGTGATGGGGATCGATTCGAACTTCCCGAAGGCGTTCGCCAAGAGCCAGGAGGCGGCCTACGGCGGACTGCCCTCGAGTGGATCGGTATTCGTCTCCGTTGCCGACCGCGACAAGCGGGCCATCATCCTCCCCGTGCTCCGGCTGCAGCAACTCGGCTTCGAGATCCTGGCCACCATCGGTACGGCCGAGATCCTCGCCCGAAACGGCATCTCTGCCACCGTCGTACGGAAGGTGTTCCGTGCCGGGTCCGTTCCCGACGGGTCCACCGGAGCAGAGGCCGCGACGAGGGGTGTGCCGTCGATCGTCGATCTGATCGACCGCGGTCAGGTCGACGTGGTGATCAACACGCCGAGTGGGCGCAGCGCCAGGGCGGACGGCTACGAGATTCGCGCCGCCGCGGTGGCCGCTGACCTGCCGCTGTTCACCACCATCGCCCAGCTGAGCGCGGCGGTCGCGTCGTTCGAGGCGATGACATCGTTCAGCGGCGGATCCCGCGGGTTCGACGTACGGTCGCTGCAGGAGTACGCCTCCGACCGCGCTGCAGCCCTCGAACGGTCCTCGTCGGGCGCCGTAGCGCTCGTCGGGGCACCGTGACCATCGGCGGCGTGCATACCGGGTTCGGAGAACGGCTGTCCGCCGCGATCGCGTCGCGCGGGCGGTTGTGCGTCGGCATCGACCCGCACCCGTGGCTGCTCCGCCGTTGGGAGCTCCCGGACGATCCGGCGGGTGTGCGCGAGTTCGGGCTGCGGGTCGTCGACGCGGCGATCGGTCGTGCGGCAGTGGTGAAGCCGCAGGTCGCCTTCTTCGAACGGCACGGTTCCGCGGGGTACGCCGCGCTCGAGGAGGTCCTCTCGGCTGCCCGAGCCGCTGGGCTGCTGGTCATCGCCGACGTCAAGCGCGGGGATGTCGGGTCGAGCGTCGAAGCGTACGCGCAGGCGTGGCTCACACCAGGGTCGCCGCTCGAATCCGACGCGATCACGGTGAGCGCCTTCCAGGGCTTCGGATCCCTGGATACGCCGCTGGCCTTGGCCGCCTCGGCCGGGAAAGGAGTGTTCGTACTAGCGGCCACGTCCAACCCGGAGGCGGCAGCGATCCAGACGGCGATGATCCAGCACGGGTCGCATAGCGGGAGATCGGTGGCGGCGGGTATCGTCGCCGACGTGACGGAGTGGAACAGGGCGCACGACGAGGGGCAGCCGGATTCCGTGGGAGCCGTCGGTCTGGTGATCGGCGCCACGGTCGTGCTCGATCGATACGGCCTCGACCCGTCCGATCTCGTCCCATCCGATCTCGTCCCATCCGATCCGGTTGCCGCCGGTCGCTCCGGATCTCCCGCGACACCGATCCTCGCGCCGGGCTTCGGGCATCAGGGCGCCCGGCTGTCCGACATCGGGGCGATGTTCGGCGCCGCGGCTGCGCATGTGATCGCCTCCGCATCGCGGAGCATCCTCGACGCGGGGGTAGACGGTATCGCCGATGCGATCAGCGCCCACGCAGCCGAACTGGAAACGGTCGCGCGCAGATGAGCGCGGGCGACACGGCGACGCCTGCGGATGCACCACCTCCCACCTCGAAGACGCAGCCCCCACCGGTCGACCGGATCGCCGCATCCCGAGCCGCCGTCGCAGCACGCCGTGCGCGAGCTGCAGTGAAAGCCGCCGTCGCGCGCCGGGAGCGCAGCGCCGTCGATGTGCTCGACGCCGCATGGTCCGATCCGCCCGCCGACGTCGAAGCCGGCACACGAGTCCGTGACCTGCTCATGAGCGTGCCAAGTCTCGGGCCCACCAGGGTCGCGCGCATCATGCACGATCTGGCCATCGCTGACTCGAAGCGCGTCGGCGGACTCGGCTCGCGACAGCGCGTCCGGCTCCGCGAGTGGCTCGACACCCGTGAGAACCGGGGTCGACCCAGTGGGTCGGCGCGACTCGTCGTACTCGCGGGGCCCACGGCGGTGGGCAAGGGCACCGTCTCCACCTACATCCGGGAGAACCATCCGGAGGTGCACCTGTCGGTGTCCGCGACGACCCGTGCTCCTCGCCCGGGTGAGACCGACGGCGTGAACTACTTCTTCGTGTCCGACGATGAGTTCGATCGACTGGTCGCCGATGGCGAGATGCTCGAGTGGGCGGTGGTGCACAACGCCTTCCGCTACGGCACCCCTCGCGGCCCGGTCGACGAGGCACTCGCATCCGGTCGGAGCGTCCTACTCGAGATCGACCTCCAGGGTGCACGCCAGGTGCGCGCGGCGATGCCGTCGGCTGTGCTCGTGTTCCTCCTGCCGCCGACCTGGGACGAACTGGTGCGCCGGTTGATCGGCCGAGGCACGGAGAGCTCGGCGGAGCAGCAGCGACGACTGGCCACGGCGCGGGTCGAATTGGCCGCCCAGGAGGAGTTCGACCATCGGGTGGTCAACGACGACGTGAGGCGCGCGGCGGGCGAGGTCGTAGACTTGATGGCGATCCCCACGACCTCCGGCCGTACAGGCCGCTGAATTCCGTCGTCTGAGAGTCGCCATCGCGACTCGTACTCATAGAAGGAACATCCCATGGCTGACAAGGCAAAGGGCATCATCGACCCGCCCATCGACGAGCTGCTCTCGAAGGTGGACTCGAAGTACGCGCTGGTGATCTTCGCATCAAAGCGCGCGCGGCAGATCAACGACTACTACGCCGACCTCCATGAGGGCAGCCTGTTCGACAACGTCGGACCCCTGGTCGATTCCACCATCGACGACAAGCCGCTGTCGGTCGCACTGCACGAGATCAACGAGGACAAGCTGGTCGCCCGCCCCCTCGCGGAGTGATCAGCACCGTCGATCAGCCCCGTTAGTGGGCACCTTCACGTGCTGAAGAGGTCTGGATGAACATCGTCGTCGGAGTCACCGGCGGTATCGCGGCGTACAAGGCCGTCGGGGTCATCCGCTTGCTCGTTCTCGCGGGGCATGACGTCCGCGTGATCGCGACCGAAGCCGCCCTCCGATTCGTGGGTCGTCCCACTTTCGAGGCGATCAGCCGGAACGCGGTCGAGACCGACCTCTATGAGGGCGTCGCGCAGGTCAGGCATGTCGCGATCGGGCAGGCCGCCGATCTCGTCATCGTGGCTCCGGCCACGGCCAACTCGATCGCGAAGCTCGCGCACGGTCTAGCTGACGACCTCCTCGGCAACACGCTGCTCGCCACCGGCGCCCCCGTGGTGATCGCGCCCGCGATGCACACCGAGATGTGGGCGAATCCGGCCACGGTCGCGAACATCGCCACAGTCCGTGAGCGCGGCGTCATCATCGTGGGCCCGGTGTCGGGCCAGCTGACCGGCACGGACGTCGGCGCCGGGCGGATGGCCGAGCCCGACGACATCGTCTCCGCCGCCCTCCGCGCGGTCAGTCCGCGGGACCTCGAGGGGCGTCGTGTACTCGTCACCGCCGGCGGCACCCGCGAGCCGATCGATCCGGTGCGATTCGTCGGCAATCGGTCGAGCGGGAAGCAGGGCATCGCGATCGCCGTCGCCGCCGCCGCGCGGGGTGCCGAAGTGACCCTCATCGCCGCGCACATCGACGTGCCCCATCCCACCGGCATGGCGGTGCGTCGGGTCGAGTCGGCGCTCGAGCTGCGGGACGCTGCACGAGACGCCGCACGCATGGCGGACCTGATCATCATGGCTGCGGCAGTCTCCGACTACCGGCCGGTGACCGTCGTCGAGGAGAAGATCAAGAAGGATGCTCACGGTGACCGACTCACGCTCGAGTTGACGCAGAACCCGGACATCCTCGCCGAGCTGACCGCGTCACGTCCCCCAGGTCAGGTCGTCGTCGGCTTCGCTGCGGAGACCGAGCGCGACGACGCGACCCTGCTCGAGATCGCCCGCGCGAAGATCGCCCGGAAGGGCGCCGACTATCTCGTCGTCAACAGGGTCGGGTGGACCCAGGGGTTCTCCACCGACGACAACGCCGTCACGGTCGTCGATTCCGCCGGAGCTATAGTGATGCAGGCCGCCGGGAGCAAGATGTCGGTGGCCGATCGCATCCTGGGTCTGCTGGTCTGAGCGGATCGCCGACCCGCGCGATCGACCGCCTGCCGGGCGACCGCCTGCCTGACGATCGGGACCTCTGACGATGAACCATGCGACGATGAACCCCGCCCTGCGCCTGTTCACCTCCGAATCGGTCACCGAGGGGCATCCTGACAAGATCTGCGACCAGATCTCCGACAGCATCCTCGATGCATTGCTCACCGAAGACCCGCACAGCAGGGTGGCGGTCGAGACACTCGTCACGACCGGACTCGTCCACGTGGCCGGTGAGGTGACCACGAGCGGGTATGTCGACATCCCGACACTGGTGCGCGACACGATCCGGTCGATCGGATACGACTCGTCGGAGGTCGGCTTCGACGGAAGCAACTGCGGCGTCACCGTCTCGATCGGCGCGCAGTCGCCCGACATCGCACAGGGGGTCGACAGTGCGCTCGAGGCACGCGGGGGCGATATCGATTCGCTGAGCTCGCAGGGCGCCGGCGATCAGGGGATCATGTTCGGTTTCGCCACTCGCGAGACGCCGGAGTACATGCCGCTGCCGGTGTGGCTCGCCCACCGCCTCGCGGAACGGCTCGCCCACGTGCGGAAAGCCGGGTTGGTCGACTTCCTCCGCCCCGACGGAAAGACGCAGGTCACGGTCGGGTACGACGGGCTCGTCCCACGCAGCGTCGAGACCGTCGTCCTATCCACCCAGCACTCGCCGGAGGTGAGCGACGTCGCACTCGCTCGCGAAGTCGAGGAGCTGGTGATCCGCCCCGTGCTCGAGCGCGCCGAACTCGACTCGTCCGGAGTGACGCTGCTCATCAACCCGACGGGCCGGTTCGAGATCGGCGGGCCGAAAGGCGACGCGGGGCTCACCGGACGCAAGATCATCGTCGACACCTACGGAGGCGCGTCCCGACACGGCGGGGGAGCGTTCAGTGGCAAGGATCCTTCGAAAGTCGACCGATCCGCGGCCTACGCCATGCGCTGGGTCGCGAAGAACGCCGTCGCCGCCGGACTCGCGGACCGCCTCGAGGTGCAGGTCGCGTACGCGATCGGCAAGGCATCGCCGGTGGGTCTCTACGTCGAGTCGTTCGGCACCGGCCGTGTCGACGACCGGCAGATCATCGACGCCATCCGAGAGGTGTTCGACCTGCGCCCCGCCGCCATCATCCGCGACCTCGATCTGCTGCGGCCGATCTACGCGGCGACCGCCACCTACGGCCACTTCGGGCGCGAGCTGCCCGCGTTCACCTGGGAACGCCTCGACCGCGTCGACGACCTGCGCGCGGCCGCGGGACTCTGACGCGCTGGTCGGCACTGCGGCGCATCGGGTCGGTGACGGGATGAGACGCCGATGACCGCCACCGTCGCCAGGGTGTTGGTGGACTCCCCGCTCCCGCAGCTCGACCGCCTTTTCGACTACGCCATCCCCCAGGCACTCGCCGACCGGATCGGTCCGGGGATGCGGGTACGGGTGCCGCTGCGGTCCGCCGGGCGGGTCGCCGACGGCCTCGTGGTCGAGGTGGGCGATCACGGGGACTTCGCGGGGGAGCTCAGCGAACTCGAGGCGCTCGTGTCGGAAGTACCGGCGCTCGCGCCGGAGATCTGGCGGTTGGCCCGAGCCGTGGCCGACCGGTCTGCGGGAGGGGCGAGCGACGTCATCCGTCTCGCCGTTCCCAAACGGCAAGTACGGGTCGAGAAGGCGTGGATCGCCGCTCGCGACGCCGCACCCGCCGAGGACGACGCGCACGAGGATTCGGGCGCAGAGCCCGATACCGTTATGTCGCGCCCGACCGACCGAATCGGCGAGTCCATCGCGTCGGGGTCGAGGCTGGCCGTGGCCGCCGTGCCCAGGGTCGTGGAACTCGCACCGAGTGGAGGTGCGCCGGGTCGATGGGTCGGCGAGTGGGCCACTCTGCTGGCTGACGCGGCTGCCGCCGCGCTGACCACGGGGGGCAGTGCGATCCTGTGCGTGCCGGATTATCGGGACCAGCACCAGCTCGTCGCCGCGCTCGAACAGGTGATTCCGGCCGACCGGATCGTGCAGCTGGACGCGCGCAGATCGGGGCCGGATCGCTATCGCGGATTCCTGTCCTGCCTCGGTGACGAGCCGCTGGTGATCGTCGGGAATCGCTCGGTGATGTACGCGCCGGCACGGCAGCTCGCCCTCATCGCGATGTGGGACGACGGCGACCCATTGCACGCCGAACCCCTCGCACCGTACGCGCACGCCCGCGACGTCGCCCTGGTCAGACAGGGCCAGCAGGGGAGCGCCCTCTGGTTCGCCGGGCACTCTCGCAGCACGGAGGTGCAGCGACTGGTCGAGCTGGGCTATCTGGGGGAACTCAAGCCCGAGCGTCCGTACGCGCCGCGTATCCTCCCGACCGCTCAGCAGGCGCCGCAGGACCGCTACGCGGCGATCGCGCGGATCCCCTCGTCGGCGTGGCGGGAAGCGCGCACCGCGCTCGAGTCCGGGCCGGTGCTCGTCCAGGTCGCGCGCCCAGGCTACGCACCGCGGCTCGCCTGCACCGAGTGCGGCAACTCAGCGCGCTGCACGCGCTGTGGCGGGCCGCTCGCCACTCGGAGCTCCGGTGCCGTGCCGGCATGCACCTGGTGCGGTGCTCTGGCCGTCGACTGGACCTGCTCGCTGTGCGGCGGGACCCACCTGCGCACGGCAGGACAGGGCGCGACACGCACCGCGGAGGACCTCGGCCGCGCGTTCCCCGGTGTCCGGGTGGTGGTCGCCGACGGAGAGCGCCCCCTGCTCGACGTCGGATCGGAGCCCGCGCTGGTGGTCGCGACCCGAGGAGCCGAACCCGTCGCCGCGGGCGGATATCGCGCTGTGCTGCTCCTCGACGGGGAACGGATGCTGGCCCGCGAGTCGCTGCGTGTCGGCGAGGACTGCCTGCGCTGGTGGTCGAACGCCGCCGCACTCGCCGCTGTCGGCGCACCGGTCGTGCTCGTCGGAGTAGGTGGTGCGCTCGCCTCCGCCATGGTCACCTGGCAACCGGCGACCTACGCCGCCGCCGAACTCGCCGACCGCCGTCGGCTGCGATTTCCGCCCGCGGTCAGGGTCGCCACCGTCACCGGCGACCAGATCCCCGTCGACGCGGCTATCGCTGCGGTGTCGGCCGTCGATGGGACGGATGTACTCGGTCCCGTCGAGGTCGAGGACGGCACGGTCCGCGCTATCGTGCGCTTCGACTATGCGCGCGGGGAAGCCGTGGCCGCCGCGTTGCGTGCTGAGACGGTGCGGGCGGCGAGCGCCCGGCGACGCCGGATCCCCACGCCAGCGGGACGGCCGACGCCATCGAGGCCGCCGTCGCTCCCTAGACTGAGGGTGCGGTGCGACGACACCGATCCGTTCGTCGAATGAGCACCCAGCCAGTGAGTATCCCCAAGTGAGCCGTCGCCCATGACCGCCATGCGCATCGTGTTCGCCGGCAGCCCGGCCGCCGCGGTCCCGAGTCTCGCTGCTCTGGCCGGATCCCGCCACAGCATCACGGCGGTGCTCACCCGTGAGGATTCCCCCCAGGGGCGCCGTCGAATCCTCATGCCGACGCCGGTCGCGGTCGAAGCCGATCGGCTGGGGCTTCCCATCATTCGCGCCAACCGCCTCGCCGGCGCGCCGACCGAGCAGATCGAAGCCATGAAGCCCGACCTCGGAGTGATCGTGGCGTACGGCGCGCTGATCCGCGAACCGCTGCTCTCAGCGCCGACCCACGGGTGGATCAACCTGCACTTCTCACTCCTGCCGCGTTGGCGTGGCGCCGCGCCGGTGCAGCACGCCGTCATCGCCGGCGACGACGTCTCAGGGTGCACCGTGTTCCAGCTGGTGCCCGAGCTCGACGCCGGTGCGATCATCGCGCGTCGGTCCCACCCCATCGGGCGGTTCGAGACCGCCGGTCACCTGCTCGACACCCTGTCGGCAGACGGAGCGGAGACACTGCTCGCTGCCATCGACGCGATCGCCGAGGGCACCGCCACGCCTGAGGCCCAGGTGGGAGAGGTGAGTCACGCGCCGAAGCTGACCCTCGACGACGCCCGCATCCGCTGGTCCGAACCGGCGCCCACGGTATTCGACCGCATCCGCGGCGTCACACCGGAACCCGGCGCTTTCACCGTCGTCGACGGGCAGCGGATGAAAGTGCTCGACGCGACGATCGCTCGCGACAGCCCCGGGCTCCCCGCCGGGCAGCTCGGATCAGCGGAGGGCCGCGTGCTCGTCGGTACCGCGACGGACCCCATCCAGCTGCTCACCGTGCAGCCGGCAGGCAAGAAGCCCATGTCAGCCGCCGACTGGTGGCGCGGGCACCCCGCCGGCTCACCGGGAGCATCAGCGATGGTGGCCGGATGACGCCGCGTCCGCCCGGCCGCCCTCGCGCCGCGTCGTCGACTCGGGCGATCACGGTGCAGCCCGCGCGGCGGGTCGCCTACGACGTGATCAGCGCGGTACGGGAGTCGGACGCGTACGCGAATCTGCTGCTGCCGGTCCGCATCGAACGCGCGGGGCTCGATACGCAGGATGCGGCTCTGGCCACCGAGCTCGCCTACGGCACCCTCCGGAGGCTCGGATACTACGACGAGGTCATCGCCCTGGCGGCACGGCGGGACACTTCGACGATCGATGCACCGATCCTCGACGTGCTGCGACTGGCCTGCCATCAGCTGCTGTCGATGCGTGTCGCTCAGCACGCGGCAGTCGACGAAGCGGTGTCGCTCGCCCGCGCAGTCGGATCGCAGTCCGCGACCGGCTTCGTGAACGGTGTGCTGCGTACGATCGCCCGAACCGACCCAGCCGACTGGCACGACAGTGTCATGGGCACCCCGAGGTCGGACGACGAGCGACTCGCGGTCGAGTACTCGCACCCGCTGTGGATCGTGCGCGCCTTCCGCCGTGCCCTCGCCGCCGAAGGCCGCGAGATCCAGCTCGAGGACCTGCTCGAGGCCGACAACTCCGCGCCCAGGGTCAGCCTCGCCGCCCTCCCGGGCGTCGCGACCATCGACGAGATCCCCCGATCGCGCGCGGGCCGCTACTCGCCTGTCGCCGCGGTGAGCGAGGGCGGCGACCCGGCCCGTTGGCCGGTGGTCGCCACGGGGCGCGCCAGGGTGCAGGACGAGGGATCGCAGCTCGCCGCCCTCGCGCTCAGCAGAGCCCGGCCCGTCGCGGCGGGGGAACGATGGCTCGACCTGTGCGCCGGCCCGGGAGGCAAGACCGCCATGCTCGCCGCGGAGCTCGGCCGTGCCGGGGCGCCCGGCGCCACCATGCTCGCCAATGAGCTGATTCCCGCGCGGGCGGAGTTGGTGCGGCGCGCCGTCGCCGCGCTCCCCGTCCCGCCCGAGGTGACCGAGCACGACGGTCGCGACATCGGGCGCATGTTCCCCGCCGGATTCGACCGGATCCTCCTCGACGCCCCGTGCACCGGCCTCGGTGCACTGCGGCGCCGACCGGAGTCGCGATGGCGCAAACAACCTCGCGACGTCGGCGACCTGACCCGATTGCAGGCGGACCTACTCGACTCCGCCGTCGCCGCGCTGGCGCCGGGCGGCGTACTGGCCTACGTCACCTGCTCCCCGCATCTGGCCGAGACCACCGCCATCGTCGACTACGCCGTCTCGAGGGCCGACGGCGAGCTCACCCGGCTCGACACGGCGGCGGTGCTCGCAGGGGTGACGGTCGAACCCCTCGAGCTCGGCGACCGCACCTGGTCGGTGCAACTGTGGCCGCACCGGCACGGCACCGATGCGATGTTCATCTCCCTCCTGCACAAGGGCACGCCCGCTGGGTGATCGAAGCCAGCGGATGATTAGGCTCGTCTGATGGCCGTGCGCATCAACCCGAGCATCCTGTCCGCCGACTTCGCGAACCTCGAACGGGAGATCGGGCGGATCGGCACCGCCGACCTGGTGCACGTCGACGTGATGGACAACCACTTCGTGCCCAATCTCACCTTCGGGCAGCAGATGGTGGAGGCGCTGCAGTCGGTCTCGGCGCTTCCGCTGGACGTGCATCTGATGATCGACGACCCCGACCGCTACGCACCGGGATACGCCGAGGCGGGTGCGTACTCGGTGACGTTCCATGCCGAGGCGGCCCGCGACGCTGTCGACCTCGCCCGCCGATTGCGCTCACTCGGCGCCCGGGCCGGTATCGCGGTCAAGCCCGACACCTCCGTCGAGCCGTACCTCGATCTCCTGCATGAATTCGATCAGGTGCTCGTGATGACCGTGGAGCCTGGCTTCGGCGGGCAGTCGTTCCTCACGTCGACCATGCCCAAGCTGACGCGGCTGAGATCGGCGGTCGCAGCATCCGGTGTCGACGTGTGGCTCCAGGTCGATGGCGGCATCAACGAGGAGACGATCGCGATCGCCGCCGAGGCGGGCGCGGACACCTTCGTCGCGGGTTCCTCGGTGTTCGGCGCACGCGATCCCGCAGCGCAGATCACGGCACTGCGAGCTGCGGCCGCCGGCCACGCCCACACCTGAGCGCGAGGCGCATCCGGTCGTAGGCATCTGGGAGGATGGACGCATGACCGACAGAACCAAGCCCGAGATCGAATTCCCCTACGCAGGACTGCCGAGCGACGGTTCCGAACCGTCCGAGCTCGTCATCGTCGACATCGAAGAGGGAAGCGGGATGGAGGCGACACCCGGCGCCACCGTCGACGTGCACTACCTCGGCGTCGAATTCGAGACCGCCGAGGAATTCGACTCCTCGTGGAGCCGCGGCCAGTCCGTCGACTTCCCGCTCGCCGCTCTCATCCCAGGCTGGCAGCAGGGTATCCCCGGCATGAAGGTCGGCGGGCGTCGGCAGCTCATCGTGCCTCCCGCTCTCGCCTACGGGCCGGCGGGCGGCGGTCATCGTCTCAGCGGCCGCACTCTCGTGTTCGTGATCGACCTCATGGGCGTCAGTTGACCTCAGCTGCCCCCAAGACCTTCGACGGTCTGTTCACCGAACTCAGCGAGAAGGCAGCGAGCCGTCCGGCGGGATCCGGCACGGTCGCCGAGCTCGACGCAGGGATCCACGCCATCGGGAAGAAGATCGTCGAAGAGGCGGCGGAGGTCTGGATGGCCGCCGAGTACCAGTCCCCAGAGCAGACCGCGGAAGAGATCTCTCAGCTGCTTTACCACCTGCAGGTGATGATGATCGCCACCGGTCTCACCACCGAAGACGTCTACCGCCACCTCTGACGTCGTCCCGCCCCACCGCCCCAGACCGCCGCACCCGCGGCGAGTGAGAAGTCCGACACATGCTGCGCCGTGAGAAGACCGACAGATGCTGCGCATAGCAGTGCCCAACAAGGGCTCCCTCGCCGAAGTGGCCGCGGAGATGATCCACGAGGCGGGATACGCCGGCCGCCGAGACCCGCGCGCGCTGAGTGCAGCCGACCCACGCAACGACGTCGAGTTCTTCTATCTCCGGCCACGTGACATCGCCACCTACGTGGGGTCGGGTGCACTCGACGTCGGCATCACGGGCCGCGACCTGCTACTCGATTCCGGATCGGCTGCTGTCGAGATCGCCGAGCTCGGATTCGCGGACTCCACCTTCCGTTTCGCCGGACCAGTCGGACGATTCGCGGATGTCATGGAGCTCGCCGGCATCCGAGTCGCGACCAGCTACCCCGGTCTGGTCGGGGACTTCCTCACCTCGCTCGGTGTCACCGCGGAGCTGATCAAGCTCGACGGCGCGGTGGAATCCGCCGTCAAGCTCGGCGTCGCCGACGCGGTCGCCGACGTCGTCTCCACGGGCGCCACGCTCCGTGCGCAGGGCCTCGAGATATTCGGACCCGTCATCCTGGAATCGACGGCCGTGCTCATCGGTTCCGGCGCGCACACTGCCGGGGTCGCGACCCTGCACCGTCGCCTCCAGGGGGTGCTGGTGGCCAGGCAGTACGTGCTGATGGACTACGACCTCCCGGCGCGACTCATCGATGCCGCATCCGCCGTCACCCCCGGCCTGGAGTCCCCGACGGTGTCCCCGCTACGCGACCCAGACTGGGTCGCGGTGCGGGTGATGGTGTCGCGCGCCGACACGAACCAGGTCATGGACGATCTGTACGCCCTCGGCGCGCGAGCGATCCTCGTCAGCCCCATCCACGCGGCGCGGATCTGATGACCGTCGCCGTCCGCGTCATCCCGTGTCTCGACGTCGCTGCGGGTCGAGTGGTCAAAGGGGTCAACTTCCGCAATCTCCGCGACGCCGGCGATCCGGTCGAGCTCGCGAGCCGCTACTTCGACCAGGGGGCCGACGAGATCACCTTCCTCGACGTGACCGCGACCGTCGACGACCGCGAGACGATGTACGAGGTCGTCACGGCCACGGCGGAGCACGTGTTCATCCCGCTCACGGTCGGCGGCGGCGTGCGGACGACCGACGACGTGGCCAGGCTGCTCGGCAGCGGCGCAGACAAGATCGGTGTCAACAGCGCGGCCATCGCGCGGCCCCCGCTGCTCGGAGAAATAGCGGACCGCTTCGGCGCTCAGGTGCTCGTGCTGTCGCTCGATGTCGCCCGAGATCAAAGCGCAGACAGCGGATTCATCGTGACCACGCACGGGGGACGCACCCACACCGATCTCGATGCGCTCGTCTGGGCGCGGGAGGCCGTCGAGCGCGGTGCGGGCGAGCTGCTGGTCAACTCGATCGACGCCGACGGTACCCGCGAGGGCTTCGACCTCGAATTGATCGCCGCGATGCGCGAGTCGAGCTCTGTGCCGGTGGTGGCCTCCGGTGGAGCCGGAGCTCTCTCGCACTTCGCACCGGCCATCGAGGCGGGCGCCGACGCAGTGCTGGCGGCATCCGTCTTCCACGACGCCGACCTCACCGTAGGCGACATCAAACGGGAGCTCGCCTCGGCGGGCGTACTGATCCGGGAGTGACGACCATGCCATCGACCGACCCCGACCGTCCCGACGTCGACTCCGTGCTCGACCGGGCGGTTTTCGCCGCCGACGGGTTGATGCCCGCCGTCATCCAGCAGTGGGACACCCGCGACGTGCTCATGCTCGGTTATATGGATCGCGAGGCGCTGCGCCGCACGCTCACCGAGGGCCGGGTGACGTTCTGGTCCCGGTCGCGCGCCGAGTACTGGCGCAAGGGGGACACCTCCGGGCACGTCCAGTACGTGCGCGGCGCCGCTCTCGACTGCGACGCCGATACCCTGCTGGTCACCGTCGAGCAGGTCGGCGCCGCATGTCACACCGGCGAGCACTCCTGCTTCGACGTGGACCCGCTGACCCCGTCGATCTCGAGCACCGGGGAGGTGGAGGAGTGAACGACACCACCACGCGCGACGCGTTCGACGTGCTCCTCGCCGATCATCGCGTCGTCCCGGTCATCCGGGAGGTGTTCGCCGACGGCGAGACCCCGGTCGGCATCTACCGCAAGCTGGCCGACGGACGTCCGGGCACCTTCCTCCTGGAATCAGCCGAGCAGGGCGGCATCTGGTCGCGCTTCTCCTTCATCGGCGTCTCCAGCTTCGGCGTCCTCACACAGGGCGTACCTGGCGACCCGAGTGCCGCCGTGTGGCTCGACTACGGGCTCACTCGCGAGCGTGCGCTCGGCGCCGATCATCCGACAGCCCCTCTCGAGGCGCTCGCGCACCTCTACGCCCGCTGGCAGACACCGAAGATCGCCGGGCATCCGCCTCTGACCGGAGGGCTGGTCGGGTTCATCGGATGGGAGGCGATCCGTCAGATCGAGCGATTGCCCGATGCTCCTCCGGCCGACTACGACATCCCGGGGCAGGCGCTGAGCTTCGTCTCGGAACTCGTCGTCGTCGACCATCGCACCGGGTCGGTGCTGTTGATCACCGCAGCGCTCAACGACGGCAGCGACGACCCCGATGCGCTCTGGGCGAGGGCGCAGACCGGGCTCGACTCGATGCAGGCGCGACTGGCCGGGCCGACCGAGGCGTGGCTCGCCGAGGTCGACCTCTCCATCGAGCCCTCGCCGGTGCCGCGGGTGAGCGCCGCCGACTATCGCGATGCGGTCGAGCGGTCCAAGCGATTCATCGTCGACGGCGACGTGTTCCAGGTAGTGATCTCACAACGCTTCGATCACGAGGTGACGGCCCACCCGATCGACGTGTATCGGGTGCTGCGCACCCTCAATCCCAGTCCGTACATGTACCTGCTCTCGGTGCAGGATGCGACGGGGGAGCAGTACTGGGTCGTCGGATCCTCACCGGAGGCGCTGGTCAAAGTCGACGACGGGCGGGCCAGGATGCACCCGATCGCCGGGTCGAAACCCAGAGGCGATTCTCCCGAGGAGGATCAGGCGCTGGCGGACGCCCTCAGCGGCGACCCGAAGGAACGCGCCGAGCACCTGATGCTCGTCGACCTGGCACGCAACGACCTGCTCAAAGTGTGCGCGCCCGGCTCGGTGGAGGTCAGCGAGTTCATGCGCATCGAGCGATTCAGCCACATCATGCACCTCGTCTCCACGGTGGAGGGCGATCTGATGCCGAGTGCCGATTCGCTCGATGTCTTCCGCGCGACCTTCCCCGCCGGCACCCTGTCCGGCGCCCCGAAACCGCGTGCTCTCGAGATCATCGACGAACTCGAAGTCGCCCAGCGCGGACTCTACGGCGGAGTCGTCGGGTACTTCGGGTTCGCGGGGGACCTCGACCTCGCGATCGCCATCCGTACCGCCACGATCGCTCGCGGTACGGCGCACGTGCAAGCGGGTGCGGGCCTCGTCGCGGACTCCGACCCCGTCGCCGAGCACGAGGAGTCCCAGAACAAGGCCGCGGCACCGCTTCGTGCCGTGGCGATCGCCAACGCGATGCGCCGGATCGGATGATCCCCGCGGTACCGCCCTCCCGCTCCCCGGCACGGAGGCTCAAGACGGTCGTGCTCCTGGTGGGGCTCCTGCTCAGTGCTCTGATCATCGTCGCCTGGACCCAGACCTGGTTCGCCGTGACTCTGCTGCCGGACGAATTCGCGGTCTCCGGCCTCGACGTGGCTGGGGACATCGCCGCTGGAGGTCTCGCGGGGCTGGGTCTCGCCGGACTCGCGCTCGTCGGAGCACTCTCGATCGCCGGGCCCGTGTTCCGCATCATCCTCGGGATCCTGCAGGCGTCGATCGGCGCCACCGTGCTGTTGTCGACGATCACCGCGCTCGCCGACCCGCTCGCCGCATCCGAGTCGGCGGTGATCGAGGTCACCGGCCTTTCGGGAACCGACGCCCTCGTCGGACTCGTCGAGAAGATCGATACGGGGTTCTGGCCCTTGGCGGCCGCGGCGCTCGGGATCGCGCAGGTGGTGCTCGGCGTGGTGATCGTCGTGACCGGCCGGCGGTGGCCCGGATCCTCGCGCAAGTTCCAACCCGTCCGGTTCGAGCATGAGGCGGATGACCGCGAGGAGCAGGCGCAGACGACAGACACGATCGCCGAGTGGGACGCCCTCAGCGACGGGGCGGACCCGACCGCACGCTAGACTCGATGACGCCCGCGACGGTGCGTCGATCGAGCCTGATCCCTGACGACCTGGGCCCCAAGTTGACCGGGGCATGCCACTCACCACTGGAGAGACGATGAGCGACGACACCGAACCGGGCCATGGGAACTCACCGGCCGCCTGGACCGCCGTCGTCATCATGCTCGTCGCCTTCTCGGTCGGCACCATCGCTTTCTTCTTCGACTACCCGATCGTCGTCTGGGCCTCCGCGGGACTCGCGATCATCGGCCTCATCGTCGGGGGCGTGCTCGCGCGACCCGGCTACGGGGTCGGCGGCGCGCGCCACGTCCCCAAGGATCACTGAGTCGTC
>CAXTLO010000028.1:17254-18095 GCA_964244965.1 uncultured Marisediminicola sp.
AGCACTCGCCGACGCCACCGACCGGCGCACCACCAGGTCGCTCGCGGAGGTCGAGCGCGACGCCGTAGCCCGCCCCGCCGCACTGGATGCCCTCGCCGCCCTCGCCCCGGCCGAGCGTGTGCGGATCATCGCCGAGGTCAAGCGCGCGAGCCCCTCCCGCGGTCCGCTGGCCGACATCCCCGACCCCGCCGAGCTCGCGAGCCAGTACGCACGCGGGGGCGCGAGTGCCATCAGCGTGCTGACGGAAGGGCGCCGTTTCGGCGGGTCGCTCGCCGACCTCGACTCCGTGCGACACGCCGTCTCGATCCCGGTGCTGCGCAAGGACTTCATCTCCGACGCGTACCAGGTGTTCGAGGCGCGCGCCGCGGGAGCCGACCTCGTGCTGCTCATCGTGGCCGCGCTCGACCAGGCGAGCCTCACGGAGCTCTTCGCGCTCACCGGCGAACTGGGGATGACCGCACTGGTCGAGTCGCACTCCGAGGACGAGGTCCGGCGCGCCGTCGACCTCGGCGCTCGGCTCATCGGCATCAACGCGCGCGACCTGTCCACGTTCGCCCTGGACCGCGACCTGTTCTCGCGTCTGGCCCCGCTCATCCCCGACGGCGTCATCCGCGTCGCGGAGTCCGCCGTCTCGAGCCCTGCCCACGTCGCCGACTACCGTGCTGCGGGGGCCGACGTCGTGCTCGTCGGCGAAGCGCTCGTCACCGGCGACCCGGTCGCCACCCTCGACACCTTCCTCCGATCATGACGGGAACCGGCACATGAGCGCACTGGATGACCAGGCGACGAGCACGCAGACACTACGCGATCAGGTCGGACCGTACTTCGGGCAGTTCGGCGG
>CAXTLO010000029.1:0-14138 GCA_964244965.1 uncultured Marisediminicola sp.
ACTTCAAGCGGTACAGCGGCGGCTGGGCGAGGTAGACGTAGCCGAGCTCGATGAGTTGACGCATGTAGCGGAACAGCAGGGTCAGAAGCAAGGTGGTGATGTGCTGGCCGTCGACATCGGCGTCGGCCATCAGCACGATCTTGTGGTACCTCGCCTTGTCGCCGTTGAAGTCCTCGCCGATGCCGGTCCCGAATGCGGTGATCATCGCCTGGATCTCGTTGTTGCCCAGGGCGCGGTCGAGCCGCGCCTTCTCCACGTTCAGGATCTTGCCCCGCAGCGGGAGGATCGCCTGGGTCTCCGGGTTGCGGCCCGTCTTCGCCGAGCCGCCCGCGGAATCCCCCTCGACGAGGAAGATCTCGGAGACCACGGGATCCTTGCTCGAGCAGTCACTCAGCTTGCCCGGCATCCCCCCGCCCTCGAGAAGACCCTTGCGACGCGTCTGCTCGCGCGCCTTCCGCGCTGCCATCCGAGCCTGGGAGGCCTGGATCGCCTTGCGGATGACGTCGCGAGCCTGCGTCGGGTTCCGCTCGAACCAGTCGCCGAGCTGCTCACCGGTGATCCGCTGGACGAAGGACTTCGCGATGGTGTTGCCGAGTTTCGTCTTGGTCTGGCCTTCGAACTGCGGCTCCGCGAGCTTGACCGAGATCACCGCGGTGAGCCCCTCGCGCACGTCGTCGCCGGTGAGGTTCTCGTCCTTCTCCTTGATGATGTTCTTCTCGCGCGCATAGCGGTTCACCAGCGAGGTCAGCGCCGCACGGAAGCCCTCTTCGTGCGTTCCGCCCTCGTGCGTGTTGATCGTGTTCGCGTAGGTGTGCACGCTCTCCTGGTAGGAGGTGGTCCACTGCATGGCGACCTCGACCGAGATCTTCTGGGTGGTGTCCTCGAGGTCGAAGGAGATGATCTCGGGATGCACGACCTCGACCTTCTTGGCCGAGTTGAGGTACTCGACGTAGTCGACGAGACCCTTCTCATAGAGGTAGGTCACGACTACTGGCTCGTTGTCGTTCTCGGCCACCGTCTCGTCCCGCTCGTCGGTGAGCGCGATGGTGAGCCCCTTGTTGAGGAATGCCATCTGCTGGAAGCGCTGACGGAGGGTCTCGAAGTCGAACTCGACCGTTTCGAAGGTGTCGGCACTCGGCCAGAACGTGACGGTGGTGCCGGTGATATCCGACGCCTCATCCTGTGACAGTGGCGCGTTCGGCACCCCGTGGGTGAAGCTCTGCCGCCAGACGTGACCCTGGCGACGCACCTCGACGTCCAGCTCGCGTGACAGCGCGTTGACGACGGAGATGCCGACACCGTGCAGACCGCCGGACACCGAGTAGCCACCGCCGCCGAACTTGCCGCCCGCATGCAGGATGGTGAGCACGACCTCGACGGTCGACTTGTTCTCGGACTTGTTGAGGTCCACAGGGATGCCGCGGCCGTTGTCGACGACGCGGATGCCGCGATCCCGGGTCATGGTGATCTCGATGCGATCGCAGTACCCGGCCATCGCTTCGTCGACGGAGTTGTCGACGACTTCTTGCACGAGATGGTGCAGCCCGCGCGGGCCGGTGGACCCGATGTACATGCCCGGTCGCTTGCGTACCGCCTCGAGCCCTTCGAGGACCTGGATCTGGTCGGCACCGTAACTGTCGTCCGGCACAACTGGAGGGCTATCGGGGGCGGATGATTCGGGCGTTACTGACCCGATAGGCGACGTCATGTTGAGTTGGGCTCCTTGCCGGTCGAGATGGTCAACCGAGGCCGGACTTCCCGGGGAAGCTGCCCTGATGACGTCTCACAGTCTACCAAACGTGCACCGCGGAACCGGGTCGATTCGGCGATCTGGGGATGGTTCTTGTGGTCGTCGACCAGATTTGGCTTGTCAGCCGTAAGTATCGCGAGGACCACGCCCTGGAACCGACTTGGGGCCACGTTTCCAAGAGGGGGCGCCCGGTCCTTCGAACCTGATCGATTCGATGCCGGCATCCGGGTACTCGGCGGCGATCCTCGACGTGATCTGCGACCTCATCATCCTGAGCTGCGTCGCCCACGCCGTCGAGTCGCATCTGACGGTCAGCACTCCCTCGTCGATCGAGGAGGGAGTCGAGTGCTGCGCTGTCTCCTCGCCCGCGACATTCGACCAGGAAGCGAGCAATTCCGACCGCGCCAGCGGTGAGTTCCAGCCGAGACGCGCGGTCATCGCGTCGAGTACCTCGCCGAGCCCTCGCTCGTCCCGACCGGCTCCGAAGGCGGTGGTCGAGCCCGGCTCCACTGTGGACCTTCTGCGGGCGTCCCTGCCACGTGACTGTCCGTCGCCGAAGACGCGACGGAAACGCTCGAACACCAGCCGCGGCTCCGACGACTCGTCACCGTCCCGCGTCATGGCGCCGCGCTCCCGACCACTCGGCCCTGCTCGATGTGCACGGTGTTTCCCGTGAGCTCCGCCGGCACATCGTCGAACACCGCCGCCGTGATCAGCACCTGCTCGAACCCGGCGATCGCATCGGCAAGACGGGCGCGTCGGGATCGGTCGAGCTCGGCGAAGACGTCATCCAGGATGAGTACCGGGTCGCCGCTGGATGACTCCCGACGGAGCAATTGACTCGACGCGAGCTTGAGTGCAAGGGCAAAAGACCACGACTCGCCGTGGCTGGCGAAACCCCGGGCGGGCATACCGTTCAGCGACAGGACGAGATCGTCGCGGTGCGGGCCGACCAGGGTGATCGCGCGTTCGAGCTCGGCGCGGCGCACCCGCTCCAGCGCCGTTCGAAACCTCTCCCGGATCTCCTCCACCCCCCGATCGGCATTCGCTTCTCTGCCATCGGACTGGCTGCCGTCATCCGCCTCATCGACCGCATCGCCGTCGATGGTCGATCGGCTCCTCAAGGTGGCGCGGTGATCCGCCCCTGCGACAGCCACGTAGGCATCCGTGACCTCGGGTGATAGATCGGCGATGAGGATGCTGCGGGCGTCGATGAGCTCGGAACCCAGAGCAACGAGGCGCTCATCCCAGATCTCGAGGGTCGTCAGCCGCTCGGCGGGGATCCGCGAGGCCCGCGCGGACTTGAGCAGGCTGTTGCGCTGCTTGAGTACCCGCTCGTAGTCGGCGAGGACACCGGCGAATCGTGGAATCCGCAGCACCAGCAGCTCATCGAGGAACCGCCGGCGGCCCGACGGCTCCCCTCGCACCAGGGCGAGATCCTCGGGCGCGAACAGCACGCTCGAGAAATAGCGGGGGAGCTCGCGTGTCTTGATCGCGGAGCGATTGACCTGCGCCCGATTCGCCCCTACCCGATTGAGTTGCAACTCGGCCAGGACCGCGCGATCCCCGTGACTGAGCCGCGCACGGATGATCGCCGATTCGGCTCCCTGACGGATCAGCGCCTGATCAGTCGACACCCGGTGCGACCCGAGTGTGCTCAGGTAGCCGAGCGCCTCCACGAGATTGGTCTTGCCCTGCCCGTTGCTGCCGACGAAGAGGTTGGCGCCCGATGCGAACTCGACCTCGGCCGTGGTGTAGTTGCGGAAGTCGACGAGTGAGAGGTGCGTGACTAACACGGTGGCGAGCCTGGCATCGCCTAAACCGCCTTCTTGACCCCGTGGCCACCGAACTGGTTGCGGAGAGCGGCGACGGCCTTCATCGCTGGAGAGCCGTCGCCTTGACGTGAGACGAACCGGGCGAATATCGACGCACTGATCGCGGGCATGGGAACCGCGTTGTGCAGCGCTTCCTCGATGGTCCACCGGCCTTCACCCGAATCCTCGACGTAGCCTTCGATGTCGTCGAACTCAGGATCCTCTTCCAGCGCGCGCACGAGCAGTTCGAGCAGCCAGGAACGGACGACCGTGCCCCGCTGCCACGCCTTGAACGTGCCGGTGACGTCTTTGATGATGTCTTCGCGCTTGTCCAGCAGCTCGTAGCCCTCGGCGAAAGCTTGCATCATGGCGTATTCGATGCCGTTGTGCACCATCTTCGCGTAATGGCCCGCACCGACCTCGCCGGCATGGACGAACCCCTCGTTACGCGGTCCTTCGGGGCGCAGCGCGTCGAAGACCGGCATGATCCGCTCGATGACCGCGGAATCGCCCCCGACCATGAGGCCGTAGCCGTTCTCGAGACCCCACACGCCGCCGGAGACTCCGACGTCCACATAGTCGATGCCCTTCACCTTGGCGAGGGCGGCATGCTCGAAGTCGTCGCTGAATCGGGAGTTGCCGCCGTCGATGATCAGGTCGCCCTCACCCAGTACGACGATGAGATCGTTGACGACCGCGGTGGTGATCTCTCCCGAGGGGACCATCACCCAGACGACGCGTGGCGAGGGCAGGGCGGCGACCATCTCGCCGAGCGTCGCCGCATCCGACACCTCCGGATTGCGGTCGTAGCCCGTGACCTCCACGCCGTTGTCGCGGAGGCGCGCCCGCATGTTGTTGCCCATCTTGCCGAGGCCGACGAGTCCGATGTGCATGGTCACACTCACTTCCCGGTCATGCCGACCGATGGGGTTGTCAGACAGCGCATACCGCGACCGGTCGGGCCATCAGCGCAACAGCAGGTTGGGCTGCAACAGGTACCGGTAGTCGTCGGCGCCGGCCTGATCCTTGGAGGACTGGCTCGTGATGAGCACCGGCCCCGGCTTGTTCGGATTGTCGGTCTTGGTGAAGGAGATCCGAACGAACTCCGAGTGCACCGCACCCAGACCGTCGAGGAGGAACTGCGGCTTAAGCGAGACCACGGTGTCACCACCGCTGAGTATCGCGTCGATCGCCTCCGAGGCCTGCGCCTGCTCGGATCCGATCGCCTCGAGAGTGACGCCGTCCGCGGTGAAGGTGAAGCGCAGGGCGGCTTCGCGTTCCAACACGAGGGACACCCGTCGCACCGCCTCGATGAGCTCGGCGGTGTTGATCACCGCATAGTTCTCGACGGTGTCGGGGAACAAGCGCTTCACAGGCGGGAAGTTGCCTTTGATCAGAAGCGAGGTGACGGTCTTCCGATCGGCGCGGAAAGCGATGAGCTCGCGGTCGTCGGTGCTCGTGATCGAGACCGAGATGGTCCCGCTGTGGCCGAAGGTCTTGCCGATCTCCTGCAAGGTGCGCGCAGGAACGAGAGCGGTCAGGCCCTCCCTTGCGTCTCCGGATCCGTCCCATCCAATCGCACGGACGGCCACGCGGTACCGGTCGGTTGCGACGAGGCTGAGCGAGTTGTCGCCGACCTCGAGCTGCACGCCCGTGATGACCGGGGTGACGTCATCACGCGATGCGGCGACCGCTACCTGGGCGACTGCCGCCGCGAACTCGTCGGCGGGGAGCTTTCCGGTCTCGGCTGCCACTTGAGGCAGCGTCGGATATTCCTCCACAGGCATGCTGAGCAGCGTGAAGTGCGCCGATCCACAGGTCACCGTGATCCGGGATTCCTCGGTGGCGAACTGCACCGGAGCGTTCGGCAACCGGTTGGCGATCTCCGCGAGCAGGCGACCCGACACCAGGATGCGCCCGGGCTCTTCGATCTCGGCGGCCACCGACGTCTGCGCAGAGACCTCGTAGTCGAACGACGACAGAGCCAGTCCGTCATCCGTCGTCTCGATCAGCACACCGCTGAGGATCGGCAATGTGGTGCGTTGCGGGAGGAGCTTCACGGCGAAGGAGACGGCTTCGCTGAAGACATCGCGGTTCACCTGGAACTTCATGGGTACTCCCGCGTCTCATGTGATGGATGACTTCGGGGGTCAATACTGCCACAGGGGGTCGGAGCGGCCAGCGAAGGTTCTTGAGCGGACATCCATCTTCATTAAAGGACAACACCAATAACCGAGGTGCCAATTGTGAGTAACCGCACCGAACCCATTCGGCGTTGGGAAACTACACCGGTGTTAGATGTGCAGAGGATGTGGGATGCCCTCGGGGACTGCCGCCCGACGCCGAGCTCTCCCCGTGCGGTCATCCACAGTCGGACCGGCGGGTCTGCCCCGACACGCGGCGTTATCCACAGTTATCCACAAGTTGTGCACATTGTGAGGAACGACCCCATTCGGGGGGCTTCCGCCGCAGGCCAAGCGCAGCTCAGGCGCGGAGGTCGCTGTAGCGGTGGTTCTGCTTGATCTTGCTGGTGAGTTCGGTCACCTGGTTGTAGATCGACCGACGCTCCTTCATGAGTTCGGTGATCTTCTTGTTCGCGTACATGACCGTGGTGTGGTCGCGATTGCCGAAGAGCTGACCGATCTTCGGCAGGGAGAGGTTGGTCAGCTCACGGCAGAGGTACATTGCGATCTGACGCGCATTCGCGATCGCCTGAGACCGCGAGGAGCCGTACAGATCCTCCACGGTCAGCTTGAAGTAGTCGGCGGTGTGATTGATGATGTCGACCGGCGCGATCACGTTGTCATCGTCGAGGGTGATCAGGTCTTTGAGCACCGTCTGCACCAGTGCGAGGTCGACCGGTGTGCGATTGAGGCTGGAGAACGCGGTGACCCGGATCAAGGTGCCCTCGAGTTCGCGGATGTTCGACGACACCTTCGAGGCCATGTACTCGAGGATGTCGTCGGGCACCTGTAGGCGCTCGCTCTGAGCCTTCTTGCGAAGGATCGCGATGCGCGTCTCCAGGTCCGGCGCCTGCACGTCGGTGATCAGGCCCCACTCGAAGCGTGACCGCATCCGATCCTCGAATCCGGTGAGGTGCTTCGGCGGCAGGTCGCTCGTGATCACCAGCTGCTTGTTGTGGTCGTGCAGCGTATTGAAGGTGTGGAAGAAGGCCTCCTGGGTCGAGTCCTTGCCCTGGAGGAATTGGATGTCGTCGATCAGGAGGATGTCGATCTCGCGATATCGGGACTGGAATGCGGCCGCGCGGTTGTTGGCGATCGAGTTGATGAAGTCGTTGGTGAACTCCTCCGAGCTGACATACCGCACCCGGATGCCGGGGTAAAGGCTTTCCGCGTAGTGCCCGATCGCGTGCAGGAGATGTGTTTTGCCCAGTCCGGAGTCGCCGTAGATGAACAACGGGTTGTACGCCTTCGCGGGTGCCTCGGCCACCGCGACTGCTGCAGCGTGAGCGAAGCGGTTCGATCCGCCGATCACGAAGTTGTCGAAGTTGTACTTCGGATTCAGCCGCGAGTCGTTGCGTCGGCCGCCCGATTCGTAGCCGAAGGGCGTGGCGGGCTGCTCGATATAAGGCGGATGATCGACCCGGGCCGGTGGGGAGGTGCGAGCCGGTTCTGGGTCGTCGACGGGAGCGAGGGCGTCATGACCGATGTCGGGGTTCACCACGATCGCGAAGTTCGTGACCGTGGCGTCGTCGCCCAGGTCGGAGATGGCGTTGAGGAGAGGCAGCCGGATGCGTTGCTCGAGCATGCCGCGGGTCAGATCGTTCGGCACCTCGAGGTAGAGGGTTCCCGCCATCACGCCTTTTGGCTCGACCAGGCTGAGGAAGCCCTCCAGCTGGGGGGTGACCCGCTGGTCTGCGCGGAGGCTGGCGAGAATCGACCGCCAGATGGGCTGGACTTCGTCCGTCCCGTCGGTCATGTGACTCCTTCGAGTGAACGGACTTATTCACAGGGTTATCCACCGGCTGTGCAGACAACCACCTTAGTTCGGAGCATGAGTTGCTCCGCAAGACGACGGCGTGGCATGTGGACAAGAACGACTCAGTCGTGCGGGATGATCCGCGCAGGTTTGACCGCAAGCCATCGAGCGCGTATTTTTAGTCAGTTGACGCGTGCGATTGCCATTCGGCCGCACCGCCTCACGATTCTTCCTGGGCTTCTCGACCCCCGGAATGCCACCGACGAAGCCCCGACCTCCATGGAGATCCATCATGAGCAAGCGCACGTTCCAGCCCAACAACCGCCGTCGCGCGAAGGTGCACGGGTTCCGCCTGCGCATGCGCACCCGTGCCGGACGAGCCATCCTCGGTGCTCGCCGACGCAAGGGCCGCACCGAACTCTCGGCTTGATTCCAGGTGCTCGCGCGGGCGAATCGCATCGTGCGTGGGGACGATTATCGAGCCATCGTTCGTCGTGGGAGGCGTGTCGCCACGGACAACGCCGTGATCTACCGTCTTTCCGGATCTTCGGCTGAGGTGCGATTCGGATTCATCGTCGCGAAGTCGGTCGGGAACGCCGTTGTACGAAATCGCGTGCGTCGGCGCCTCAAGTCGATAGGCCATGCGCACCTGGAGGCGCTGCCCGACAAGACCGACATCGTGATAAGGGCCCTGCCAGGGAGTGCCTCAGCATCCTGGTCTACCCTGAATTCCGAGATCCATGAGGCATTGAGCAAAGGTATGGCGCGGTCATGAAGCGGACACTGTCGTTCGTGATGCTGCTTCCACGCAATATCTGCGTTCTGATACTCACCGCCTATCGCGCGGTCATCTCTCCTCTCTATGGTGACGTCTGCCGCTATTACCCGTCGTGCTCTGCTTACGCGCTCGGATCGATCCAGCGATACGGGGTCGTACGTGGTGTGTGGATGGGGTCACGGCGTATCGCCCGATGTCACCCATGGGCAGCCGGCGGGGTCGATGACGTCCCTGAGCCGATCCCCTCCCGTGTATCGATCTCGAATTCCGGGTTCGTTCGACCCCTCACTCTCACTACCGGCCACGGAAAGGGCTGACCCGCATGGATTTCTTCGGAACCATCCTCTGGCCGATCAAGTGGGTGATCGAGGCGATTCTCGTCGCCTTCCACACGCTTCTGTCGGCCGTCGGGCTGGATCCCGACGCCGGACTCACCTGGGTGTTGTCGATCGTCGGACTCGTGCTCGTCGTTCGCGCCGCTCTCATCCCGCTTTTCGTACGGCAGATCAAGAGTCAGCGGCGGATGCTGGAGGTGGCTCCACAGCTCAAGAAGATCCAGGACAAGTACAAGGGCAAGAAGGACCAGTTCTCGCGTGAGGCCATGCAGCGGGAGACCATGGACCTCTACAAGCGCACGGGGACGAATCCGCTGAGCTCGTGTCTTCCGCTCTTGATTCAAATGCCGATCTTCTTCGGCCTGTTCTCGGTGCTGAGCGATGCTCAGAATCAGGTAGACAACCGCGATCGTGGTGTGGGTCTGCTGAACGCGGATCTGTCCCAATCTTTCGGCGATTCGTCGTTGTTCGATATCGCGCCCCTGCATCTGGCAATCAGTACGGCTGACGGGAATATCGCCGTCATCGTGATCGCATCGATCATGGTGGTCCTCATGACGGCGTCGCAGTTCATCACGCAACTGCAGATTATGTCGAAGAACCAGTCGCCCGAGATGCAGAACTCGCCGATGTTCAAGCAGCAGAAGGTGCTGCTTTATGTGCTCCCGCTCGTTTTTGCGTTCTCAGGCTTCACATTCCCACTCGGCGTGATGTTCTACTGGCTCGTCTCGAACTTCTGGACCATGGTTCAGCAGTTCCTGGTGATCCGTAACATGCCGACTCCGGGTAGCGAGGCAGCCCTCGCTCGTGAGAATCGCATCGCGCGCCGGAATCAGCGGCGTGGAATCGTCGTCATCGAGGACAAGGATGAGAAGCCGGCAGCCGAGGTCCGTGTAACCCAGCGGTCTCAGCCCGTGGGTAAGGCTCGCGCGAAGAAGAAGCCAAACGGCAAGCGCTGAGCGCGTTCGTCACCACCGATTCGAAAGTAGAGCATGAGCGATACGACTACTCCTGACGTGACTACCCCCGAGGCTAACTCGGAGCTGGTGGGCGGCGAAGGTACGAACGAGGATTCCCGCGCCGAGCGCACCGCGACGCAGCTCGAGCAGGAGGGCGACATCGCTGCCGATTACATCGAAGAGCTGCTCGACATCACCGACCTCGATGGCGACATCGTCATCGATGCCCGGGCTGGTCGTGCCTATGTGTCGGTGACCTCGAGCGAAGACAGCAATCTCCGGGTGCTCTCGAAGCCCGATACGGTGACCGCGCTACAAGAACTCGCCCGCCTTGCGGTACAAGCAAAGACCGGCGCCTTCTCGCGATTGATTCTGGACGTCGGCGGATCGCGCGAGGCTCGGGTCGCTGAACTCGGCGCCCTCGTCAGTCGAGCGGTCGAACGGATCGAGCAGGGGGCTCAGTCGGCAGATCTGCCGCCGATGTCGTCCTACGAGCGCAAACTCGTCCACGACCTCGTGGCAGAACGCGGTTTCGTCAGCGAATCTCAGGGCGAGGGACGCGACCGCCACACGGTCATCACTCGCGCCTGACCGATGTTTCACGTGAAACAACTGCCATGACGGGCATTGCCCCTGTCCCACCTGGCGCGTCTGTGGAGCCTGAACCCGCGATCGCGGAGCTGCTCTTCGGCGATCACATCGAATCGGCACGTCGATTCACCTCTGACCTCGTTGTGCATGGCGAGACACTCGGACTTATCGGCCCATTGGAAGCTTCTCGTATCTGGTCTCGGCACATCGTAAATAGCGCGCTCCTCGCGCCGCGTCTAACGGCGGGGGCTCGTGTCGCTGATGTCGGAAGTGGTGCCGGGCTGCCCGGACTCGTGCTCGCAATCGCGCGTCCGGACGTGCACCTCATCCTCATCGAACCGATGGAGCGACGAGTCGATTGGCTCGAAGCCGAAACAGCCCGGCTGGGGCTGACGAATGTGGCGGTTCTGCGCGCACGTGCGGAAGACGTTCCCCGGGCGATGGATGTCGACCAGCTCACAGCTCGCGCAGTGAAGGCGCTATCGAAGCTGCTCCCCCTTGTTGTCCCACTCGTTCGCGATGGAGGCGAGCTGCTTCTCCTCAAGGGCGCCGGCGTGGAGGCTGAAGCAGCCGCAGCGGAGAATGTCATGAAGAAGCTCCGGCTCTCCGACATATCGATTCTTCTCCTGGGTGAGGAAGTTGCGGCTGAGCCGACGCGGGTATTCCGTGCGCTGGTGCGACGGTAGAGAGAGCCGTCCTGACAGCGGCAGGCACGCTACTACGGCCGATGTGCTCGGAACGGCGCCTGCGGGCGCCACGCCGGATCTATGGCTACTCACGTCAGCAGCCGAGTGAGTTACGCGTCGTGCGCAATGCGCGGTGATCGGCTGATCGTCGGCCGGTATGCGGGTTAGGTACGCGACCCTACGGGTAGGACAACGATTCGTCGTCGGCGGTTCCTCTTCTGGTCGATGATGGCGGAATTGTTCGCCGAAGGGTCTCAGAGGCTTCTAGCAGGCTCGTCGCGCGTGTTTCACGTGAAACATGTGCCGGGGTCCGCTGGTCGATCAATTCGGAGCAGCACGCCCTACGTCCCGATGTTTGACGTGAAACGCCGATTCGGCGGCCCGTGCAATCACGTCACACCTCGTCGAGTCGTTGAGACCCCGAGACGGATGAGCGGGTCGTGCGGGGTCCTTCTCGATAGGCGCCGGCCGGAGGGGACGAGTGATCCGACGTTCGAACGAACCGGGCGGCGGCGGTGCAGTCGCGCTGTCAGCAAGAAGTTCCCCTGGAGCGGCATTGCGGTGTTATTCGGCAGCTACTGGAATTCGCGAGAACCGACGTGAGGAATGACCCGCCGTCGCGAGTGCTGTCGCGGGTGCTGTCGATTGTCGATCCGCTGCGGCCATGGAAGGGACCCGTCGTCTTGTCCGTCGAGAGCGGCTTCTACATACCATCTTCGAAATGCCGCGCCGGTATCGGACGATCTCCGTTCGCGCCAACGCGGACTGTCTTGCCGCCCACAGGCGGGCGTTAGAAGGGAGGGCGAAAGACAGGCGACACCGAGGTGGACCAGGCCGCGCGAACGAGGGTTGGGAAGTGCGCCTCACTCGTCATCCGCCGGTCCCTCACAGCTGGGGCGACGTCGGATTCTGCACCACCCGGCTTGGTGGCGGAGCCGTCGTGCATCTGCAAGCTAGCCTGGAGGCCGCGCGATTCACCGAGAACGAGATGTTTCACGTGAAACACGACCACCTTGCACGACGACGGACAGAGTTGGCTGACGAGCCGCCCGGGGAGAGCTAGACCGGATGAGAAGACCGAGCTTCCTGGCGAGAAACCGCGGTGTTGCGCGCGACACCGAGTCGGCGGCGGTGTCTAATCGGGACCGGCCGACGTCGGCTCCAGTTGTTGCCGTCGATGTTCCTACAACTCGGATTGACGACGTTCAGTCCGTACCCGATCAGTCACCGGGTCCGGTAGAACTCACGGCTTCCACTTCTGACATCGAGTCGCACATACCTACAACGAATCAGGGCGAAGAACTTGCTTCCCCAACGGGTTCCGACGCGGCGGTCGCGCCAGGGTCGCTTCCCCTGTCAGTCGACGAGCGGTCCGCGCCCGACGACTCGATCTCGGCGTTCATGGCTGACGCGCCACTCGCCCGCGAGATAGCGGACCTCCGCCGACGTCGGTCTGCCCTCGCTGAGGAGGTCTTGCCCCTCCCGGAATCGACAAGGATCTTCACCATCGCCAACCAGAAGGGAGGCGTGGGAAAGACGACGACCACCGTCAATCTCGCAGCGGCGCTCGCCCGGTCTGGGGCGCGAGTACTGGTGGTCGATCTCGATCCTCAGGGCAACGCGTCGACGGCTCTTGGGGTGGAGCACCGTTCCGAGATCTCAAGTGTGTACGAGGTGCTGATCGACGAGGTCCCGATCGCCGACGTGGTTCAGCCCAGTCCCGAATCACCGAACCTGTTCTGTGTCCCCGCAACGATCCACCTCGCTGGCGCGGAGATCGAGCTCGTGTCCCTGGTGGCCAGGGAGCAACGGCTGCGGACATCGCTTACGTCGTTCCTCGCTGAGTCCGACGAGCCATTCCACTACGTCTTCATCGACTGCCCTCCCTCTCTCGGGCTCCTCACCATCAACGCCTTCGTCGCGGCCACCGAGGTGCTCATCCCGATTCAATGCGAGTACTACGCGCTCGAGGGGTTGAGTCAGCTGCTCAACAACATCGCGATGATCGAAAAGCACCTCAACCCGCGGCTGACGATGTCGACCATCTTGCTCACGATGTTCGACGCCAGGACGAATCTCGCGAATCAGGTCGCCGAAGACGTACGTCAGCACTTCCCCAAGCAAGTACTGACAACCCCGATCCCCCGGTCGGTACGGATCTCGGAAGCTCCGAGCTATGGACAGACCGTGATCAACTACGACACGAACTCGGCGGGAGCGGTGTCTTATCGCGAGGCGGCCGCCGAGATGGCACGACGAGGAGCACCTGACTGATGGCCACCAAGAGAACCGGTCTCGGCCGCGGGATCGGCGCACTCATCCCGACTGACTCGCAGTCGGCCGAGCGCCCGGTCGACGTGTTCTTCCCGACGACCAAGGAATCGAGCGAGACGCTCGTGAGCGTGCCTGGAGCGCGACTCGCAGCGCTAGACCCGGCCGACATCGCACCTAACGCCGTGCAGCCACGCACAGTTTTCGCGCAGGAGGAGTTGGACGAGCTCGTGCAGTCCATCCGCGAGGTCGGAGTGCTTCAACCGATCGTGGTGCGACCGATCCAGAACGCTTCCGACGATTCGCCGCAGTACGAACTCGTCATGGGTGAGCGCCGATTGCGAGCGAGCAAGATCCTCGGGCTCACCGCAATCCCTGCGGTCGTGCGAGATACCGCCGACGAAGTGATGCTGCGGGATGCCCTCCTCGAGAATCTCCATCGGGCCAATCTGAATCCGCTCGAGGAGGCGTCGGCCTACCAGCAGCTCCTCGCCGACTTCGGCATCACCCAAGAGGAGCTCGCGAGCAGGATCGGGCGATCCCGGCCGCAGATCACCAATACGATCCGTTTGCTGCGTCTGCCGGAGAGCGTGCAGACGAGGGTGGCCGCCGGGGTGCTCACCGCCGGTCATGCCCGCGCCATCCTCTCGGTGGGCGATGCTCAATCGATGGAGCGCCTCTCGGACAAGATTGTAAACGAGGATTTATCGGTTCGCGGTGCTGAAGCGGCTGCCGCAGTTGGGGCCGGTCCCGTGAAGGCGGTCAAGCCGGCTGCCGGGCGCCGCCAGGGGCAGCTGGATGAAGTAGCGGAGCGGTTGGCCGACCGGTTGAGCACGAGGGTGAAGGTCACCCTTGGCGCACGCAAGGGTCAGATCGTCATCGACTTCGCCACGGTCGGCGATCTCAACCGCATTCTCGGAGAGTTGGATCAACCCGGCTTCGGTTGACCAGGACCCGGCTGCGCGGCCGAGGTAGCGGGTCGCCGAGGGCACGCGACCGAGGCAGAGGTCACGAC
>CAXTLO010000029.1:14238-17718 GCA_964244965.1 uncultured Marisediminicola sp.
ACGCGACCGAGGCAGAGGTCACGACAGGCGATGCAGTGGTCACGATGAAAGTGCGCGCGCCTCATCCATCGCCGCTTTCGCCAGCGCCTCGTACACCCAGCCGAGGTCGTGACCGGCGGCCTCCAGCGCGAGCGGGAGCAGAGAGGTCTCCGTCAGCCCAGGAAGCACGTTGGCTTCGAGGAACTGCGGCGTACCGGCCGCGTCGACGATGAGATCGACGCGGGAGAGGTGTCGGAGGCCCAGTGCGGTGTGTGCCGCGATAGCGACCGCTGCAGCATCCGTCGCGGTCGCGGCGTCCAGCCGAGCCGGGGTGAAGAACCGGGTCTCGCCCGCGTTGTAGCGGGCTTCGAAGCTGTAGACGCCGGAGACAGGTTCGATCTCAACCGCGGGAAGGGCGACCGGGCCATCGCCGCTGTCGATGATGCCGATGGCGATCTCGGTGCCCACGACCTGCTGCTCGATGAGGGCGACGTCGTAGTAGGTGTAGGCGTCGACCATGGCGCGGGGGAGCTCTGCGGGATCGGACACGATCGTCACACCCTGCGCGGAGCCACCCCTCGCGGGCTTCACGACGAACGGCGCGCGCAGCCCCTCGGCGACGCGGCCGAGCACGCTTGTCGCACCGAGTTCTCGGAACGTGTCGCGCGGGAGGGTGATGGACGGCGGCGTCGATACTCCAGCGCGGGCGACCAAGCTCTTCGCCGTCGGCTTGTCCCATGCCAGTCGAGCCGCGTCGGGCCGTGAGCCGACGTACGGGATGCCGATGAGGTCGAGCAGGGCGCGGAGGGCGCCGTCCTCCCCGCTGGCACCGTGCAGGGCCGGCCACACGACATCGGGCCGGGTGTCGGCGAGGTAGTCGAGCAGAGCGGCATCCGGATCTCGAAGCACCACCTCGATGCCGTGCTCGGCGAGCGCGTCCGCGACTCGGCGGCCCGACCGCAGGGACACGTCGCGCTCGTGCGAGATCCCGCCCGCGAGGACGACGACGGTGCGCGGCGAGAACTCGGTCATGACTTCCATTCGTCGGAACAGGTGGGCGAGCGGATGAAAGAGGTGACTCAGCCCATGTTGGGCGGCGGTCCGGCGACCTTCTCGTTCCGCCTCGCGCGGTCGAGCACCGCATCCCGGGGGATGGGACTGAAGGTATCGAGCAGCTCCAGTTCTCCGTCGATCACATTGGCAAGGCGACGAACTCCCTGACGGATGGTGTCGGGCGTCGGGTAGCAGTAGGACAGACGGATGTGGCCCCGCCCGTCGCCATTGCCGAAGAAGGCTGTGCCCGGCGTGTAGGCCACGAGCTCCTTCACCGCCCTGGGCAGCATCGACTTCGAATCCAGACGCGGTGGGAGGGTGAGCCACACGTAGAACCCACCGTTCGGCATGGTGCGGGCGAGATCGGGCAGGTGCTCGTCGAGAGCGGAGAGCAGAGCGTCCCGACGCTCGTGGTACACGCCGCGGAAGGTGTCGATCTGCTTCTTCCAGTCGGCGGTGCGGAGGTACTCGGACACGACGAACTGACTGAACGAGCTCGGAGAGAGGATCGCGGATTCGTTGGCGAGGATGAGCTTCTCGCGGATGGCGTGGGGCGCGAGCGCCCATCCGATCCGGAATCCGGGCGCCAGCGTCTTCGAGAAGGAGCCGAGGTAGATGACTCCCTCCTCCTCGACCGATCGCATCGCCTGCGGCGGCGGTCCGTCGAAGTACAGCAGCCCGTACGGGTTGTCTTCGAGCACGAGGATCTCGTTCTCGCGACAGATCTCGAGAATCTCGAGCCGGCGTTCCCAGCTGAGCGTGACGCCAGCCGGATTGTGGAAGTTGGGGATCGTGTACAGGAACTTGATCGTGCGACCGGCTGCCCGGAGCTCCGCGATGCGTTCCCGCAGGGCCGATGGCACGAGTCCGTCGTCATCCATCGCGACATGGCTGATCTCGGCCTGATAGGAGCGGAACACTCCGATCGCTCCGACGTAGCTCGGGGCTTCGGCGAGCACCACATCGCCCGGATCGATGAACAGTTTGGTGACGAGGTCCAGTCCCTGCTGGGATCCGGTGGTCACGACGACGTCATCGACGTTGCCGCGGATCCCCTCGAGTGCCATCACCTCGAGGATCTGCTCGCGCAGTGCGGGCGTGCCCTGACCGGAGCCGTACTGCAGCGCCTGCGGGCCGGATTGTGCCATCACCGTGTCGAACGCGGAGCGGATCAGTTCGCTCGGCAGTGCCGAGACGAACGGCATCCCGCCGGCGAGTGACACCACCTCCGGCCGCGAGGCCACCGCGAACAGCGCTCGCACCTCGGAGGCGCTCAGCCCCGACGCGCGCTCGGCGTAGTGGTGATACCAGGGGTCGAGGTTCGTCCCCGCCCCGGTGCCCATGGTTCCGTGATGTGTGGTTCCGTGGTGTGCCATCGATGATCCGTCGGTGTCGGTCGGATGCCACGGCGAGCGTCGCGGCGATGCGCTCCAGGGTACGCGAAGACGAAAGCCCGCCCGCAGAAGCTGCGGACGGGCCGTGTCGGTGATCTGGTTTTACAGGAAGGCGGCGAGGTCGGCCTCGAGCGCACCCTTGGGCTTGGCGCCGATGACCGTCTTCACGACCTCGCCACCGCGGTAGACCTTCATCGCGGGGATCGAGGTGATCTGGTACTTCATGGCGATCTGCGGGTTGTCGTCGACGTTGAGCTTCACGACGGAGATCTTGTCGGAGTGCTCCGCGGCGATCTGGTCGAGGATCGGGCTGACCGCACGACACGGCCCGCACCATTCGGCCCAGAAGTCGACCAGGATCGTCTTGTCGGACTCGAGCACCTCCTTGGCGAAGGTCGCATCGGTCACGTCTGTGGCGTTGGACATCGTTCTCCCTATGGGTTCGTGGTGACTGGTGTGTTCGGGGTGAGTCAGGCGCTGACGGTCGCGGAGGCGAGTTCGTCGGCAGACGTCAGCTGCGGTGCCGGCGCGGGCAAGGATGCGAGGTAATGCTCGACGTCGAGGGCGGCGACGGTTCCGGATGCGGCGGCGGTGACCGCCTGGCGGTAGGTCACATCGAGCACGTCCCCGGCGGCGAACACTCCCGGGCGGGTCGTGCGCGAGCTGCGACCCTGCACGGCGATGGTGCCGTCGTCGGTCAGGTCGAGCTGACCATGCACCAGGTGCGTGCGCGGATCGTTGCCGATGGCGATGAACAGACCGCTGAGGTCGAGGGTCGACTCCGTGCCGTCGACGGTGTCGCGCAGGCCCACGCCGGTGACCAGCTCGTCGCCGTAGATGCGCTCCACCGTCTTGTTGAACACGAACTCGATCTTCGGGTTCGCATGAGCCCGGTCCTGCATGACCTTCGACGCACGGAGCGTCTCGGAACGGTGGATGACGTAAACCTTGTCGGCGAACTTGGTCAGGAACGTCGCCTCCTCCATCGCGGAGTCGCCGCCGCCGACGACGGCGATCGTCTTCTGACGGAAGAAGAACCCGTCACAGGTGGCGC
>CAXTLO010000030.1:0-5226 GCA_964244965.1 uncultured Marisediminicola sp.
GGACTGATGCAGCTGTTCCGAGGCGAGGACACCCCGCTCGACGTGATCGAGGCGGTGGTCGAGTCGGATGCCGCGTTCTACGCCCGCCTGCGTGCTCTCGAGCACCGGCCCGCGCGCATCCGTCTCATCGGCGGATCCGCCTCCGAGCTCGCCACGGCCGTCGGGGGAGACCCCGACGTCGCGATCTACGCGGGACCCGTCACCACCTCCGGACGTATCGAACTGCTGCCGTTCCTTCGGGAGCAGGCGATCAGCATCACCGCCCATCGCTTCGGCAACCCCGACCCGTCGGCTCTCGCGATGCCGTTCGACGGGGTGGAGTGAGTAGAACGGCGTGAAGTCGCTGTCGTCGCACACCGACTACGGGTCCACGCCACTGGACGAGGGGGCGGTCGACCCCGATCCGCTGAGGCAGTTCGCGCTCTGGCTCGAGACCGCCGAGCGGGAGGGGCTGTACGAGCCGAATGCGATGGTCGTCGGTACCGTCGATCCGGATGGTGCGCCGAGCAGCCGCACCGTTCTGCTGAAAGGGCTCGACACGCACGGGTTCGAGTTCGTGACGAACTACCGCTCCCGCAAGGGGGTCGCCCTACTCGCCGATCCGCGGGTGACTCTGCTTTTCCCGTGGTACCCGCTGCAGCGTCAGGTCATCGTCTACGGCTCGGCGCATCCGACCCCGCCCCAGGTCAGCGACGCCTACTTCTCCGCCCGACCCCTCGGGTCGCAGGTCGCGTCGGCGGCCAGCGAGCAGTCCCAGCCGATCGCATCGCGGGATGCCCTCGAGCAGCGCGTCCGAGAGCTGGAGGAGCAGCACCCGGATGCCGCGGCTCTCGTACGGCCGGAGAACTGGGGTGCGTTCCGGGTGACCCCCGAGCGCATCGAGTTCTGGCAGGGGCGGACCTCGCGGCTTCATGACCGGCTGCTGTATACCGCGGACGACACCGGCTGGACGCTGCAGCGGCTGCAGCCCTGATTTCGCCAGCCCTGATTCCGCCGGCCCCTGACTCCGCCTCGTGAGTTCGCCCAATCACGTGGCGCGCTACCGTGAACCCATGTTCGACATCGATCCGCGATCCGGAGCCGCGCCGTACGAGCAGCTCCGGGTGCAGCTCGCCGACGCGATGCGCGACGGGCGACTGGCCGTCGGCGCCAAACTGCCGACCGTGCGGCGACTCGCGGATGACCTCGGCCTCGCCGCCGGCACGGTCGCGCGCGCCTACCGCGAGCTCGAGGCCGACGATCTCATCGAGACCCGTGGTCGTCACGGATCGTTCGTCGCAGCCCACGGCGACGCGCAGCAGCGTCAGGCTCAGCTTGCGGCGCACGATTTCGCCGAGCGGATGCGGCATCTCGCGGTCGATCCCGACACCGCGATCGACCTCGCTGCGAGGGCTCTGCGCATGCCTGCCGAGGGGGAGTAGCGGTGCCGCCCGACCACGGTGACTCGCGGCACCATGTCGTGCACCAGTCAGTCAGCGGCGACGCGTACCAGTCGTTGCTCCGCCGCCCGACTCCACGCACCGAGCGGTACGCGCTCGGTAAGAGCCTGCGGCACGAGGTCCCGCGTTCCGCGCTCGGAGATTGGCAAGCGCCCGACAATCGCGCCGATCCGATCGACCTGATCGAGGAGTCGCACGAGGGGCGCGTCGACCGGCTCATTCCACTGCGGGTGCAGCGGATGACCGCCTCCCCGTACGGGTTCCTCCGCGGCACGGCGATCGTGATGGCGCACGACCTCGCCACGCTGCCGGCTACGGGTATCACCCCGGTGATCTGCGGTGATGCGCACGTGGGCAACTTCGGCTTCTACGCCTCTCCCGAGCGCGACCTCGTGATCGACCTCAACGACTTCGACGAGGCGCATCCCGGCGCCTGGGAGTGGGACCTGCGCCGCCTCGCCGCGAGCATCCAAGTTGCCGGTCGGCAGAACGGATTCACCGAGGACCAGTGCGCGGCGGCGGTGATGGCCTGCTCCGCCGCCTATCGCGAGCAAGTGCGCGAGCTCGCCGACCAGCCGCTGCTGTCGCGGTCGTTCCAGCGGGTGGACGTCGATCGGCTGCAGGCGTCGACGACGGATGCTGCGCTGCACGAGGGCATCGAGAAAGCTGCCCGCCGTGCGCGCAAGCGCACGAGTGACCGGGTTCTTCCACGGTTCTCGCAGGAAGAGAACGGGCGGCGGCGCATCATCGAGGATCCGCCCCTCGTCACCCGGTTGGACGACGCGGAAATCGCTCCGCTCGGCCAGGCGCTCGACGACTACCTCGCGACACTCGCGCCGCACTGGCGCCGTGTGCTCGGCGGGTACACCCTGCTCGACATCGCGCACAAGGTCGTCGGCGTCGGCAGCGTGGGACTGCGGGCCTACGTGGCGCTGTGCGAGGGATCCAGCCCCGACGACGTGCTGTTCCTCCAACTCAAGCAGGCGAGACGGTCGGTGATCGCTCCGTTCGTGCACGGCGACTCGGCCTGGCACGCCCACCAGGGTCAGCGAGTGGTCGAGTACCAGCAGGCGTTGCAAACCGTCAGCGACCCGCTCCTCGGCTGGACCGAGGTCGCGGGGCGGCAGTACTACGTGCGGCAGTTCCGCAACATGAAGGGCACGCTGCCGCTGGAATCGATCGGCAGCGCGGCGATGACCGACTACGTGCGGGTCTGCGGTCGACTGCTCGCGAAGGGGCACGCCCGCACGAGCGGGGCGTCGATGATCGCCGGGTACGTCGGCGGGTCGGACACCGTGGATGCTGCGCTCAGCCGGTTCGCCCGGCTCTACGCCGATCAGACCGAGGCCGATCATGCGGCCCTCGTCGCCGCCGTGCGGGCGGGTCGCATCGCATCGCAGTGAGGCCATGTGCTGCCGGACCCGCTCGAGCGGCAGGCTCGAGCAACGGGGCCAGACGAGGCGAGTGGGGCGAGTTAGATCGTGGCGACGGAGCCGGAGTCGACGCGGTAGTTGGATCCGTTCACGAAGCTCGCCCGCTCGGAGCACAGGAACGCGACCACACTCGCGACCTCCTCGGGCTCTCCTCGGCGCTTCAGTTCCATGTACGGGCGCTCCTGGTCGAGGAAGCTCTCGATGGCGTCGTCTACCGACACCCCGAGCTGGTCGGCCCGCTTGTCCATCATCGCGTCGGTCATCGGCGTGTGGATGAACGCCGGTGAGACCGCGTTGACCAGCAGTCCCTCCTTCGCGTAGCTGCGTGACAGACCCTTCATCAGCGCCAGGACTCCCGCCTTCGCCGAGCAATACGGAATCTCGTCGTCGTACGGCTGCACGGCGTCTTCAGACGCGAGGAACACGATGCGCCCCCATCCGCCTCGGCGCAGCATGGGGAGGAACGCGCTCACCAGCCGGACCGGCCCGAGCAGGTCGACCTCGATGGTCGTGGTCCAGCCGGCATCGTCGATCTCGTGGAAGAGCCCCTGGGCGCCCGTGATCCCCGCCGATTGCACGAGGATGTCGATGTCGCCGACCTCCTCCGCGACCCTGCTCTCCAGCCGGGCGATCGAGTCCACGTCGGTCAAGTCCGCCGCGAACGCGAAGAGCTTCCCTTCCCCGGCGCGCAGCTTGTCCGCCGCGGCGTCGAGCTCGGACTGGTCGATGTCGGTGATGATGACGCGCACGCCCTCGTCGAGGAGGATGCGGGCGGTGTGCCACCCGATGCCGGAGTCGCCTCCGCTGATCAGGGCCGTGCGACCGGTGATTCCGAGGTCCATCCGAGGCTCCTAGCTGTTCGGCATATCATCCGCGGGCCCCTGTTACCTGCCCGTTACTTCAACCGTAGGCTGCATCTATGAGCGTTCTCAGAGGGTCGCCCCGGATCTTTCGCGATGGTAAAGCGGTGCTCGCGGAATCCTTGGTATGGGATGCTGCGACCCGCGATCTGCTGTGGTGTGACATCGCTGCGGGAGTGCTGTACCGCTCTCCCCTCGACGGGCCCGCCGACGGGTCCGCGGATACGTCACTTGCGGTGCCTCCCCCGCTGGCGTCGTTTCACCGCGCCCGCGCGGGGGGCTACGTGGCGTCGCTCGGTGACCGGATCGTGCTGGCCGCGGACGACGGCACTATTCTCCGCGAGCTCGGCACTGTGGCGCACGCGCACGACGACATGCGGATGAATGAGGGCAAGGTCGACCCCGCCGGCCGCTGGGTCAGCGGCTCGATGGACACGACCGAGGCGACTGCCGACGGAGCGATCTACTCATTCGACGCCGATGGCGGGCACCGCGTCATCCGTGACGGCCTCATCGTGGCCAACGGATTCGAGTGGAGCCTCGACGGCACACGGATGTACTACGGCGACACCGGTCGCGAGACGATCTTCGTCGCCGACTACGGCAGTGATGGGCAGCTGGGCGAGCCCGAGGTGTTCCACTCTGGTCGCTCGCACGACGGTTTGACCATCGACGTGGACGGGTACCTGTGGAGCGGGATCTACGGGGCGGGTCTCGTGGTGCGGTACGCGCCCGACGGTCGCGAAGACCTCACCATCGAGTTGCCTGCGCCCAACATCACGTCGGTCGCGTTCGGAGGGGACGACCTGTCCATCCTCTTCGTCGCCTCCGCGCGGGAGAATCTGGCGGAGAGCGACTTGCGCGAACATTCACTCTCCGGCGGCGTCTTCTCGGTCGACACCGCCACGCACGGCAAACCCCCACGGGAGTTTGGTTAGCTGAATCCGGCCCGACGGGGCGCACGCGCGGTCTCACGCCGAATCGACCCGGTGAGTTCGCTCACCTCATCTGAACGCATCATCCCCACCCCAGAAGGAGCATGACCATGGCACAGGTAATCGAATCGATCGACGTGGACGTCCCCGTCACCCAGTCGTACAACCAGTGGACGCAGTTCGAGTCGTTCCCGCACTTCCTCAGCTACGTCGAGAAGATCGACCAGATCGACGACACCCACAACCACTGGAAGGTGAAGATCGCGGGCGCCGAGCGCGAGTTCGACACCGTCATCACCGAGCAGCACCCAGACGAGCGGGTCGCCTGGAAGAGCACCGGCGGCGAGGAGAGCCACGCCGGTGTCGTCACCTTCCACCGCCTGAGCGACACCACGTCACGGGTCACCGTGCAGCTGGACTGGGAGGCCGAAGGCTTCCTCGAGAAGGTCGGCGCGGTGTTCGGTGTGGACGACCACGCCATCAAGGCCGACCTCAAGAACTTCAAGGAGTTCATCGAGAAGCAGCCCTCCTCGACCGGCGCCTGGCGCGGCGACGTCGA
>CAXTLO010000030.1:5326-17405 GCA_964244965.1 uncultured Marisediminicola sp.
AGGAGTTCATCGAGAAGCAGCCCTCCTCGACCGGCGCCTGGCGCGGCGACGTCGAAAACTGATCGGAATGAGAACCCCGTCGGCAGCAGCCGACGGGGTTCTCCCGTCTCCCGCCCGGGATGACGCATCGACCCGGAGGGTGAGGCATGGCGACATCCCGCAGATCACGGCCGCCGCACGACCGGGTCGACGGCTACGTGCCACTCCGGGCGTACGGCGCCATCGGAGACGGGCGAACGATCGCCCTCGTCGCGACCGACGGGTGTGTCGACTGGTATCCGACGCCGAACCTGGTGACGCCACCCGCGTTCTCCGCCCTGATCGACGCGCCGCACGGAGGACGGATCGAGCTGCGTCCGGTCGATGACTTCACGGTGCGGCGCCGCTATGTGCCCGGTACCAACGTGCTCGAGACCACCTTCACCACCGATTCCGGCACCGTGCGGCTCACCGACGCGCTCGTGACCGGCGTGGCCGGCCGGTTGCCGTGGTCGGAGTTGGCGCGCCGGATCGAGGGGATCTCCGGCACTGTCGAGATGAGATGGAAAGTGGCCCCCGGTACCGCCCTCAACACCGCTTCGCCCTGGGTCGAGACCACGGCGAATGGTCCAATCATCCGCGTCGACGGGGTCATGCTCTCTGTCGTCGGCATCGACCACGGGCCGGATGAGCCCGACGGGCAGCATGTGGCCGGGCGTTTCCGCACCTCGAAAGGTTCTCGGCACCTGGTTGCGATGTCGTCGACGTACAACGAGCCGCTGCGCATCCTCACTCCGGACCTCGTCGACAAGGGCATCGACCGGACGATCGACAACTGGAAGTTCTGGTCGCAGGAGTTCTCCTACGAGGGGCAGTGGGCCGAGGCCGTGCACCGCAGTGCGCTCGCGCTGAAACTGCTCGTGCACAGTCCCTCCGGTTCCATCGCTGCCGCGGGCACGACGTCGGTGCCAGAGTCGATGGCGGGCGGTAAGAACTGGGACTACCGCTTCGCCTGGGTGCGCGACGTCGCCTACACGGTCAGTGCCCTGACCCGGTTCGGACTCCGCGAAGAGACCCATGCCGCGACATCGTGGTTGCTGGCGACCATCCGCAAACACAGTCCGGCCATCTCCGTCTTCTACACGCTCGACGGCGACCTGCCCGGCGGCGAGGTCGAGCACGAGGTGGAGGGGTGGCGCGGCGTCGGCCCGGCCGTCGTCGGCAACGATGCCCGTCACCAGCTGCAGCTCGGCGTCTACGGCGACCTGTTCGACGTGGTGCGGCAGTACGTCGACGACGGCAACGTGCTGGATGCCGACACCGGACGGCTGCTCTCCGAGATCGCCGACCGCGCCTGCGACAGCTGGCAGCAGCGAGACGCGGGTATGTGGGAGTTGGAAGCGCAAGAGCACTACACGACGTCGAAGCTCGGATGCTGGCAGGCGCTCGACAACGCTGTGCATCTGGCCGATATCGGGCAGGTGCCCGGCGGGAGCGAGCGGTGGGCGGCGGAGCGTGATCGCATCCGTGACTGGGTGCAGGAGAACTGCTGGTCGGATGCGCGGCGGAGCTACGTGATGTTCCCGGGGAGCGAGGCGCTCGACGCGTCCATCCTGTTGCACGCTCCGAGCGGGTTCGAGCGCGGGGAGCGGATGTCGAGCACGATCGACGCGCTGCAGGCCGAGCTCGGCCGCGGACCGCTGATGTACCGCTACTCGGGCATGAACGAGGAGGAGGGCACCTTCGTCGCCTGTGCATTCTGGGCCGCGGGGGCGCTCGCCTGCGTCGGACGGATGGATGAGGCGAAGGCACGCATGGATGAGCTCGCCGATCTCGCCAACGACGTCGGGCTCTACGCCGAGATGATGGATGCCGACACCCGCGACTTCATGGGCAACCTCCCCCAGGCGCTCAGCCACCTCGCACTGATCAACGCCGCGATCACGATCGAGCTGCTCGACGGCGGTGGCTCCGAGCCCTCCACCCGATCCTGAACCCACCCCCGGTATGGAAACCACACGCCTGGTCGCACGCCTCCGCGCCGCGGGCTGCGTCTTCGCCGAGGAGGAGGCGGCACTCCTCATCGCCGAGGCGCGTGACGGCGCCGAACTCGAGCGCATGACGACGGCGCGGGTCGCAGGCGAGCCGCTCGAGTACATCCTGGGCTGGGCGGAGTTCCGCGGCATCCGCATCGCCGTCGAGCAGGGTGTGTTCGTACCGCGGCAGCGCACCGGCTTCCTGGTCGACGAGACGCTCGCCGGACTCGGGCCCGGCGCCGTGGTCGTCGACCTGTGCTGCGGTACCGGCGCCATCGCCGCCGCCATCGCACATGCGCGGCCCCATGCCGTGGTCTACGCCGCCGACCTCGATCCCGCCGCGGTGCGGTGCGCCCGCCGCAACCTCCCGTACCAGCGCGTCTTCGAAGGCGACCTGTTCGGCGCGCTCCCGCTGCGCCTCCGCGGTTCGATCGAGGCGCTGGTCGTCAACGCCCCCTACGTGCCGACCGACGACATCCGGCTGATGCCACCCGAAGCACGGGATCACGAGGCGCGGGTCGCCCTCGACGGAGGTACCGACGGCCTCGACCTGCATCGCCGCATCGCCGCGGAAGCGAGTCGGTGGCTGACCGAGAGCGGACGCGTCCTCATCGAGACGAGTCAGTCACAGGCGGAGCGCACTGCGGAGATCTTCCACGGTGCGGGTTTCACTGCGGTCATCCGACGGTCCTCCCAGCTGGATGCCACCGCGGTCGCCGCGACTGCGCCCCGCAGATGACCCTGGCGCGCTGCTTCGTACTGGCCGCTGCGCACAACTCGGCCTGCGCACAACTGGGCGTGCGCGCAACTGAGGGTCACGGGCGACACGCCGCCCGATTCGTCTCTCCGTCGCGGCGCGTCGCTTCTCGCCCTCGGTTCTGTACCGACGAGCAGCTGGCCGCCGGTCAGCCGGATCGCCGGTGGATCAGGCGCGACAGCACGATCGCGCTGCGCGTGTGGTCCACGTTCGGCGCCACCCGCACCTTCTCCAGCGCCTCCTCGAGCGAGGGGATGTCCCGCGAGCGCATATGCACGATCGCGTCGGCGGAGCCGGTGACGGTGCCGGCATCCACCACCTCAGGCACTCCGCTCAGGATGCGACGCAACTCGTCGGGGGCGACGGTGCCGCGGCAGAAGAGCTCGACGTACGCCTCGGTCGCGAGACCGTCGACAGCGGGATCGACCTGGATGGTGAAGCCGCGGATCACCTTGTCGGCCACGAGTCGGTCGACACGGCGTTTGACCGCGGACGCGGACAAGCCGATCACCTCGCCGATGTCGCCGTAGCCCGCTCGCGCGTTCTGCCGGAGGAGATCGAGGATGCCGTAGTCGAGACTGTCCATCATCCGACTGTACGGCGGTTTCTTGCATGAACCGGGTCGAGCGCGGCGAATCGGTGCGCCTGGTGGCGACAACAATCGGATGTGTGCGTGCGAGACTGAAAGCATCCCCTGCACGAACCCTGAGGAGAGCCACGTGTCGGCACTGAGCCCCGCGATCGAAACCGCGCCCATCCGCTCGGCGAGCAAGCGCACCGTCTTGATGTGCCGCCCGGAGCATTTCACGGTCAGCTATCGGATCAACCCCTGGATGCATCCCGAGGACCCGACCGACACCAGCCTCGCCGTGCGCCAGTGGGACGTGCTGTACCGCACCTACCTCGACCTCGGCTTCGACGTGCACCTGGTCGACCCCATCGCCGGCCTGCCCGACATGGTGTACTCCGCCAATGGCGGCTTCGTCATCGACAACATCGCCTACGGCGCGAGCTTCACCTACGAGCAGCGCCAGCCCGAGGGCCCCGCCTACATGGACTGGTTCCGGGACAACGGCTTCGAGGTGCACACCCCGGCGAACATCAACGAGGGCGAGGGGGACTTCCTCCTCGTCGGTGACACGATCCTCGCCGGCACCGGGTTCCGCAGCGCCGGAGGCAGCCACTCCGAGATCGCATCGATCTTCGGACGCGACGTGGTCTCGCTCACGCTGATCAACCCCAGCTTCTACCACCTCGACACCGCGATCGCTGTGCTCGACCCTGACGCCGCGGCCGGCCAAGCGAATATCGCCTACCTGCCGAGCGCCTTCGACGAGCGTTCCCTGGAGATCCTCCGCGAGCGGTTTCCCGACGCCATCCACGTCACTGAAGAGGACGCCGCAGTGCTCGGCCTCAACTCCTTCAGCGACGGATACAACGTCGTGATCGCGTCGCGCGCGAAGGACTTCGAACGCCAGCTGCTCGAACGCGGCTACAACCCCATCGGTGTCGACCTGTCGGAGTTGCTCCTCGGCGGTGGGGGAGTGAAGTGCTGCACCCTGGAGTTGCGGCGATGAGTGGGGCCACTCCGCTTGTCGAGCTTGTCGAGACCCCTATTCCGCAGGACGAGCTGATCGCAGCCGAGGAGGCGCACCTCGCTCACACGTATCACCCGCTGCCGATCGTCGTCGCGACGGCGGACGGGGCGTGGGTGACCGATGTCGACGGCCGCCGGTACCTCGACTGTCTCGCGGCCTATTCCGCGGTCAACTTCGGGCACGGGCATCCGGCGCTCATCGAGGCGGCACGTGCACAACTGGGGCGGGTCACCCTCACCAGCCGCGCTTTCCACAACGACCGACTCGGTCCCTTCGTCGCGTCGTTGGCCGCGCTCGCCGGCAAGGACATGGTGATTCCCATGAACACCGGCGCCGAAGCGGTCGAGACCGGCATCAAGCTCGCTCGCGCCTGGGGGTACCGGGTCAAGGGCGTGGTGCCCGGGCGGGCGAAGATCATCGTCGCCGACGGCAATTTCCACGGTCGCACCACCACCATCATCAGCTTCTCCAACGATCCCGTCGCCACGGATGATTTCGGTCCCTTCACCCCCGGGTTCGTGTCGGTACCGTACGGGGACGCGGCCGCACTCGAGGCGGCGATCGACGAGAACACCGTCGCGGTGCTGATCGAGCCGATCCAGGGCGAAGCCGGCATCCTGATCCCCCCGACCGACTACCTCCCCGCGGTGCGCGAGATCACCTCGCGACACCGGGTGCTGTTCATCGCCGACGAGATCCAGTCGGGTCTCGGACGCACCGGCGCGACATTCCAGTGCGACAACGTCGGTGTTGTGCCCGATGTCTACCTCCTCGGCAAAGCGCTCGGCGGCGGCATCGTGCCCGTGTCGGCCGTCGTCGCGGACGCCGACATCATCGGTGTGCTGAACCCCGGCGAGCACGGGTCCACGTTCGGCGGCAACCCACTCGCCGCAGCTGTGGGGTCGGCCGTCGTCGAACTCCTCGCGACCGGGGAGTACCAGACCAGAGCTCGTGAGCTGGGAGCTGTGCTCGAGGCGAGGCTCACCGCGCTCGTCGGCCACGGTGTGCTCGCCGTGCGGTGTGCCGGACTCTGGGCCGGGATCGACATCGACCCGGCGCTCGCCCCGGGACGTCGGGTGTGCGAACTGCTGATGCAGCGCGGCGTGCTCGCGAAGGATACCCACGGGTCGACCATCCGGCTCGCTCCGCCGATCGTCGTGACCGCCGAGGAACTCGAGTGGGCTGTGGATCAGTTGGAAGCGGTTCTTGCAGAACTGCGCGCCTGACCCGCTGTCAAGGAAGCCATGCCGTGCGGTCGCGGATGGTCCGCGCTGCAGCCCGCGCGTGCACCCCGGCGGCGGGTAACTGGTTCAGTACGGCCGAGCCGACATTGCCGGTCGCACCGGTGACGAGGATGGTCATGGCATCACCATCCCGACACCAGCTTCTGCTGGCGCACCAACCCGGGGATCTTCTCCCGGAACGGGAAGAAGCCCCGCGTCGCGTGCGGCCAGGCGAGTCGATCCCAATCGCGTCGCACCGCGACCAGCGTCACCGACTCCGATGCGAGGGCGGGTTCCAGTGCCATCATCCGCTCGTGAACGGGGCCGACCGGCGCGTACGGCACGACGACCGTATCGAGCGCTTCGGATGATGCCCACTCCAGCACCTCGGACAACTGCGTCCCCACGCGCGTGACGTCGGGCTCGAAAGCGGTGGATGCGCGCTCCACGGCGTCGTCGAGAGCGCCGGCGGTGAAACGGTGCACGTTCTCGCCCACCTCCGACGGCGAGCGGGATGCTGCATCCGCACCCCCCGCGACCGCGACCACGCGCGCGAGGAACGGATGCTCGGCGCCCAGGCTCTCCGGATTCAGATCCTCTTCGTGCAGGAGCAGGCCCGTGCGGCCGTCGGTCGGCGACTCTGGCTGAGCGCTGATCTCCTCCGTAGCGACGGGCTCCTCGGTCAGCGGGCGCGCGACGGTCGCGAGTCCCGCGGGCGCGAACCGCCCCTCGGTGTAGCGCGAGATGTTCTCGGTGGTCGCGAGGTAGGTCTTGCCCTTCGTCTGCAGTCCGGCCACCCAGCGCCACGACAGCGTGTTCGATGCCGCGTCGCCGTCGAGGAGGTTGCGGTAGAAGAAGTCAGCGCCGAGCTGCCACGGCAGCCCGAGGGTGAAGATCCAGATGCTCGCGAACCACATGCGGGTGTGGTTGTGCAGATAGCCGGTCTCGATCAGCTCGCGAGCCCAGGCGTCCATCGCGTCGATCCCGGTGCGGCCCGTGACGGCCGCCTCATACTCCGCCGTGCGATCGAGGTCCGCGAGATCCCGTCGGTAGCGTCGCCAGATCTCCGGGTGCCGCTCGAGCCAGCCCTTCCAGTACGTGCGCCAGAACACCTCCTGTACGAACTTCTCGCTGGACGCGAGCGAATGCCGTCCGAGCACCGCCCCGACCACCTCCCGTTCGGTGAGCATGCGGTGCCGGAGGTAGGGCGACAGCGTCGAGACGTTCTCGCGCAGGACGCCGGCATCGCGGTTCCGATCGCGGGCGTAGTCCCGCCCGGCACGGGGAACGAAGTCGGCGAGGACCTCGAGGCCGGCCGCTCGGGTGGGAGTGAACATCCCACCATCCTTTCGCTGAAAGCCGCGCATTCGCTGGCCGGCGCGGCCGCCCGTACTGTGAACAGGTGAGAAGCGCCGACGAACTCGACTCCGCCGATCCGCTCGCGCACCATCGCGGCCGGTTCTACCGCGAGCCGGAGGTGGTGTCCTATCTCGACGGCAACTCGCTCGGGCGTCCGCTGGAGGCGAGCCGCGACCGGCTGCAGAGATTCATCACCGAGCAGTGGGGATCGAGGCTCATCCGGGGCTGGGGCGAAGGCTGGCTCGACCTCCCGACCGGGATCGGCGACGAGCTCGGCCGGGTCGCTCTGGGCGCGGCACCAGGACAGGTGGTGGTTGCCGATTCGACGACGGTGCTGCTGTACAAGCTCATCCGCGCCGCCGTGGATGCCCGCCGCGGGCGCACCCGCATCGTGATCGCACGCCACGAGTTCCCGACGGATCGCTTCGTCGTCGAGGGCATCGCGGCCGAGCGCGGGCTCACCGTCGACTGGATCGGCGAAGCGGATGCTGCGCCAGGCGCCGAGCAGGTGACATCCGAGGCGCTTGCCGCCGCCGTCGACGAGCGCACCGCGGTCGTCGTGCTCAGTCAGGTCGCGTACCGATCGGCATTCCTCGCCGACGTGCCCGCACTCACCCGGATCGCCCACGACGCCGGTGCGCTCACCGTCTGGGACCTGAGCCACTCGGTTGGCGTCGTTCCCAGCCGGCTCGACGAGTGGGGCGTCGACCTGGCCACCGGGTGCAGCTACAAGTACCTCAACGGCGGTCCTGGCGCGCCCGCGTTCGCCTACGTGCGGGCATCTCTGCAGGGCGAGCTGAGGCATCCGATCCAGGGCTGGCTCGGGTCGCGGGCGCCGTTCGAGATGGGGCAGGAGTACGAACCCGCCGACGGCATCCGTTCCTTCATCAGCGGCACGCCTCCGGTCATCGGCATGCTCGCGATGCAGGACATGATCGCTCTCATCGACGAGGTCGGCATCGGCGCCGTGAGACGCAAGTCCGAGGAGCTGACGTCGTTCGCCATCGAACTGGTCGACGAGCTGTTCCCGGATGCCGCGCTCTCCTCACCCCGCGACCCGGCCCGCCGCGGCTCGCACATCACCATCGACCGGGAGGACTTCGCCGACCTGGTGCCGCGTCTCTGGGCACAGGGAGTGATCCCCGACTTCCGCGGGCCATCCGGAGTGCGGATCGGTCTATCACCACTGTCGACCAGCTTCGCCGAGCTCGAGCTCGGGCTGTGGACCATGCGGTACCCCGGCGCCTAGCTGCCGCTACGACCAGCGTGACCCGCACGCCGTCACGTGCACCGGATCACGCTCGACCGCGGCGCGCACGCGGTGCGCGCCATCTCGCCGTGGTGATGATCAGGCCGAGAAGCAGCAGCAGCGACGCGAGTGGGATGAGCGGAAGCGATGAGGCACCCGTGTCGGAGAGGCGGTCGTGTGCGGTGAGCCGGCCATCGGATGATCCGGTCGAACTCGGACGGGATCCGCCGCTGACACCGGCGCCCGGCGTCCCGCTCACGGAATCGGTGCCCGATCCGGCGCCCGGTGTGGGATCACCCACGCCATCGCCCCCACTGCCGCCCCCATTGCCGTCACCTCCGTCCCCGCCGATGGGCTCGCCATCGCCCGGGAGGGCTGTCTCGACGACCGTGAACCGCGATACCGCAGAGAGGAACGACGCGCCGTACTCGTCGACGGCGCTCACATACCAGCCGTTCTGGCCGAGCGGGGCATCCTTCCACGGGGCGGTCACCGTCGTTCCGCTGGCCACCGCAGTGAAACTCGCGATCAGCTGCGTGGTGAGGATCTCCGCCGAGAACGCGTTCGTGGCGAGGGTCTTCGTCGCCGACGCGATGCCTACCTCCGCATAGGGGATCACGAACTCCTGATGCTGCAACTCCAGCGACGGATCGGTCGAGTTGTACTGCTGGAGGTAGGGCGAGAAGGTGCGCACGGTGATGGTTCCGCCGACGTTGTCGAAATGCAGAAGGCGCAGGAAGCTCTGCCCGCCCTCGGGGAGTCCTTGGTAGTCGAACAGCATCTGCACGACAGTGCGGTCGGGGATGCCGTCGCCGGTGTCGTCGAAGGCGTCCTTGCGGGTGAACGCGTCATGGTAGTGCCCGGATGTCACCATCATCACGTTCGGGTTGGTAGCCACGACCTCGTCGTAGATGCGCTGCGGAATCGGTCCGAGCCCTCCGGTGGTGAGCATGTACTCGTGCAGGTTGATGATCGCCTTGCGCTCCGGGTAGCGGGCGAGAACGTCGTTCATCCAGTCGATCTCCGCGTCCGACGGATCCCAGCCCTGGTAGATCATGATGAAATCGATCCCGCCGGCTGTGATCAGGTCGTAGTGGCCACGATTGTCCTGATAGCTCTCGCCGTACCAGGGGTTGCCCGCGTACCTGGCCTCGCCGAACCACTTCGAGTAAGGACCGTAGTCGACGCTCAGCTGGTCCACATCGTGGTTCCCGGCGAGCACGCCGTACGGCAATTGCGCGTCGTCGAGCATTCGATAGGCCGGATCCGCCGTCATCCACTGCGACTCGATCGTGCTGTCATCGACGAGGTCTCCGGTGTGCATCACGTACTGCAGATTGAGGTCGTCGCGCTCGCCGAGGAAGTACTCATGGATGTCGAGTTGCCGTTCCGGGAAGGTGGCGTTGTAGTACTGCGTATCCGATTCCCACCCGAGAGTGAAGTCGTACGACGATCGCGGAGTGTCTCCGGGATGGTACGGCGTGACGACAGTGTCGCGGGTTGACCGGTCGACCCCCGCAAACCCCTCCGAGTGCTGGATGAGTACCGAGATCACCCCGGCCGTCGCGTACCCGGCGGCCGGCACCGACGCTTTCAGGGAGAACTCGACCTCCTCCGGATCGACGGTGATGTAGCGGTCGAGTTCCTCCCAGGTGCCGGAGGCCGCGTTGCGCACATACATCAACACCTTCGCGCCCGTGTTGGCGGAACCGGTCCACGACAGGCGTGCCGTGTAGTCGTCGCCTGCATCGGCGGGGACGGCGACGTCGAACAGCTGATAGGGGAAGGCGGTGTCGGATGTCACTGTCGCGTCGACCCCGTCGACTCCCGTCACCGCGGCGACCTCGTCGGCACTCATCGCGCGCTCGGTCACCTCTCCGATCTCGGTGGCCACCTGGGTGGTACCGGCCGAGGAGGTGACGGTGCCGTCGGCGGGGGTCAACTCGTAGCCGCGCATGAACCGCACGTCCAGGGCGTCGCCGCTCGGGTCCGTCACGGAGGCGCTCAGGTCGACCGCATCCCGGTTCACCGTCGCTCCGTCCTCCGGGGTGAGCGGGTCCGCCACCGGTTGCTCCAATGGCGTGATGAAGCGCACCTCGCGGGACCCCGTGTTACCGACCTCGTCGGTCGCGGTGAGGCTCAGAACATGCACGCCCCCCGCGAGGTCGACCGATGAGGCCCGGTACGGCAGCTTCACCGTCTCACCGTCGAGTTCGGTGGAGAAAGAAGTGAGTCCAGCGCCAGCATCCGTCGCTGTGGCCTCGATGAGGAATTCACCGCGGTACTCGTTGCCCTCGACGATCGATGTGGTGATCTCCGGCGCCGTGTTGTCGACGAGCACGGTGCGGGAGATCGCGTTCTCGCCCGCGCTCGCGGTGACGGTGTGGGTGCCGTCGGCGACCACGGTCGTATCCCACGGGTAGGAGACCGCGGTGAAGGCGTCGTCGGGAAGCGCGAACCGCGCGTCGTAGAAGTCGAGCTTGCCGACGCTGTCTCCCATTTGAAGGACCTGCTCCGCGTCGTCGTACCCGAGCGGTCGCAGAGTACGCCCGTCGGGCAGAATCAGCCGCATCGCCTTCACCTGAAAGTCGTCGTTGTTCTCGTCGGGGTCGATCTCCGGCGCTGCTTTGGTACCGGCGTAGATGCTCACGACCAACTCCTCGCCCTGCGTGATGTAACTGAGCGGGATCGGCGTCGGGATGGTGTCGAAGCCGTCGAAGATGCCTTCCTGGAAGATCGTGAGCTCATCGTCTCCAATGAGCACGCCATTGCGGAAGAACGTGTTGACCCCTCCGGCCTCGAAGGCGAACATCGGCTGCCCGGAGAGAGTCGGCGATGTCAGCGTGACCGGCGCTCCGTCGATGGCGAGGTTGACCCCCGACGGATAGCCGACTCCGCGGCCGGAAACGACGACAGTGCTGTTCACCACCTGCCCCTCCGTGAGATTGAGCGCGATGGGCGACGTGTCGACACCGGCCACCGCGACCCGCCGGAGGTCGCTGGTCGTGACGTTAGTTCCGTCGGACGCCGTGACCGTGTACTCGTACCAGAGTTTGCCGGTCACGTCCGCCCCTGCGATCGTGTGGCGGTAGGTGCCGTCCTCGGCGAGTGGCAGATTGATGAGCCGACGGTCATCGGAGGTGTTGTCGCGGAGCGCGAGGGTAACCGTGCGCACCTGGATGTCGTCGGTGACGCTCATCGTGACCAGGAAGTCGACTCCCTGCTCGATCGTGCCGGGGGTGGTGTCGCTGACCTGTGGTGCGGTGGTGTCGGCGGGCGGGATCATGAGCCCCGCCGGTACTTGCTCAGGGGCGACGGTGCCGGGACTTGCCGACGCCTGTCCGAGCAGCCGCTGGCGGGTGAGGAGAGCCGGGTCGGTGGAGTACTGGATTCCCTGGTCGGCGTTCGTGTCATCCGTGCCGCCCATGTTGTAGTACGCAGCGTTGAGCGTGATGCCCGTGTTGGTGGTGACCTCGATGCCGCGCGCACCACTGTTGGCCATGCCGGCACTCGCGATCTCCACGAGGTCGTCCCCCATGGTCAGATCCGTGCCGAACTGCTCGTTGAACGCGTCAGCACCCAGTTCGGCGTTGCCGGCGTTCTTCACCCAGAGCACGAGAGTCCCTCCGGGTTCGATCGTCGGGCCGCGCTGAACGCTCGGCCACAGCGCCGTAGACGAATTGGTGTAGTCCTCGAGCGGGTAGAGGTAGCGGACGGTGTAATCGGCGAAGTCGACCGGGGCGGATGTGGCGTTGTAGAGCTCGATGAACTCGAACCCGTCGGCGCTCGCGACATTGGAGGAATCCGGCAGCAGCTCGGTCACCTGCAGGGGTGCCGTCACGAGTGACGGATCGGGCTGCGGGTCGAAGATCGGCTCC
>CAXTLO010000031.1:0-12840 GCA_964244965.1 uncultured Marisediminicola sp.
AGTTCGAGCCGATCGGGGCTGAGCGAGATCCGCAGCCGCTCCGGACCCTTCTTGCCGGCGAGTCCGTGCGGCAGATGGGGAACGTCCTTGAAGGTGATGATGATGCCCTTCCGCTGCGTCGCGAGCGCCTTGCCCGAACGCAGGACGAACGGCACGCCTGCCCAGCGCCAGTTGCCGATCGCCACGGTCATCTCGGCGAGGGTCTCGGTCTCACGGGCGGGATCCACGCCGTCCTCGCTGACGTAATCGGGGAACGTCCTGTCACCGATGGTGCCCGCCGTGTACCTGGCCCGGCGGCTGGAGACGGTCGGATCGCCCACCCTGGTCGCACGCAGCACCGTCGCCATGGCGTCGCGGAGGTCGCCGGCGTGCACGCTCGGCGGCGGTTCCATCGCGACGAGGGCGAGCACCAGCAGCAGATGGCTCTGGATCATGTCCACGAGGGCGCCGGCCCGGTCGTAGTACCCGGCGCGCTTCTCCAGGCCGAGCGCCTCGTCGAAGACGATCTCGACCTTCTCCACGTGCTGCGACGTCAGGAGCGGCTCGATGATGCGGTTGGCGAAACGCAGGCCCAGCAGGTTCAGCACCGTGGACTTGCCGAGGAAGTGGTCGACCCGGTGGATGCGGTTCTCCGGCACCAAACCGGCGAGGGTCTGATTCAACCGCTGCGCCGACGGAAGGTCGGTGCCGAACGGCTTCTCCAGGGCGAGCACGGTGCCGACGGGCAGTTCGACGCTGCCGAGCGCCTCACAGGCGGCGATCGTCACAGCCGGTGGAAGTGCGAAGTAGAACGCCGGTTCACCGTTGCATTCGGCGAGCACACGCCGGAGGTCATCCGGATCCGTGACGTCGGCTTGCAGGTATCGAGTCGTCGCCACGACGGCGTCGACCCGCTCGCCACCCCCGCCGCCGGTGGCGAAGGAGTCGGCAACGCGCCGTTTCCAGGCCGCGTCGACCATCGGCTCCCGGTCGACACCGAGGAGCTGGATGTCCGTGCCGCGACTGCTGGCGAGCAGCTGGCCCACGCCCGGCAGCAGCAGACGGGCGGTGAGGTCTCCTCCGGCGCCGAAGACGACGAGGGTGCGGCTGATGGAGGTCATCGCTCAAAGGTAATCGGTCGGCGGTGATGGGTCGTGCTACCTGATTGGATGAGGCCATGGCACTTCCCATCGAGGACTACGCACTCATCGGCGACTGTCGCACCGCCGCCCTGGTGGGGACGGATGGGAGCATCGATTGGATGTGCCTTCCCCGCTTCGACTCCCCCTCGACGTTCGCGGCACTGCTCGGCACCCCGGACAACGGCCGGTGGAAGCTCGCTCCGAGCGGTGAGGTGCTCGAGACGAGCCGCCGCTACGAGGACGGCACGTTCATCCTCGTCACCCGGTGGGTGACGCCGACCGGGGAGGCCGAGGTGACCGACGTCATGCCCCAGTCCGACCGGCGCGCCGACGTGCTGCGACGCGTCACCGGCATCCGCGGCTCGGTCGAGTTCGAGGAGGAGCTGGCGATCCGCTTCGACTACGGCGGGACCATCCCCTGGGTGCGTCAGGTCAAGGACGTCCATAGCGGTCGCGCCCTCATCGCCGTCGCGGGACCGAACGCGGTGATCGTGCGCGGGCCGCACCTGCACCCGCGCGGAGCGGTGCATACCGCCACCTTCACCGTGTCCGAGCAGGAGACCGTCGACCTGACACTGACCTGGTATCCGTCGCACCGGGAGGCGCCGCCGCTGGTCGACGTGACCGAACGGCTGAGACAGACCCGGAAGCTGTGGACCGACTGGGCGTCGACGCGCGATCCGCACGACGTGCATCCAAACATGGTGTCGCGCTCGCTGCTGGTGCTGCGCGCCCTCACCGACGAGGACACCGGCGGGATCGTGGCCGCCGCCACCACCAGCCTGCCGGAGGACTTCGGCGGGGTGCGCAACTGGGATTATCGCTACGTGTGGCTGCGCGACGCGGCGCTGACCCTTCACGTGCTGCTCGACCACGGCTACACCACGGAGGCGAAGCGGTGGCGGCGCTGGTTGCTACGTGCGATCGCCGGGGATCCGGCCGACGTGCAGATCATGTACGGCATCGCTGGTGAACGCATGCTCGCCGAGTACGAGCTCGAGCACCTGAGCGGCTACGAGGGGTCGACTCCGGTGCGGGTCGGCAACGGCGCCTACACCCAATACCAGGGCGACGTCTTCGGCGAGGTGATGATCGCCCTGCAGAGCGCCAGGGATGCGGGAGTGGAGGAATCGAAGTTCTCCTGGCCGCTGCAGCGCGCGCTGATGAGCTTCGTCGAGACCAATTGGCAGCGTCCGGACAATGGGATCTGGGAGATTCGCGGGCCGCAACGCCACTTCACCCACTCGCGAGCCATGATCTGGGCGCCGCTCGTGCCGTGCGCGAGCACGGACTGCCCGGCCCCGCGGCGCTCTGGGAGCGGCTGCGTGACGAGGTCGCGGCGGAGATCGAGGAGAAGGGCTTCGACCCTGCCCGTAACACCTACACCCAGTACTACGGTGGCAGCGGGGTCGACGCGTCATTGCTCCAGCTGCCGCAGGTCGGCTATCTCGCCGCTGACGACCCGCGCATGCTCGGAACCGTCGCGGCGATCGAACGCGAGCTGCTGCACGACGGCCTCCTGCTGCGCTACACCACCGATTCCGGAGTCGATGGGCTGGCCGGAGACGAGCATCCGTTCCTCGCCTGCTCGTTCTGGCTGGTCGAGCAATACGCGGCGAGCGGGCGGCTGGATGACGCGGAGTCACTCATGGACCGGCTCTGCGGTTTCGCGAACGACGTCGGGCTGATGAGCGAGGAGTACGACCCCGTCGCCGGGCGGCAGGTCGGCAACACACCGCAGGCCCTGACGCACCTCACCCTGGTGCGGGCTGCCGACGCCATCTCCGCGACCAGGCAGGGACGCACCGTCTCCCCGCACGGCTGATGCTCCGCCGGCTCACGCAGCGGGCGAGAGCGCGCTGCGTCAGCCGACCGGCGAGCCCACGTTCCGGTCATCCGATGGGCGAGTCCCGTCGCCGGCCAGGTGCTCGCCGAAGAACGATTCGATACGACGCCACGCGTCGGCGGTGGCATCCGGGTCGGGCCCCATCCCCAGCACGCGTTCCAGCACCGGCTTGAGCAGCCGCGGCCCTGGCGTCTCCGCGTCCATGAAGCCGTGCCCGGCGCCCGGATACTCTTTCACGTCGTGTGGCACGTCGAGCCGCGTCAGCGCCGCATCGATCTTCGCGGCGGCATTCCCGAGGGACCGGTCGGCACCGCCGAACGACCCGATGATCGGGCACGCTCCGCGCAGTGCGGCGTCGAGGTCGCGCGGTAGCTGCCCGTAGTTGACGGATGAGGCGTCGAAGCCGCGCTTCGCGGTGAGCAGGGCGAACCCACCGCCCATGCAGAAGCCGATGACCCCGATCGACCCGGTGCAGTCGGGGCGGGCAGCGAGCAGGAGGCGTGCCGCTTCGATATCGGCGAAGGGCCGGCCCGTCTGGGCCATCAGCGCCCGGAAGGTCGCGGTCAGGCACTTGCGCGCCCCTCCGGCCGTGAAGAGGTCGGGCATGAGCACGAGATAGCCGGCGGAGGCCAACCGCTCCAGCTGCGCGCGCATCTCCCCGGTGACCCCGAAGGCCTCGTGCACCATCACGACCGCCGGCCACGGGCCCTCCCCACGGGGAACCGCGAGCACGCCACGGAGGCCGGGACTCGCGCCGGCGTCATCCGTGGCGATCGCCACGTCCGTGACATCGATGCCGATCCGGCTCATGCGCTCGCTCCTCCGTTGGTGACCCGACGAGCCTATGCGCAGGCCTGCCGGTCGACGAGTGCATGGGCGCCCGCGGATCGTCTGGCCCGACCGCCGCTCAGGTGCGCACCAGGGCCTTGATGGCGCGTCGTTCGTCCATGGCGCGGTAGCCGCTCGCGATGTCGTCGAGCGAGACGGTGAGGTCGAAGATGGCCGAGACGTCGAGCCGGCCGGCGAGCACGTCGGGCATCAGCTCGGGGATGTAGTTCGCGACGGGTGCGACGCCTCCCTTCACGCCGATCCCGTTGCGGAACAGCGTGCCGACCCGCAGGTCCGCTATGCCGTGAGGCACGCCCACGAAGCCGATATCCCCGCCCCGGCGGGTCGCGGACACGGCCAGCCGGAAGGCGTCGTCCGTTCCCACGCACTCCAGCACCGAGTCGGCACCGAGGTCCTCGGTGAGCGACAAGATCCGCTCGGCCGCGTCGTCCCCGCGAGCGTCGACGATGTCGGTGGCGCCGAAGGAGCGTCCGACCGCCGCGCGGTCCCCGTGGGTGCTGACGAGGATGATGCGGCGGGCGCCGAGCCGATGACTGGCGGCGACCCCGCACAGCCCGACCGCGCCGTCCCCCACCACGACGACGGTTCTGCCCATCGCGACTCGAGCGCACACCGCGGCGTGGTGCCCCGTGCACAGCACGTCGGACAGCGGCAGGAGCGCCGTCATCATCGAATCCGTCAGCCCGTCCTGCGGCACGACGAAGCAGTTGACGTCCGCGAACGGCACCCGCACCTTCTCCCCCTGGCCGCCGTCGAACCCGTTGGTGCCCCAGAAGGTGCCACTACGGCACGCCGTGGGGTAGCCGGCCCGGCACTCCTGGCAGGTGCCGTCGCTGGCGAAGAACGGGAGTACGACGAGGTCCCCGACGCTGACCCGACCGACCTCCGGTCCGACCGACTCGACGATGCCCAGGGCCTCGTGGCCGATCCGGCTTCCGCCGATGGTGTCGCTGATACCGCGGTACGCCCAGAGGTCCGAGCCGCAGACGCAGCTGTGGGTGACACGGACCACAGCCTCGTCGCCGCGGGTGAGTATCGGCTCAGGGACGTCGGCCACCCGGATGTCGAACGGACCGTGGATGATGGCAGCCCTCATCCGATCACCCTACTGCGGGCGGCTAATCTGGTCGGATGCTCGCGTCGGTGCGCTCCGCGGCGCGGAGCCCGCTCCTCCAGGTGCTGAAGACCTCCGTCGCCGCGGTCGCGTCGTGGCTGCTGTCGGCACTGCTGCTCGGCCAGAGCGCACCCATCTTCGCCGCCATCGCTGCGCTGCTCGTGGTGCAGCCGAGCGTGAACCAGTCGGTCGCGAAAGGGGTCGAGCGCAGCATCGGTGTGATTCTCGGCGTCCTCCTGGCCTACGTCGCCGGTCTGGTGTTCGGTGACGCGACCTGGGTCGTGCTCAGCATCATCGTGGTCTCCCTGCTGCTCGCCTGGGCGCTGCGGCTCACGCCGGGATCGTCGAACCAGATCCCGATCAGCGCGATGCTCGTGCTCGTGCTCGGCTCGCAGTCGGCTGGCTATGCGATCGACCGGGTGCTCGAGACCGTGATCGGCGCGGTCGTCGGACTGGCCGTGAACGCGGTGATCGTCCCTCCGGTGCGGGTCGCCCCCGCTCGGCTAGCTGTCGGTCGCCTGGCTACCGCGGTGGCCGACGTGCTGGAACGGCTCGCCGACACACTCACCTCGAGACGCAACACGGGGGAACTCGAAGCGATGATGACGGAAGCTCGTGCACTCCGGCCGCTGCAGGACAAGGCGGTCGAGGAGCTCGACGAGGCCGAGGACAGCCTGTCGTTCAACCCGCGCGCACCGCGGTACCGGCGCGCGATCGAGCAGGACCGCGAGTTGCTCGAACGGCTCACGACTCTGGTCACGAGGTCGATCGGCATGGCGCGGGCGGTGCGCGACAACTACGACCCCGAATTGGTCAACGATCCGGTGGCCGACGCGATCGCGGTGCAGCTACGGCGGGCGGCGCACGACACGACGCTGCTGTCGCGGCGCCTCGCGGCCACAGGCACCAGCTCCCGCCGGTCGGGCATCGGCATCCCGGCCATGGATGGCGAACCGGTGCTCACCGCTCCCCTGGTCGTCGCCACGCCGCATCCGCGGAACTGGGTCCTGATCGGCGCACTGCTCGAGGACCTACGGCGCATCCGTGAAGAGATCACCGGCGAGGACGACTGACCCCCGCGCTCCCCGCGTAGCGTGGCCTGATGCGTGCGATCGTGATCGACCACCCCGGCGGACCCGACGTCCTCGTCGAGCGTGAGCTGCCCGACCCTGAGCCCGCGTCGCACGAGGTGCTGATCTCCGTCGCAGCCGCGGGAGTCAACCGCGCGGATATCGGCCAGCGCGAGGGAAACTACCCCGCGCCGGCCGGCGCGCCGGACTGGCCGGGGATGGAAGCATCGGGAACGATCGTCGCCGTCGGCGACCGGGTCGAGCGCTGGGCCGTCGGCGATGAGGTGTGCGCGCTCATGGCGGGCGGCGGATACGCAGAACTTGCCGTCGCCCACGAGGGTCAGGTGCTGCCGAGACCGGCCGGCGTGACGCTGGTCGATGCCGCGGCCCTGCCCGAGACGGTCGCCACCGTGTGGAGCAATCTGGTCATGATCGGGCGGATGCGCGCGGGTGACTGGGTGCTGATCCACGGCGGCTCGAGCGGTATCGGCACCACCGCCATCCAGCTCGCCCGAGCACTCGGATGCCGGGTCGCGGTCACCGCCGGGTCGACCGAGAAGCTCGACGCGTGCGCGCGCCTCGGTGCGGAGGTGCTCATCGACTACCGGCGCGAGGATTTCGTGACGAGCGTGGTCGATGCGACCGATGGTGCGGGAGTCGACCTCATCCTCGATCCCATCGGCGGCGACTACCTCGCCCGCGACCTGGCCTGCCTCGCGCCGCATGGTCGTGTGCTGATGATCGGTAACCAGAGCCGAGAGCCGGCCACGGTCGACCCGAGCGCGATCATGCGACGGTGGGCGAGCATCCACGGGAGCACCCTCAGGGCACGAACGCTCGACGAGAAGGCGGACATCGTGAACAGCGTCGAGGAGAACGTGTGGCCGCTGGTCGAGTCGCGGCTCGTGCTGCCGATTGTGGACAGCCGCTTCGCGCTCGCCGACGCGCGCGCGGCCCACGAGCGGATGACCGCATCCGATCACATCGGCAAGCTGCTGCTGCTGCCCGGACGATCGCACTGAGCGGTCGGCGCGGCTGCTGCGGCTGATTACCATGAGCAAATGCTGAAGCCGCTGCTCGCCCTGCTCGGCTCCACGCATCCGGGGCCCGCGGTCGCGGTCACCGTCATCGCCGTCGTCCTGGGGATCGGCGTGGGATTAGAACCCTGGCGCGTGGTCGTCCTCGGTCTCGCCGTAGCCGCGAATCAAGCATCGGTCGGGCTGTCGAACGACTGGATCGACGCCGACCGGGACCGAGCGGTCGGGCGGGCGGACAAACCGGTCGCCCGAGGGGACGTCGCGGTCGGAACTGTGCGTACCGCCGCTGTCGTGACCCTCCTCGTCGCGATCGCCCTCACGGTGCCGCTCGGGCTGGCGGCGACCGCGGCGCACACCGTCTTCATCCTCTCCGCGTGGAGTTACAACGCCGGGCTGAAGAGCACAGCGCTCTCGGTCGTGCCCTATCTGGTGAGCTTCGGTCTTCTGCCGTCGGTCGTGACGCTGTCGCAGGCGGAACCGGCCGCAGCCGCCGGCTTCGCGACAGTGCTCGGCGCCCTGCTCGGTGCCGCCGCGCACTTCGCCAACGTGCTGCCCGATCTGGACGAGGACCGCCGCACGGGCGTGCGTGGTCTCCCCCACCGGCTCGGGGCCCGCGTCAGCGGCCTGGTCACCTGGGCGGCACTCGTGGTCGCGGCGATCGCGGGTTTCCTCGGGCCGTCGAACGCTCCGGCCGCTCTGCCCGTCGTCGCGCTCGCCGTCAACGGCGTGATCGCGATCGTCGGAGTCGCCCTGGTCCTCACCCGGCCGCCGTCCCGACTGCTATTCCGGCTCATCATCGTCGCCGCCCTCGTCGACGTGATCGTGCTGGCGGCAGCTGGCGGCGACTTATCAGCCTGACGTCGTCAAGTCGGGGCGGCGGCTCCGAACCCGGACCGACTCACCCGCGTGCGTTCTGCAGTGCGGGGAGCGCAGCGTTCCGGATGCCGACGAGAGACACGATGCCGCCGATGATCAGCAGCGCGGCCGTGACCAGGACACCGCGCGCGTAGCCGTCGGCATCCAGTTGCTCCCCCACGATCACGCCCACCATCGCGATGGCGACCAACCCGGCGATGCGCGCGATGGCGTTGTTGATCGCAGATCCGATGCCCGCCTGCTCGGAATCGATGGACCCGAGGATGGCCGAGGTCAGCGGTGAGACCGTGACGGCCAGTCCGAGCCCGAACACGAGTACTCCCGGGAGCACCTGGGTGAGGTAGTCGGCCTGATCCTGCACCCTGAGCAGAAGCAGGAATCCGATGCCGGCGATGATGGGGCCTGCTGTCATGAACAGTCGTGGCCCGAAACGGCCGGCAAGCGCGCCGAACCGTGACGAGAGCAGCACCGTCAGCACGGTGACCGGCAGGAAGGCAGCACCCGCCTGGGTGGCGGAGTATCCGACGACCTGCTGGAGGTAGATCGCGACGATGAAGTTACCCAGCGAGAGCGCGGCGTAGATCGCGACCGTCGCGACATTGCCCATGCCGAAGTTGCGCACGCGGAACAGGCCGAGCGGCATGAGCGGAACACGGATGACGCGCTGGCGCCAGATGAAAGCGGCGAAGGCGACGATGCCGACGGCGAACGGAACGAAGATGATCGGGCTCTGCCACCCGAAGTTCGCCTGCTCGATGAGAGCGAACACGGGCGCGCCGAGACCGACGATGGCCAGGGCCGCGCTGAGGTAGTCGACGTGCGATCCGGCTTTGCGCTCGTCGCTCTGACCGAGCCTGGCGAGCAGGATCAGCGTCACGACGATCGGAAGGACGTTGATAGCGAACACGAGACGCCAGGTGAGGAGGTCGACGAAGACTCCGCCGAGGATCGGCCCGAGGAGGAAGGCGGCGCTGGTGAACCCGGTCCACGTGCCGATCGCCTTGGCCTGTTCCGCACCGCGGAAGTTGGCCAGGATCAGGGCCAGGGAACTGGGCACGAGGAGGGCTCCGGAGATTCCCTGCAGCCCCCGCGCGACGATGAGGATCTCCGCCGTCGGCGCGATCGCGCACAGCACCGAGGTCACACCGAAGCCGATGAGCCCGAGCCGCAGGATGAGGAGGCGACCGTGCAGGTCGGACAGGGATCCGGCGACCAGGATCAGCGAACCGAGCGTGATCAGGTACGCGTCGACCACCCACTGCTGGGTGCGCAGACCACCTCCGAGCTCCTCGCTGATGGCGGGAACCGCCACGTTGATCACCGAACCGTCGAGGAACGGGACGAAGGCGGCCAGGATCGAGATGGTCAGGACCAGGCGCTGGGCCCGGGTCATGCACACACGACCTTCACGAAAGCACGTCCGTCACGGCGAAGCGGCCGTCATGCGAGCTTCGACCCGTCCGAGAGCATGTGCCAGGTGCGGTTGTGGTAGACGAGCGGACGTGAGTTGGCAGCGTCGGCGGCCGTACTCCCGCGCTCGGGGGTGTGCGCCTGAAGCGCTTCCACGGCAAGCACGGTCGAGGCGCCTGCCTCCATCCGGTCGACGACCCGCCCGCGGATCCACACCGGCGCGGCGGGGAAGTACGGCTCGCCGGTCTCGAGCCGTGACCAGATGGACGTGTCGGCGAAGCGATCGATGCCGCTCGTCGCACCGAGCACGGCGATGTCGAGCTGATCCGCGGAGAGGAGATGGACTACCACGGTGTCGGCACGGGTGAGCGTCGGCGTGCTCGAGGACGTCGCCGACAGCGAGAACACCAGCAGCGGGGGGTCGGCGCTGACCGAGAAGACCGAGGTCGCGGTCAGCGCGACCGGCCCATCGCCCGCGTCGGCGGTGATGACCGCGACTCCCGCGGGGTGGTTGCGGAACGCAGCCTTGAACGCCTCCGCGCTGAGCACGGTCTCCCCGTCGTCGATGACGTGGAACCGCCCCGTCGTCGCAGGCAGTTCGGTGGTCGAATCACTGCTGGTCATCGTGCGTCCCTCTCAGCCTCGGAACTCGAGCCGGGCGGAGTCACGATCTCGCGACTGACGTCACCCGCACTACTGCAACGCCGTCGGCTCGGGATTGTTCCAGGTCGACCTCCGCGGTGATGGACCAATCGTGGTCGCCATCGGGGTCGGCGAGGATCTGCCGCACCGTCCACACCGCCGGCCCCTCCTCGATGACGAGCATGGCGGCGCTCCGTGCATCCGCGTCGGTTCCGATCCGGTCGTACTCCGCCCAGTAGTCGTCGAGCACATGCGCCCAGCGGGCGGCATCGAAGCCCGACGCAGCGTCGAGCTCGGCGAGGTCGTCGTAGCGCTCGAGAGCGGCGAGCTGCACCCTCCGGAACAGCGCGTTGCGCACGAGGATGCGGAAGGCTCTCGGGTTCGAGGTCACCCCCGCCGGCGTGGGCGGTAGCACCGGGGCGACGTCGTCGGCATCGACGGCCGGATGCGACAGCGCCTCCCACTCGTCGAGCAGACTCGAATCGACTTGCCGCACCAGCTCACCGAGCCACTCGATCAGGTCGATCAGCTCCTCGGTCCGTGCCTCCTCCGGGATGGTCTGCCGAGCCGCGCGGAACGCGTCGGAGAGGTAGCGCAGTACGAGGCCCTCGGAGCGCTGGAGCTTGTAGTAGCCGATGTACTCGACGAAGGTCATGGCCCGCTCGTACAGGTCGCGCACCACGGATTTCGGGCTGAGCTCGAAGTCGCCCACCCATGGTTGCGACGCGCGATACACCTCGAACGCCTCACCCAGCAGGTGCTCGAGGGGCTTGGGGTAGGTGACCGCCTCGAGCAGTTCCATACGCTGGTCGTACTCGATCCCCTCCGCCTTCATCGCGGCGACTGCCTCGCCCCTGGCGAGGAACTGCTGCTGGGAGAGCACCGGCCTCGGGTCGTCGAGGGTCGCCTCGAGGACCGAGATCATGTCGAGGGCGTAGGTCGGCTCCTCGTTCTGCAGCAGGTCGAATACCGCGAGGGCAAGCGGTGATAGGGGCTGGTTGAGGGCGAAGTTCGGCGGCAAATCGACGGTGAGGCGGATGTCGGCGTGCCCGCCGATCCCTCCCCCGGTCTGCTGAACGATCTCGGCCGTACGGAGTGTGCGGTAGATCGCGAGCGCCTGGCGGGCGAGCGCGAGCTGCTTACGCCATGGTTCGTGGTTGTCGAAGACGAGGTTCCGCACGTGGGCGAAGGCGTCGCCGCCGCGGCCGATCACGTTCAGGAGCGTCGAGTGGGTGACGCTCATGTGTGAGGTGAGCCGTTCCGGCTCGGCGATGATGAGGCGCTGGAAGCTCGGCTCACCCCAGGAGACGAAACCCTCCGGCGCTCTCTTGCGCTGGATGCGCTTGACCTTCTTCGGGTCGTCACCGGCTCGGGCGACCAGCCGTGCATTCTCGACCTCGTGCTCCGGTGCCTGGCAGACGACGGTACCCGCGGTGTCGTATCCAGCGCGCCCGGCCCGACCGGCGACCTGGTGGAACTCGCGTGCGCTGAGCTGACGCATCCGCGTACCGTCGAACTTCGTCAGCGCAGTAAGCAGCACGGTGCGAATCGGCACGTTGATGCCGACGCCGAGCGTGTCGGTGCCGCAGATGACGCGGAGCAGACCCTGCTGCGCGAGTTGCTCGACGAGACGTCGGTACTTCGGGAGCATCCCCGCGTGATGCACGCCGATCCCCGCACGCACCAATCGCGACAAGGTGCGACCAAACGCGGTCGTGAATCGGAAGTCCCCGATCGTCGCCGCGACGAGATCGCGCTGCTCCCGGCTCGCGACCTTGATGCTCGTCAGCGCTTGCGCGCGCTCGAGGGCGGCCGCCTGCGAGAAGTGCACGATGTAGATCGGCGCCTGCCCGGTGGACAGCAGCTGCTCGACCGTCTCCTGCACGGGCGTCGTCTCGTAGTAGTAGTGCAGCGGCACGGGACGATCCACCCCGGTGATCACCGCCGTCTCCCGCCCGGTGCGACGGGTGAGGTCCTCCGCGAGCCACCCGACATCGCCCAGGGTCGCCGACATCAGCACGAACTGCACCCCGGGGAGGGTCAGCAGGGGCACCTGCCACGCCCAACCCCGCTCGGGGTCGGCGTAGAAGTGGAACTCGTCCATGACCACCTGACCCACGTCGGTGTCCGGACCGTGCCGCAGGGCGAGATTGGCGAGTATCTCGGCCGTGCAGCAGATGATCGGCGCATCCGGGTTCACGGACGAGTCGCCGGTCACCATGCCGACGTTGGCGGCTCCGAAGACGCCGACGAGGGCGAAGAACTTCTCGGACACGAGGGCCTTGATCGGCGCGGTGTAGTAGCTGCGCCTCCCTTCGGCGAAGGCGGCGAAGTGTGCCCCGAGCGCCACCAGGGACTTGCCGGTGCCGGTGGGCGTGCTGAGGATGACGTTCGCGCCGGAGACGATCTCGATGAGCGCGTCGGACTGCGCCGGATAGAGGGTGAAGCCTCGTGCCGCCGCCCACTCCTCGAACGCCGAGTACCCCTCATCCGCGTCCCACGGCGCCGGCACGCGGTCGAGCAGCGCATCGGTCATGGGTCAACCGTGCCACACCGCCGCGACCGTGCGGTGCCCGGGCTCGCTCATCGCCCCGGGTACCATTCACTGTGCCGCCCGTCCCGCCGTCCCCCGCCGCCGATCCCTCTCCCGAGGTCGATTCGGCCGCCGTCATCGATCCGGCGGATCTCGCGACCACCTTGCGCGTGCTGGCGGAATTGGATCAGGTCGACGACGACCATCCCGACTTCCTCACCGTGCGGCGTGCGACGGCCCGGATGTTCAAAGCCGTGAAAAAGAATCGCCGGTCCGAGAAACGCGAGCGGGTCGCGAACGCCGACCGCGCGGTGGTGGCCGCGACGGCGACCGGGGCGCCCG
>CAXTLO010000031.1:12850-17185 GCA_964244965.1 uncultured Marisediminicola sp.
CGGTCAGCATCCACGTCTACGTCCTCGACGCGGACGCGGTGTTCGCGCGGGCGCCCGACCGCATCGACGACGAGACCAGAGGCGTGCCGTTGGCGATCGCGAGCAGCCAGAGGGCGCCGGGCGAGCTGATCCGCTCCCGGCCGTGCTACATCTGCAAGCAGCACTACACCGTGGTCGATGCTTTCTACCACCAGCTCTGCCCGGACTGCGCGGCCTTCTCGCATGGCAAGCGCGATGCGCGCACCGATCTGACCGGCCGACGCGCGCTGCTCACCGGCGGGCGCGCGAAGATCGGAATGCACATCGCACTCCGGCTGCTGCGCGATGGCGCACACACCACGATCACGACCCGTTTTCCGCGCGATGCCGTCCGCCGGTTCACCGCTCTGCCCGACGCCGGGGACTGGCTGCACCGGCTGCGCATCGTCGGCATCGATCTCCGCGATCCGGCTCAGGTGCTCGGACTCGCCGACGCGGTTGCGACCGCCGGGCCGCTGGACATCCTCATCAACAACGCCGCGCAGACCGTCCGCCGGTCGCCAGGCAGCTATGCCCCGCTGACACGAGCGGAGTCAGCGCCCCTGCCCGACGGACCGCTTCCCGAACTGCTGAGCTTCGGGCACGCGGATGATGCGCATCCCCGTGCCCTCGCGGAGTCGGTCAGTGCGCACCCGCTTCTGGCCGATGTCGCCGCTCTCGCCCATGCTGGTCTCACCCCGGATTCGATGAACCCGTCCGAGTTCACTGCGGCCTCCGTCGCCGCCGGTTCCGCATCGCTGGCGCGGCACGAGGACGGGACGGCTATCGACGCCGGTGGTCTGCTCCCTGATCGTCACGATCGCAACAGCTGGACCGACCGGGTGCACGAAGTCGATCCCCTCGAACTGCTCGAGGTGCAGCTCGCCAACGTCACCGCGCCGTTCCTGCTCGTCAGCCGGCTCCGCCCGGCGCTCGCCGCAACGACCGCGGCGCGGGCGTACGTCGTGAACGTCTCCGCGATGGAGGGGCAGTTCGGCCGGGGATACAAGGGACCGGGCCATCCGCATACCAACATGGCAAAGGCCGCGCTCAATATGCTCACCCGCACGAGCGCGACGGAGATGTTCGAGGCGGACCGCATCTTGATGACGAGCGTCGATACCGGGTGGATCACGGATGAGCGCCCGCATCCGACCAAGATCAGGCTCGCCGGTGAGGGGTTCCACGCTCCGCTCGACCTGGTGGACGGCGCGGCGAGGGTCTACGACCCGATCGTGCGAGGCGAAGCCGGCGAGGATGTCTACGGCGTCTTCTTGAAGGACTACCGCCCCGCCGCGTGGTGATCGAGCGGTTCTGGGGCGAAGCAGCCGTCAGGCAGTGCCCGGAACGAAAAGCGCCACCAGAAGCAGCACGAAGATCAACACGAACACCGCTGGAGTACCGAATCGCACCAGGTCGACCCACCTGCCGAGCCGCGCGATGGTGCGGCCGAGTTCGGTGAGCGTGTCGAACTCGGCAAGTTCCGCAGCGACAGCGCCCCCCTCGGTCGCCGCGGCGAACTGCGCCGCTGCGCCGAGTACGCCGGTCGCGAGCAGGATGCCCGCCATCGCCATCCGGACCAGCACCGGCGTATCGGCGAGTCCCGCCTGAAGCAGAGCGATCGTCGACGTGAGAAGCACGATCGGGCCGAGCTGAGACAGGATGATGTGCAGTCGTGCCCGCTCCCATCGGGTGATGAGATCCGTCTCGGTCATGTGCATCCTCCGGGTTCGGGTGTCGTCCGCGACCAGCCTAGAGGCGCCGCTCGCCGCCACGACCGCCGGGGCCGACGTGATCCTGACGTCACTAGGTAGCCGACCGGCCGTCGCCTGGCAAGCCCTCGCTATGGGGTGATCAGGTCTGTCTATACTCGGGTGGTCCGTTAGGAGATCACCATGGACCGCACGAACGTCCTCACCGTCGAGGACATCGACTTCCACCCCCTGTCTGCCACCGAGTGGCGGGTACTCGACCGCCGGTATCCGGCGCACAGCATCGACGCTCTGCTCGGATTCGTCGCTCGCCAGGAGTCGACCTACTTCGCCACCTGGATGCACCATCCGCTCGCGGCGGAGCAGTGCACCTCCTTGAAAAGGGTGGCCGAGTACTTCGTACGGGAAGCCGCACGCGAGGCTCGGGGCGCTGCCCTGGCCAACTCCTCATCGGCTTAGACCCACGGCGCCACGCCTCGCCCCCCCGAACTGGGTGGTGAGCGGCAGACGCCCCTGTCGTACGCTCGTCGTACAGCACCAGGGGAGGTGCGCGATCGGGGGAATCGGATGAGCGTCGTCACCACTCACGCGCATGACCGCTTCTCGGACACCCCGGGCGGTGGGGAGCTGCCCGTGAACGAGCGCGCCGCGCACCGATATACCGGCATTGTGATCGCCATCTCGGCGAGTGCCCTGCTCTGGGTCGGTGTCGGAACCGGCATCTGGGGCTTGGTCTCCGTCTTCAGCTGACCCGTCGTCGCTCGATGGCTCGTCGTCGAAGGGCCGGTTCTGAGCCGAGGACGCTCCGGAACCGACGGTGGATCCAACTGAGGTGGATCGGAACTGAGGGTGGATCCAAGGGGATTCGAACCCCTGACCCCCTGCATGCCATGCAGGTGCGCTACCAGGCTGCGCCATGGACCCGTGCCACTCCGCCGAAACGAACCGCGGAGGCGACGTCAGAAGATTACTACAGATACGCCAGGCGCTCCGCCAGCACCGCCCGCAGCGAGCGCATCGCGAGGATCGCGGACCGGAGCTCCTGTAGATGATGCTGGGGCAGGAACGGCTGGGTGTGCACGCCCAGATCGGATGCCGCGTCCGTCACCCCCACCGTCTCGACGGCCAGGCCCCGCTCCGCGCCGAGCACGTGCGCCGCGACCGCCGCCTGATAGGGCACGTACACGGGCGTCGTGATCACCAGCACAGATGATGCAGCCGATCGCTCTGCCCAGAATCGGAACGTGTCCGCGGTGTCGGCCCGCCGTCGGGTCGGGTCGGATGACGGCGCCGCAAGCACTCCGATGAGCGTCCCCACGGCGGCTGGTGTGTCCCCCCGCCAAGTGACTGACCGCCATCCCGACTTATCCCGGCGGCCATCGCCGTTCTCGACCGACGGCCCGAGTGGGCCGAGGGCGCGCTCCAGCCCCTCCGCCATCGCGTCGGCCTCATCACGCGACCGCATCCCCAGGGCGTCGGCGAGGTCCACCTCCTCCTCGGAGAACGCGCGGAAGGCGCCGAGGAACGTGACCTCGCCTGCTGTCAGCCCGCCGTCGAGCAGTTGTCGCACGAAGCGGGGTTTCACGATCTCCGCGCGTACCATCCCGCCGGTCAGGAGTATCGCGTCGTACCGGGTGCCTCGCGGTACCGTGCGGTCGGCCAGCCCCAGCACTGCCGCGGAGTCGAGTACCAGCCGCGTCAGGTCGGCTGAGGGTTCTGAGATCGCGGCCTGGTCGCGTTCCCGCCCGCGACGGGCGTCCCAGGCGGCGGAGGCGGCAGCGAGCTCGTCGAACCGTGCGGCACCCATCGACGACATAGCGGATCCGGACGCAGCGACGAGCGCGGCAAGCTCTTCGCTCGCAGCCCACGCGTCCAGATCTCGGATGAGTCGTGCCGCGTCATCCTGGCTCCGCCGCCACTCCGGCAGCGGGAGGCGCCTCATGCGGTTCTACCGGGGATGCGAACCGTCCAGTCAGTCGCCGGAGGGAGCGGTCACGGACTGCAGTGGGATCGCTGGGCAGTCCTTCCACAACCGCTCGAGCGAGTAGTACATCCGGTCCTCCTCGTGGAACACGTGCACCACCAGATCACCGAAGTCGAGCAGAATCCACCGGCCCTCGGCACGTCCCTCGCGACGGAGCGGTTTCGTTCCGCTTTGGATGAGGCGATCCTCGATCTCCGTCGCGATGGAGACCACGTTGCGCTCATTGCGGCCGGTGGCGAGGAGGAACACGTCGGTGAGGGGCAGCGGCCCGGACACATCGAGTGCGACGAGATCTTCGGCCTGTTTGGCGTCAGCCGCTGCAGCGGCGAGCTGGAGCAGATCGAGAGCGTGTGGGGATGCGGTCACGAGGTCCTATCGGAATGGAACGGGTCAGAACTGGGTGAAGAACAAGCTGGCGACGAGCCAACTGACGGCGGCGATGAACACGGCGCCGCCGAGTGAGATCGCGACGATGGGCAGGAGGCGCGACTTCTTCTCCGGCTCCGCGCCGATCATCGATCGCGTCGTAGCCGTACTGCTTACTGCTCGTGTGGCGCGCACCGGTGCGACACCGGAGTCGGTGTCGTCCCGATCGGTGTCGTCGATGAGCGCGTCGACGTC
>CAXTLO010000032.1:0-12630 GCA_964244965.1 uncultured Marisediminicola sp.
GCCTTGTACCCGGTGCGGTGGTCGGCGATGCGGTTCTCGGGGAAGTTGTAGGTGCGGATGCGCTCGGAGCGGTCCATGGTGCGGATCTGGCTCTTACGCACGGCGGAGGCCTCGGCATCCGCCTCCTCCTGATATCGCGCGAGAATGCGCGCCCGCAGCACGCGCATGCCGGCCTCGCGGTTCTGCAACTGGCTCTTCTCGTTCTGCATCGCCACAACGATCCCGGTCGGGAGGTGGGTGATCCGCACGGCCGAGTCAGTGGTGTTCACGGATTGACCGCCGGGCCCGCTCGACCGGTACACGTCGATTTTCAGGTCGTTCTGACTGATCTCGACCTCTTCTGGCTCATCCACTTCGGGAAAGACGAGCACTCCGGCCGCAGAGGTATGGATGCGCCCCTGCGATTCCGTGGCGGGAACGCGCTGCACACGGTGCACCCCGCCCTCGTACTTGAGGTGCGCCCACACCCCCTGTGCCGGGTCGCTCGACGACCCCTTGATGGCGATCTGCACGTCTTTGTAGCCGCCCAGGTCGCTCTGCGTCTGCTCGAGGATCTCGGTCTTCCAGCGTTTCGACTCGGCGTAGTGCAGGTACATCCTCAGCAGATCGGCGGCGAACAGGGCCGACTCGGCACCGCCCTCCCCCATCTTGATCTCCATGATCACGTCGCGCCCGTCGTTGGGGTCGCGCGGGATGAGCAGCCGCCGCAACTTCTCCGCCGACTCATCCGTCGTCGTCTGCAGTGCCGGCACCTCATCGGCGAACGACGGATCGTCACCGGCCATCTCCGTGGCCGCCGCGAGGTCGTCGCTCGCGGTCTGCCATTCCGCGAAGGCCGCGACGATCCGGGACAGTTCCGCATAGCGCCGGTTGACCTTCTTGGACCGCGCCGGGTCGGAATGGAGGGCCGGATCTGCGAGCTGCTCTTGGAGCTCGTCGTGCTCGGTCAGCAGGTTCTGTACTGACTCGAACACGGATCAGTCCTTCTCGGAACCGGGGGCGCCGGGCATCGACTTCTGCACCTGCATGAGGAACTCCACGTTGGAGGTGGTGTCCTTCAGACGAGTCAGCACGAGCTCGAGGGCCTGCTGGGTATCCAGTCCGGCCAGCGCACGACGCAGTTTCCAATTGATCTTGGTCTCGTCGGCGCCCATCAGCATCTCTTCGCGGCGGGTGCCCGAGGCGTTGACATCGACCGCGGGGAAGATCCGCTTGTCGGCGAGCTGCCGGGACAGCCGCAGCTCCATGTTGCCGGTGCCCTTGAACTCCTCGAAGATGACCTCGTCCATCTTGGAGCCGGTCTCGACGAGCGCGGTCGCGAGGATGGTGAGCGAACCGCCGTCCTCGATATTGCGTGCAGCACCGAAGAAGCGCTTCGGCGGGTATAGCGCTGACGAGTCGACGCCCCCGGACAGGACGCGACCGGATGCTGGCGCCGTGAGGTTGTAGGCGCGACCCAGCCTGGTGATCGAGTCGAGGAGCACGACGACGTCGTGCCCGAGTTCCACCAGACGCTTGGCGCGTTCGATCGCGAGTTCCGCGACCGTGGTGTGGTCCTCAGCGGGACGGTCGAAGGTCGAGGCGATGACCTCGCCCTTCACTGTGCGCTGCATATCCGTGACCTCCTCCGGGCGCTCGTCGACGAGCACGACCATGAGGTGTACTTCCGGGTTGTTCTTCGCGATGGCGTTCGCGATGGCCTGGAGAACGAGTGTCTTACCGGCCTTCGGCGGCGACACGATGAGCCCGCGCTGTCCCTTGCCGATCGGCGATACGAGATCGATGATGCGGGTGGTGAGCTTGTTCGACTCCGTCTCCAGGCGCAGCCGCTCCTGAGGGTACAGAGGAGTGAGCTTGCCGAACTCGACCCGCTCGGCAGCTTGCTCGACGGGGAGGCCGTTGATCGACTCGATGCGCACGATCGCGTTGTACTTCTGCCTCCCTGCGTTCTCGTTCTCGCGCGGCTGCCGGATGGCTCCCACAACCGCGTCGCCCTTGCGGAGGTGGTACTTCTTCACCTGGCCGAGCGAGACGTACACGTCGTTGTTGCCCGGCAGGTACCCGCTGGTGCGCACGAAGGCGTAGTTGTCGAGCACGTCGAGGATGCCGGCGACCGGGATGAGGACGTCGTCGTCGCTGAGCTCAGGCTCGAATTCCTCGTTGACGCCCTGTCCGCGGCGCTTGCGGTCGCGGTAGCGGCCACGACCGCCACGGTCCCCGTCGTCCTGCTGACGGTCGGCCTGCTGACGGTCGGTCTGCTGGCGATCGCCCTGCTGCTGACGGTCCTGCTGTCGCTCGCTCTGCTGGCGGTCGTCGGCGTTGCGGTCCGCGCGGCTGTCGCCGCTGCGATTATCGGTACCTCGGTTGTCGGCGCCGCGGTTGTCGGTACCTCGGTTGTCGGCGCCGCGGTCGTTGTTGCGGTTCTCGCCACCCCGGCTGCGGTTGCGGCGACCGTTCTCCTGCGGCTGCTCGTCGGACTGGGCCTGCGGCTGCTCGCCCTGGCGGTCCGATAGCTGGCGGTCCTGCTGCTGACGGTCCTGCTGGCGATCGCCGCGGTTGCGATTGCGGTTCCGGCCGCGCTGGCCCTGATTCTCGTCACCGCGATCGCCGGTGTCGAGATTCTCGCGGTCCTCGGCAGTCGGAAGCGGGACGAGCGGGACCTCGCGAGCCGGCTCCGGTCGCTCGTCGCGGCGACGGGTCGGCAGCTCGATGGGAGGCTCCTGCACGGTCTCGGCGCTCGGATCATCCGTTTCGACGCGGTTCACGTGCTCCGCGGCAGGCAGCGGTGTCGTCTCGACCGCTTCGGGCGTGGTGATGACACCGGCGGCGGCACTGACCCGACGGGAGGTGCGCTTGCGTGGCGCGGTCGCGTCTCGCGTCGTGACGGCGGCATCGATGGGCTGAGGAGCCGCCGCGGCCTCGACCGCTGGGCTGGAGATGTCGGTACTCGAGCTATCGGGGCTCGAGCTATCGGGGCTGGAGATGTCGGGGCTCGAGATCCCCGTGCTCAGGATGCCGGTGCTCGGACCGTCGACGCTGGAGGGCTGCGCGTCGGGAGCCGCGGCACCCTGCGCAGGGGTGCCTGCATCGGCGACGGTCGTGCTCCGACCGGTCTGGGCCGCGTCGATGGCATCGACGAGCTCGCCCTTGCGGAGGCGTGAGGTGCCGATGCCGTAACCGGCGGCCAGCGCCTGCAGTTCGGGAAGGCGGAGAGCGCTCAGCGATGAGCGGCCCGTGACGGGGGTGGCGGCGTCCTGGGTGGGCGCGTCGAGGTCAGACATGGGGAGTGGTCCTTTTCTCCCGAGCGCGAAGAAGGCGCATCGGGGAAGCTCGTCGCTGGTTCGCAGTCCTGAACGGGTTGCGCAGAAGAGTTCTGCGAGGCAGCGATTGCTGATGGAGATCGACCCGAGTCGGTATCGGTTCCGCGCCGAGTGGGGCGGAACCACGGATGGCGACTGGCTAAGCCAGCGCTCCGGCCGGGTGCGCACTCACTGTAGCACCTTTGAAATCCACGGCCAGCATGAGCGAATGCCAGGCGGCGGCAGTGTGTCGGCCCACGAGTTCGGCCGCTTCCAGACGCTGTGCGGGGTCGCTGCAGAGCACCAGGATCGAGGGTCCGGCACCCGAGAGCACGGCGGCGAGACCGTGCGACCTCAGCTCGGTGATGAGGGAATCCGTGCCTGGCATCGCCGAGGCCCGGTAGCTCTGATGGAGCCGGTCCTCGGTGGCTGCGAGCAACAACTCGGGGCTCTGAATGAGGGCAGCGATCAGCAACGCCGAGCGGGACACGTTGAAGATGGCGTCTTCATGCGGAACGGACGCCGGACGCAGGCCCCGCGCGACCTCGGTGGACATCGTGTTCTCGGGCACGCAGATCAGCGGTGACACGCCACGGTGCACCATCAGCTTCTTGTGCTGCGGTCCCTCCGGGGAGGTCCAGGCGATCGTGAGTCCGCCGAACAGCGCCGGTGCGACGTTATCGGGGTGTCCTTCCAGTGCGGTCGCGAGGGCGAGGAGTTCCCCGGGCCCGACGGGCACGATCCCCTCGAGCAGCCCGCGAGCAGCCATCACCCCGGCCACGATCGCCGCTCCGGAGGAGCCCAGCCCCCGACCATGCGGGATCGCGTTGCGGGCGACGATGTGGACGCCGGGGAGGCGATACCCGAGTCGATTCAGACAGTGGTGCAGCGCACGGGCGACGAGGTTCGAGTCATCCGTCGCCACCTCGCCCGCTCCGACACCCACGACATCGACGTGCGTGCCCGGCTCGTCGCGAACCGTGACCGTCAGTTCGTCGTAGAGCGACAGGGCGAGGCCGAGCGTGTCGAAGCCCGGGCCGAGATTGGCGGTCGTCGCAGGCACCTTGACGTGCACCGAGTGTCCGCCCGGGAGCGGGACCACGGGAAGGGTCACGCAGGGTCTTTCGCGAGCCCGAGCAGGCCGGCGATCGCCGCGGTGTCAACCGGGACGGTCGTGGGGCTGACCTGGGTGCCGTCGGCGTTGCGAAGCGCCCACTGCGGGTCTTTCAACCCGTGCCCGGTCACCGTGAGCACCACGGTCGAGCCTCGGGGGATCTCCCCCGCCTCCGAGCGCTCGAGCAGCCCGGCGACACTGATCGCGGACGCGGGCTCGACGAAGATCCCCACCTCCGCCGAGAGGATGCGGTGCGCCTCGAGAATGAGCTCGTCGGAGATCGCACCGAAGTAGCCGTCGCTGGCCTCCCGCGCCTCGGTCGCGAGCGCCCACGACGCGGGGTTGCCGATGCGGATCGCGGTCGCGATGGTGTCGGGGTCGCGGACGATGTGCCCGAGCACGATCGGCGCGCTGCCCGCGGCCTGGAAGCCAAACATCCGCGGCAGCTTCGTAGTGGCGCCGCGAGCGAGGTCCTCGGTGTACCCGCGGAAGTACGCGGTGTAGTTGCCGGCGTTGCCGACCGGGACGATGTGGAAATCCGGCGCGTCTCCGAGCACCTCGGCGACTTCGAACGCGGCGGTCTTCTGCCCGGCGATCCGGTCGGGATTCACCGAGTTGACCAGGTGCACCGGGTAGTTGTCAGCGAGATCGCGGGCGATGTCGAGGCAGTCGTCGAAGTTGCCGAGCACCTGGAGGATCTCGGCGTTGTGGGCAACCGCCTGACTGAGCTTGCCCATCGCGATCCGACCGTCGGGCACGAGCACGACTGAAGTGAGCCCGGCGTGCGTGGCGTAGGCCGCCGCAGACGCCGATGTGTTGCCGGTGGATGCGCAGATGACCGCCTTGGCACCGTGTTCGGCCGCTTTGGAGATCGCCATGGTCATCCCGCGGTCCTTGAACGACCCCGTCGGGTTCATCCCCTCGTACTTCACCCACACGTCGGCGCCGGTACGCGCGGAGAGGGCGGGCGCGGGGATCAGCGGAGTGCCGCCCTCACCGAGTGTGACGATCGGCGTGGCGTCGGTCACGTCCAGGCGGTCGGCGTACTCGCGAAGCACCCCGCGCCACTGCCGGCTCATCGGTCCGTCACCTCCGGTCGGGCGGAACCCATTCGCAGTTGCGGTGGGCACAGCCCTTTCGCTATCGGACATGGGTCACAGACCTTCGACTCTCATTACTGATGTGATGGAACTGACGACATCGGCCGCCGCGATCGTCTCGACGGTGGCAGCCAGATCGGCCTCAGACGCCTCGTGGGTGCCGATCACCAGGGTAGCGCCGGGCGCGACCGCCTCGTCGTCTTCGCCATCAGCCCCGAGCACGGCTGTGTCGGCGACGCTCTGAGCAACCGTCTCGATGGAGACAGCGTGGTCGCTGAACAGCGTCGCGATCGAGGCGAGAACGCCCGGCTGGTCGACGACCCTGAGGGTGATCTGGTAGCGGGTGGTGACGCTGGAGATCGGCAGCACAGGCAGATCCGCGTGCGTGGACTCCGCGACGCCCGGGCCGCCGACGACATGTCGACGGGCAGCCGAGACGAGGTCGCCGAGCACGGCCGACGCCGTCTCGCGCCCACCCGCGCCTGCGCCGTAGAACATGAGGTCGCCGGCCGCCTCGGCTTCGACGAAGACGGCGTTCTTGACGCCGTGCACGGTCGCGAGCGGATGGGAGCGCGGGATGAGCGCGGGGTACACCCGGGCACTCACGCCCTCTGCGCCGGTCGCGTCGACCAGCCGCTCGGCGATGGCGAGGAGCTTGACGACGTACCCGGCGTCGCGGGCTGCCTCGACCTGCGCGGCGGTCACCGAGGTGATTCCCTCGCGGTACACGCGCTCGATGGGAACAGTGGTGTGGAAAGCGAGCCCGGCGAGAATGGCGGCCTTCTGCGCCGCGTCGTAACCCTCGATGTCCGCGGTCGGATCGGCCTCGGCGTATCCGAGCGCGGTGGCGGTGGCCAGAGCGGTCTCCAGCGACTCACCGGCGGTATCCATGCTGTCGAGGATGAAGTTGGTGGTGCCGTTGACGATGCCCATGATCCGCTTGATCCGATCGCCGGCGAGGCTGTCGCGGAGGGGACGGATGATGGGAATCGCGGCCGCGACCGCAGCCTCGTAGTAGAGCTGCGCGCCCACCTGCTCCGCGGCCTCGAACAGCTCTGCGCCGTGGTGGGCGAGCAGGGCCTTATTGCCCGTGATCACGTCGGCTCCTGAGTTCAGGGCGTCCAGGATGAGGGTGCGGGCGGGTTCGAGGCCGCCGATGAGCTCGATGACGATGTCGGCGCCGAGGATCAGCGACGCCGCATCCGTCGTCAACAACTCGCGCGGGATGTCAGCCGTCCGAGGCGCGTCGAGATCGCGCACCGCGACACCGACGAGCTCCAGGCCCGCGCCGGAGCGCTGTGCCAGCTCGTCCCCGTGCTCGAGCAGGAGCGAGACGACCTGCGCGCCGACCGAGCCCGCGCCGAGTACGGCGACTCTGAGGTTGCGGTACTCGATCATGAGTGTCCTTCGCTCGGCAGTACCTCGGCCGTGGGTTCGGTCGGATCGTCGACGCGGATACCGGCGTCCCGGGAGAGCAGGTCGGCCTCGGTCTCCCCACGCACGATGACGCGAGCGTGCCCGTCTCGCACGGCGACGACGGGGGGCCGGCTCACGTAGTTGTAATTGCTCGCGAGCGACCAGCAATACGCGCCGGTCGCAGGCACGGCGAGGAGGTCGCCCGGCGCGACGTCGCCCGGCAGGTACTCGTCACGCACGACGATGTCGCCGCTCTCGCAGTGCTTGCCGACGACCCGCACGAGCACGGGATCGGCGTCCGACGCGCGATCGACGATCCTCGCCGAGTAGTCGGCTGAATAGAGCGCGGGGCGCACGTTGTCGCTCATCCCGCCGTCCACGCTCACGTAGCGACGCACGGCGGTGGCAGCATCGTCGAGCGCGGCCACCTCCACGGCGACGTCTTTGATGGTGCCGACCTCGTACAGCGTCACCGTGGAAGGACCCACGACGAACCGACCGGGCTCGATCGCGATCCGAGGTACCTCGACCCCGAGGTCGTAGCAGGCGGCGGAGACCGCGTCGGCGAATCGCACGGCAAGCGTTTCGATCGGCATCGCGTCGTCCGCGCTCGTGTATGAGATGCCGAATCCTCCACCCAGATTCAATTCCGGCACCGGTCCCCCTGCGAGCAGCTCGGCATGCACCGTGAGCAGTCGACGCGCCGCTTCTTCGAAACCGTCGGTCTCGAAGATCTGCGATCCGATATGGGAGTGCAGCCCGAGGAACTCGAGTCCGTCGCGGGATCGGATGTCTCCCACCGCAGCGGGCACATCGGCGAGCGCGATCCCGAACTTCTGGTCTTCACGAGCGGTCGCGAGGTATTCGTGGGTGTGCGCGTGCACACCGCTGTTCACTCGGAGCCGGACCTTCTGCCGACGGTCGTGCCGAGCCGCGGCATCCGCGACCCTGCCGATCTCGATCACGCTGTCGACGACGATCACGCCGACGCCCGCCGCGACCGCCCTGTCGATCTCGGCATGCGATTTGTTGTTGCCGTGGAAGCCGAGCCGACCGGCGTCGACTCCGGCGGCCAGCGCCACGGCGAGTTCTCCCCCGCTGCACACGTCGATGTTCAGCCCTGCTTCGGCCACCCAACGCGCGATCTCGGTGCTGAGGAACGCCTTGCCGGCGTAATAGACGGTGGCGCCCGAACCGACACGGGAGAACTCGCGTTCGAACGCGGATCGGACGCGCACGGCCCGGTCACGGACATCCTGCTCGTCCATCACGAGAACCGGCGTGCCGAAGTCGCGGGCGAGGGCGGCCAGCTCGATGCCCGCGATGGCGACCGACCCGTCGGCGGACCTCGAGGTCGACGCCGGCCACACGCCGGGAGCGAGGTCGTTGGCGTGGGAGGGGGCGGCGAGCCAGGTCGGAGCGAGCGGATTGGCGGTCACGACGGTACCTCGAGGGGGAAGGGACGGAACTCGGCGACGTGCCGGAGACCTCTTGAATCCTAACCAACGGGTCTGTTGCAGAAGCGCCAGTCGCAAGTGAACAGTAGTACTGAAGGCAGTATATATTGTAGTTACTTCAGTGATAGGAAGAGGGTGAGATGGATATCGAGCTGATCGTCACGCTCATCGGGCTCGCGCTACTCGACTCCGTCAACACGTCGACGCTGTTCCTGGTGATGGTTATCCTCCTCACCGCGCGTCAGCCGGTCGCGTCGGGATCCGCATACGCTATCGGCGCGGCCGTCATGTTCTTCGCACTCGCCCTCGCACTGTACTTCGGCGCGAGCGCAGCCGAGTCGACCATTGCCGGCGCAGCGAGCTGGATCCGTCGAGGCACGTTCGCGCTGCTCGCGATCTTCTTGTTCTACCTCGCCTACAAGCGCCTGAGCGATCGCCCGCGCAAGCCGTTCGTACTCCCGGAGTGGTTCGGACCGCTCACCGCTGTCCCCATCGGAGCTGCGGCGACGATCGCCGATCTGCCCAACGCGTTTCCCCTGCTCATCGCGATCGAGCGGCTGATCACCTTCGAGATCTCCGCCGCGGTCGCCGCCGTGGCGCTCGCGGCCTACACCGCCGTGTACGCGCTGCCGACTGTGGTGCTGCTCGTAGTGGGCGCCGTCGCAGGTGACCGCATCCGAGGGGCGATGCACCGCATCACGAGCCGGTTCTTCTCCGGAACCGCGAAGCGCAGCCTGCCCATCGCCGGCGGCTTCGCCCTAGGCGGGATCGCATCCGCCGTCATCGTCGCCTTCGTCTGATTCGTCCAGCCCGTCGATCACCGAGGAGGATCATGCCAACCCGACTCACTCCCCCACGGACGGACACCGCACCGCGCCCCGTCACGCCGACCGGAGCCGATCGCGGCGTTAGGCCGGCGCTCCGCCGGGCAACCCGGCGCGAGGCGGCCGCGTGGCGGAGCATCTTCCGCTTCATCCTCCGACGACCCCGCGTGCCGCAGGGCGCGGTCGGATTCGGCAACGACAAGCCGATCCGCGGCATCCTCGTCACCTTCGTCGTGCTGTGCGTGATCGAGGTGCCGATCGTCGATCTGATGGTGCATCCGTGGCCCGCCATCCGCATCCCGCTGCTGATCGTGGGGATCTCGGGTGCGCTGTTCATGATCGGCATGCTGTGCGGCTACGTCACCCGTCCGCACAGCGTCGGTCCGCACGGTATCCGGGTGCGCAGTGGAGGGGAGGTCGATCTCGACCTACCGTGGGACGTCGTCGCGTCGGTCGCCCGCCGGAATCGCTCGGTGCAGTCACAGAAGGCGTTCACGGTGCAGGGCGAGGGTGACGAGCAGATCCTCAACTGCCTCACGCAGGACCAGACCCAGATCGACATCGAACTCGAAGGGCCCACCCGGCTCCGACTCCCACCAGGAGACGTCGTCGTCACGGAGGTGCGGATCTCCGTGGACGATCCGTCGGGCTTCCTCGACGCCGTCCGTCGCTTCATGCCCTGAATCGCCCTCCGCCATTGCCGGAAGGAACCCATGCACACCCGCACCAACACCGAAATCGTCCTCACCGTGCTCGATCACCTCAACGCCGGGGAGTTCGACCGGTGCATGAAGCACAGGATGCGTTCGGCTCGGGTAACAGGGTCGCCCTCCGCAACGTCCTCCGCGGAACGCATCCCGGCGGAGACTTCGAGGGAATCGCGTCGGCGGCCAGGGATGTCAGCGCCAGGGACGTCAGCGGCCAGGGATGCCGGCGGCCGCGGATGTCGGGGGCCGCGCTTATCGTGTGGGCGTGACCAGCGACGGCGATTCTGCGGTGCTCTCGTTCAGATCCGGCTGCACGGTCGTCGACCACCTCGGCGTGCCGTGCGCCGCTCCCGTCGATGACGATTCCGGGCTGAGCCTGTGTCGGCTCCATCTGCTGGAGGCGCACGACTGGGTGGTGCGCGGGGTGGGCGTCACCGACCTGCTGCCGAGTGCCTGCCCGGCCTGCGGATCCAGGCTGGGCGCGCACTTCGCATCCGGCTGGATCTGCGCCGTCTGCGAGTGGGCGTACGGCGACATCCCCGACCAGGTCGGGACGGTGGTCAGGGTCGATGTCGTCTACTACATCCGCTACGGCGAACGCATCAAGATCGGCACCACGGCGAACCCGCGTGCCAGGCTCGCCGCCCTGCCGCACCACGAAGTGCTCGCCTTCGAACGGGGCGACCGCACGGAGGAGCACGCGCGCCATCTGCAATTCGCCGAGCACCGGATCACCGGGTCGGAGTGGTTCCACGCGCACGACGCGCTGACCCGCCATGTCGAGATCCTCGGTGCCGGTTCGGTCGACCCGTGGCGGGAGTACGCCAGGTGGATGAGCGAGCGGCTCGCGCTCGGCACCTGAGTTGCTCAGCCGCTTCTTGAACATGTGGCCGTTGGCGACGATCGCGGCCGGCGCACCGGGCGCAGCTGTCGTCACCGGTCACTCGTGCGTCGGCGGGTCCGGGTCATCCGCGGAGAATGAGATCACCGCCATGTTCGACGGCAGGGAACCGCTGTTCATGATCGCCCGAGGGCTCGCACCGTGCGCGATCGCACGACCGACGTTCCGCCCGCGTGCGTGCGCCGCCTGATAGCCGGCCTCTTTCTCGCCGCCGGATACGTTCTCGCGAGGGCTTCGAGTTCCAGCGGCGATTTCTGCGGTGACCGCGGCGGCGTACCGGGCTAACTGCGAGTGAAACTCGGCCTCGTCGTCGTAGGCGGCTACGACGACGTTGCGCCGTTCACCGCGCTCCGGGTCGAAGCGGTAGTGGTAGAGCACCCATCGCGCGGTCGAATCATCGTCGGGGTCGATCTCGCCCATCAGCCGAGGCTCATCTCACATCGCCACTTCGCACGAGACGCCGCGTCGCTACCGGAGTGCCCGCCAGTTCGGCGGTGCCGGCAGTTCCATCCGGTGTGAATCCGTTCTTCCGGTAGAACGCTTCGGCGCGGTCGTTCTCGGCGGCGACCCAGAGGTAGGCGTCCCGCGGCCCGACTGCGTTGTCGAGGAGCGCCTGCCCCGCGCCAGTGCCATGGTGGCTGGTGAGCACGTACATGCCGTTGAGCTCCCGGTCCGCCGGTGCGTCTTCGTCTCTCCCCGCACCGGCTGACCCCCAGCCGACGATCTCATCACCGTCGAGAGCGACCCACACCTCACTCGCGCCGCTCTCGAGGATCTGCCGCCATCGTGCCGCTCGCGCGTCGTGGTCGAGGTCATCGAGAACGCGCTCAGGCACGAGGTGAGCGTAGGTCTCCCGCCAGGACTGGATGTGCACGCGAGCGATTCCGTCTGCGTCGCCGACTTCAGCCCGCCTGACGGAGGTTCTCGAGGTCACGGCTCGACCATATCGAGCCCCAGACCACAACCGCAGCGGCTTCGGCGCCATAATCCCCACATGCACCCCTACGACAGTCTGCCGCGCGCCGAGTTCGCGTTCCCGGGTCCACTGCGCGATCTTCTCGTTTCGGCGATTCTCGAGGGGAAGAAGACGGCCACGACATCGACGCTGGCCGAGTACTCGATCGAAGGCGATGCCCTTCCGCAAGTCGGGGTCCGCCAAGTGGTGGTCGACTCGGCAGAGCGCCCTGTCGCCGTGATCGAGAAGACGACAGTCAGCCACGTGCCTCTCGGATCAGTCGATTGGAACCACGTGCAAGCCGAAGGGGAAGACCACCGATCGATCGATGAGTGGCGGACCGGACACGAGCAGTACTGGCAGTCCGCCGAGATGAGGACCTTCCTCGGCGACCCACACTTCACGGTCGATGACGAGACGCCTGTCGTACTCGAGCGCTTCACGCTCGTCACGGTGGTGACGGAATAAGGCTGAGTCGCCGCCGTTCATCCGGGAGGAGAGGCCCCCGCAGCGGGTCAGCCGCAACTCCCGGTCCCCGAAAGGGACGCCTCATCCAGCACCACGTCGGTGCCGGTGAACGTGAGTACCATCCGCGGATCGGCGAGCCGCACCGCCTCGAGGGTGAGCGCCTCGGGGAGGTACTGCGCCACGCACAGGTTCTGGGTCAGCAGCGCACGCTCCGCCACCGCACCGAACCGGTCGCGCAGGTCATCCGCACCGAACTCCGCTTCACCGAGACGGATGCTGGTGGGAGTGAACGCAATCTGCCCGTCGACGGCGGTCGGGCTGAGCCCGACTCCGAGCGGCAGGGTGACGAACAGCGCCACCCACCAGCTGGTGTCGACGGCGTCGCGGAT
>CAXTLO010000032.1:12640-17128 GCA_964244965.1 uncultured Marisediminicola sp.
CTCGTTCCCGTCGATCAGCACCGACGTGATCGGCAGGCCACTGAGGTTCGCCGAAATGGCGGTCAACGACTCCTCTGTGGCTTCGAACTCGAGAGCCACGGAGTCGACCGGCCGGCCAGTGTCGACCGGGACCCCTCTGGCTACCACACGCGCCGGACCGGTCAGACCGCCGAAGGTGACGGAGCCCGATCGCACGTCGACCCGATCGATCGACCCGCCGATCAGCTGCAGGATCATCGAGGTGCCGCCGATGTCCACATCGAGGGGAGCATCCGCCGACAGCGCGAGTGCGGTGCGGATCTCGGTGCCGACCCGCTCCTCTGCAGCCGTTCGAACCGCGGAGTCGATCACGACGGCCGTGATGGCGAGCAGACCGAGGATCACGACCACGACCACGACCACGACCACGCGCCGCCTCCGGCGACGCGGAACCTCATGTTCCAGAAGCGCCACGCAGCGCTACATCCGCTCCGGCGCGCTGACTCCGAGCAGGTCGAGACCGTTGCGCAACACGGTGCCGACCGCGTCGTTGACCCAGAGCCGCGTGTGGTGCACGGTCGATACGGGCTCATCGCCCAGAGGCGTCACTCGGCAGGTGTCGTACCAGCGATGGTACGACCCGGCGAGCTCTTCGAGGTAGCGGGCGATCCGATGCGGCTCACGAAGCTCCGCCGCCTGCGCGACGATCCGCGGGAACTCAGCCAGCAATCCGAGGAGGGCGCTCTCGGTCTCGTGCACCAGGAGCGACGCGTCGAACTCGGACCGGTCGACGCCCGAGGCGAGGGCGTTGCGGGCGACGGAGAAGGTGCGGGCGTGGGCGTACTGCACGTAGAAGACGGGGTTGTCGTTGGTGCGTTTGCGCAACAGCTCGGGGTCGAGGGTCAACGGCGAGTCGGCCGGGTAGCGTCCGAGCGAGTAGCGCAGCGCGTCGGTCCCGAGCCAGTCGAGGAGATCGTTCATCTCGATGACGTTGCCTGCCCGCTTCGACAGCCGCGCCCCATTGATGCTCACCAGTTGGCCGATGAGCACCTCGATGTCGGCGTCCGGATCGTCCCCCGCCGCTCCGGCGAGCGCCTTCAACCGATGCACGTAGCCGTGGTGGTCGGCGCCGAGGAGGTAGATCTTGTGCGCGAAGCCGCGGTCGCTCTTGCTGAGGTAGTACGCGGCGTCGGCGGCGAAGTAGGTGACGACGCCGTTGGCGCGACGGATGACCCGGTCCTTATCGTCTCCGAAATCGGTGGTGCGCACCCAGATGGCATCCTCGTCGTCGAAGACGTGGCCCTGGAGCCGCAACCGGTCGATGGCGTCGTCGATCGCGCTGCGCCCGGTGGCATCATCCGTCGCGTGGAGTTCTCGCTCGCTGAACCACACATCGAAGTGCACGTTCAAGCGGGTCAGCGACGCACGGATCTCGTCGAGCTGCAGACGCAGCGCGAGATCACGGGCGACGGCGACCGCCTGCTCGGCGGCCAGCTCGACCAGATCGGGTCGTTCGGCGACCGCTCGGTGCGCGAGCTCACCGATGTAGGCGCCGGGGTAGCCGTTCTCCGGCGTCGGCTCACCCTTCGCCGCCGCCAGCACCGAGGCGCCGAAGTTGTTCGCCTGATTCCCGGCGTCGTTGACGTAGAACTCTCGAGCGACGGTGGCGCCGGAAGCGGCAAGCACCCGGCCGAGCGAATCTCCGAGTGCCGCCCAGCGGGTGTGACCGATGTGCAGCGGGCCGGTGGGATTGGCGGAGACGAACTCAAGGTTGATGGTCTGACCGCTCAGGGTCTGCCCGGAGCCGTACGACGTGCCCTGTTCGACGATGTCGCGAGCGAGTGCTCCAGCAGCGGCGGCATCGAGCCGCAGGTTGATGAAGCCCGGCCCGGCGACATCCACGGTGGCGACTCCATCGATGTCGCGGAACCGGTCCGCGAACTCGGTGGCGAGTTCCCGCGGATTCGCGCCCACCCGCTTGGCGAATTTCATGGCGAGGTTCGACGACCAGTCACCGTGATCGCGGTTCTTCGGCCGTTCGAGAGCGAGGTCCTGCACCGTGAGGTCCGGCGCCTGATCGGTACGTCGCGCGAGCACAGCCGTCGCAGCGGGGAGCATCAGGGCGGCGAGGTCGGCGGGGGTCACGGGCGTCGATTCTACCGTCGAGCACCGGGCGACCCGGCGCGGCCCGGCGCGGCCCGGCGCGAGCGATCACCACGACCAATGGGTCAGGATGGCACTGCATCCATCGGGGGAAGGTCGTCCATGCCGCTCACCACACCGTCACAGGTCGCGCGCGCGGTCGGTGGGCTCCTGCTCGCCACCGCGTTGATCGTCCCACTGTCCGGTTGTGCGCCGGACGACGTGGACGCCTCGCCATCGTCGCGCCCATCGGTCTCGCCCTCGAGTTCGCCGCCACCATCGTCATCCGCCTCGCCCCTCCCCTCCGCCGAACCTTCGCCGTCGCCCGGTGGCACCGCGCTCGGAGTCGACTGCCTGGAGCTCGTCTCGCTGGAGACGATGTACGAGTTCGACCCGAATTTCGGGTTGGACGACGCCTACTCGGCTCCGGCGGGAAGCCTCGCCTCGCGTGCCGTCGCCGCGGCGGGCCTCTCCTGCGGATGGGTGCAGCAGACCAGCGGCGAGGTGATCGAGATCGCCGCGGCTCGACCGTCTGCTGACCAGCTCGAATCCCTGCGGGCGGATGCCGGCTCCGACCGGTCCTTCTCGATCGTCGAAGGCCGCGGCGTTGTGCAGGTCTTCGCCGGTGCAGCGTGGGTGACAGCGACGTCCAGCTACTTCGGCTCCGCCGAGGACGCGGCACCCCTGGTGGACTCGGCAGTCGCAGCGGTGAGCTGAGCCAGCCGCTCGTCAGCCGAGCTGCACCAGCTCGCGCACGTCATCCCTCGGCAGCTCGTCGACGACGGCCACCACCTCCATGTCGAGCAACACCAGGTCAGCCCAGTGGTTGGTCAAGAAGGCGGTGTCAGCGGCATCCCGCCCCGTCGAGATGCGCACGAGCGACTGCCGTGGGGCGAGCGCCGTCGCATCCACCACGTGCCAGGAGCCGTCTACATACGCCTCGCACACGGCGTGGAAATCCATCGGCGACAGACCCGGCGCATACACGGCGACCATGCGAGCGGGGATATCCAGAGCTCGGAGCAGGGCGATCACCAAGTGGGCGTAGTCGCGACACACCCCTCGGCGGGCGAGAAGGGTCTGCTCGGCACCGTCGGTGCCGGAACTCGAGCCGGGGACGTAGCGGAGTCGGCTGCCGACCCACGACCCCACCGCGGCGAGGAGGTCGTGCCCGCGCAGTCCGGCGAACTCCGAGCGGGCCGTGGGTGTGAGACTGTCGGATTCGCAGTACCGCGACGGCCGGAGGTAGACGATCGGATCGAGGGCGTCGTCATCGAGAGCCGCCGCGGCGTCGACCACCCTGGCGCGGTACTGGACGGTCATCCGGCCGGCGTCCGATACGAACCGGTGCAGCCGCGTGCCGTGCCGGTCGACGATCTCCTCCGGCATCATCTCGCGCCCGTCGAGGGCGAAACTCAGGTGCTCAGAGTCGACGGGAACGCCCTGAGCGACGGCGATGCTGAAGACCATGTTGGTTCGGCCCGAGATGTCCAGCTCCAGGCGGGCGGACACGTCGCGGAGCATCCAAGAATCATCGCACCGACTCGGGCTCCGGCGGTTTCGCGGAGGTAACGGGTGCTCCTCACGGCCAGAGACGCTCGCCGACCCACCCTTCGCCGACTCGCCGGTAGCGGAATCGGAGCTGCTCGTGCCCGGCGGCTGCCTGCCAGAACTCGACGGTCTCGGGCTCGACGATGTATGCGTTCCAGGTGTCGGGCACGAAGTCGGAATCGGTCTCGAGGAAATTCCGGGCGATCTGCAGCCGCTTCTCGACGGTGTCGGTGTCTGGCATCGGCTCGCTCTGGTCACCGGCGATCGCCTGCGCACGTGCGACCGGATGACGCGCGCGGAAATCCTGCTCGCTCACCGCGCGGGGACCCGGACGCACCGACCCCACCACCCGGACCTGTCGGCCGTGCTCCCGCCAGTAGATGGTGAGCGCCCCGCGAGGGTTGTCAGTGAGATCAGCGCCCTTGCGCGACGTCGACAGACTCGCGAACCAGAACCCGCTCTCGTCGACGTCCTTGAGCAGGAGCGTGCGCGCAGAAGGGGCGCCGCTTTTCGACGCAGTCGACAGAGTCATCGCGTTCGGCTGTGACACATCGCCCTCGATCGCTGTGGTCAACCACTGCCCGAACAACGCATAGGGCGTGGACGGGGCAGCATCCGGATCGAAGGTCGGGAGGTCTGTTCGGGGGGCGCGGATCGATCGCAACTGGTCGCGGAGACTCATGCGGCAACCCTACGACCGGCATCGTCGGGCACGCCCGGCTGGTAACCTGGATCCACCCTGGCCCCCATAGCTCAGGGGATAGAGCACTGCCCTCCGGAGGCAGGGGCGGAGGTTCGAATCCTCCTGGGGGCACC
>CAXTLO010000033.1:0-17052 GCA_964244965.1 uncultured Marisediminicola sp.
GTACTGGATGCTTGCGGAAAGCGAGCTCATCGGCGACTGGGGTGGAACCTGGACGCACGACGACGCCCTCACGGTGGTCGGCATGGGGCTGTGGGATGCGGCCGCCGTCTTCCAAGCCCACGGCGTCGGACTCTCTACCGACGAGATCGTCACGGCGATGACCGACCGCGTGCTCGAACAGGTCGAGGTCGCCGTGCCGTGGCGCCCCGGCGCCGTCGAACTGCTCGCGGAGAGCCGGCGGCTCGGGATGAAAGCCGCTCTCGTGACCATGTCGGTGCAACGGATGGCGGTCGCCATCGTCGATTCCCTCGGCTTCCCCGCCTTCGACGTGATCGTCGGAGGCGACGACGTCCACCAGCCCAAGCCACATCCCGCCCCCTACCTCCGAGCGGCCGAGCTGCTCGGCGTCGACATCGAGCAGTGCGTCGCCTTCGAGGACTCCGTACCCGGTGTCGCCTCCGCCGTCGCATCCGGAGCGGTCACCATTGCGATCCCGCTGCACGCACCCATTCCCGAAACAGACTCGATCACCATCTGGCCGGATCTCGCCGGGCGTTCGATGGCGGACGTCGCCGAACTCTTCGCCGCCCGACGCGGCCTGGCCGCCCGATGAGCGACGCGATCCGCCGTCAGAGCGGGCCGTTCCGCGCCGGTGACCGGGTCCAGCTGACCGGTCCGAAGGGGCGCCTCAACACGATCTCCCTCGAACCCGGCAAGGTGTTCCACACGCACCGCGGCGGCATCGACCACGACGCCATCATCGGCCTGCCCGACGGATCGGTGATCGTCGGTGGCGCGGGGGAGGAGCATCTCGCCCTGCGCCCACGCCTCAGCGACTTCGTCATGTCGATGCCACGCGGGGCGGCGATCATCTACCCGAAAGACGCCGCGCAGATCCTCGCCGAGGGCGACATCTTCCCCGGCGCGACCGTGGTCGAGGCCGGGGTCGGGTCCGGAGCGCTGAGTCTCTGGCTGCTGCGCGCGATCGGCCCGACCGGACGGCTCATCTCCTTCGAACGCCGTGAGGAGTTCGCCGAGGTGGCGCGGGGCAACGTCGCGAGCTTCCATGGCGGCACCCCCGCCAACTGGCATCCGATCGTCGGCGACCTCGTGGAGAATCTCGCGTCGACAGCCCGACCAGGAGCCGTCGACCGGGTGATACTCGACATGCTCGCGCCGTGGGAATGCGTCGATGTCGTCGCCGATGCGCTCACCCCTGGCGGGATCCTGGTCTGCTACATCGCCACGGTGACCCAGCTGTCCCGAGTCGCGGAGGCGATCCGTCGCACGGGCTCCTTCACCGATCCTGCGTCGTCGGAGACGATGGTGCGCGGGTGGCACGTCGAGGGACTCGCCGTGCGGCCCGACCACCGGATGGTGGCGCACACCGGCTTCCTGCTGACCGCCCGTCGACTCGCACCGGGCGCCGTGCTGCCGCAGTTGAAACGGCGGGCATCGAAATCCGACTTCTCCGACGATGACGTCGAAGCGTGGACACCGGGATCGCTGGGCGAGCGCACCGCAACCGACAAGCGTCTGCGGCGGGCCGGCCGGGAAGCACGCGCCGCGGCGGCGCTCGCGGCATCCGCCGAGTCGGAGCCGCCCGCCGCCGAGCCGCCGGTGGACGAGTCCTAGGGCTCGTCGCCGCACCTAGAATCGTACGAGTCCCGCCCCGCTCGTCAGGAATGAGTCATCGTGCGCAGAATCTCCGCGCTGGTCGCAGGCCTGCTGGTCATCACCGCCCTCACGGCGTGCACCGGCAGCGCCACCGCATGCGGCGTGCAGAGTGGCAACTCCTCCTCTGCGGTCGACGCCGAGGGCGACGTCGGCAGCGCGCCGGAGGTGTCCTTCCCCACGCCGCTGGTGGCGCGCGGGCTGGAGAAGTCCGTCCTCGAGCAAGGAAGCAGCGCGCCGTTGCGCGATGGGCAGCCTGTCATCCTCGAAGCCACGATCCTCAACGGTGAGGACGGATCCGTACTGCAGCAGACCGCGTACTCCGAGGAGGGTGGAAGCCTGCTGACCGTCGGCGACTCCGCTCTCGTCGAGCTGGGCGAAGCGCTCGAATGCGCGAGTCTCGGCTCCCGAATCGCCGTGGTGGTCCCCGCAGAAGAGGGTGCGGCAGGCGGTGAGGGCGAGCAGTCGATCGTGTACGTCGTCGACGTGCTCCGTGCCTTCCACTCCCGCGCCGATGGTCCGGCGCAGCTGCCGGACGCCGACCTGCCGAGCGTGGTCACGGCCCCCGACGGGACGCCGGGTATCACCGTCCCCAACGAGGACGCGCCGACCGACTTCCGCGAGGCGGTGCTCAAGAGGGGCGACGGCCCGGAGGTCCAGGACGACGACCTGGTCGTCGCCAAACTCACCGCCGTGAGCTGGGAGACCGGAGAAGTCGCGTCGAACCCGCCGTCGACGTGGCTGACCGGCGCATCAACGGTGCTCGATCTCTCGCAGGGTGCCGATGTCCTCGGCGCAGGCCTGGTGAACACCGTGGTCGGTGCGACCGTCGGATCCCAGGTGCTCTCGGTCGTGCCCCCTGGGCTCGCCGCCGTCGGAGAGCAGGGCGCGACCACCACCGACACCCTGGTGTACGTGGTCGACATCCTGGGGACCCTCTAGCATCCGGACGGGGACCACCGTGCCAGAGCGCGATCGTGAACGGCAGGGGCCGCCTCCCGTCCCGGTGGAGGAGCGGCTGTTCTCGCTGGTGCTCGCCCTCCTCGCCACCGATGGCGGATTGACCAAGAACGAGATCCTCTCCACCGTGCAGGGATATCGGCAGCGGTACACGATCGCGGGAGACAACGCGAATCTCGAGCGGCAGTTCGAACGCGACAAGGACGACATCCGCGAACTCGGCGTCCCACTGGAGACGTCGGAGTCTCCTGGCCAGGCCGGGAACAACCAGAACCTCCGCTACCGCATCCCTCGTGGCAGCTACGAGCTGCCACGAGACATCTCCTTCTCGGCCGCGGAGACCGGACTGCTCAATCTCGCCGCGATGGTATGGCGGGAAGGGTCGATCTCGACCGAATCGCGTCGAGCCATGCTGAAGCTGCGCTCGCTCGGAGACGCCTCGGACGAACCGGTGCTGGGGTACGCCCCGACCCTCCGCGTTCGCGATGACGCCTTCGAGCCGCTGCGCAGCGCGCTGGAGAAGCACGTCCTCGTGCGCTTCTCCTATCTCAAGCCCGGGCAGTCCGAGGCCACGGTGCGCACGGTCGAGCCACTCGCGCTGGTGCAGTACCAGGGGCGGTGGCACCTCAGCGCCGAAGACCCGGCAACCGGCAACCGGCGCACGTTCCTGCTCCGGCGTATCGTGAGCCGCGTGCAGCTGACCACCAAGCGGATCGAGCCACGCACGACCGACGAGACCGCGCGTGCCTTGCAGGAACTCGAACAGTTGTGGACCTCCCGCGTCGCGGTCGTGGAAGTGGAGCCGGAATCGGATGCCGCGACCAGGCTGCTCAAGCGCCGGGACACGGTCGCGGACTCTGCCGGAATCCTCCGTATGCACTTCGCCGACGTGGCGATCTTCGCCGACGAACTCGCCGGCTACGGCCCGGAGGTGCGGGTGATCGACCCCGTTGAGCTCGCCGAGGCCGTGCTCGACCGGCTCGCGACCATCCGCGATACCCACCTTGACGGAAGCGAGGGAGCTCGTGGTTGATCGACGTCCGGCGCCGCACGCCGCAGACAAGCTCGCGTTCCTCCTCGCCCTGGTCCCGTGGCTGATCGACCACGACCGGGTGTCGGTGACCGATGCGGCAGCGCACTTCGGGGTATCCGCCGAGCAGATCCGTGACGCCGTCAAACTCGTCGCCGTCTCCGGTATCCCCGGCGAGACGACCCAGTATCAGCACGGCGACCTGTTCGACATCGCGTGGGACCGGTTCGAGGACGACGACGAGATCGTGCTCACCCACCTCGTCGCCATCGACGACTCTCCGCGGTTCTCCGGTCGTGAGGCCGCCGCGCTGATCGCCGGACTGCAGTACCTGTCCGCGCTGCCGGAGAACGCCGACCGCGGTGCGATCGACTCCCTCATGACGAAGCTCGCGCGCGGGGCATCGGCGCAACCGAGCCCGGTCGCAGTGGAGGCCGCTCCGTCGGATGCCACCCTGGCGACCATCCGTCGCGCGGTCGCAGCCGGTCGTCAGCTCGAGTTCGACTACGCGAGCCCCGGCGGCGAGCGGGAGCACCGCCGGGTCGATCCGCTCCGGATCGAGTCGATCGATACGGATTGGTACCTACGCGGTTGGTGTCATCTGAGGGAGGCCGTGCGCACATTCAGACTGGACCGCATCGACGATCTCGTCGCGACCGAGGAGCCGATCGTCCACCACGCCGGTGATCTGCAGCTGCCCGACGCCCTGTTCGAGCGGTCGCCCGACCACATCATGGTGACCATCGACATCGCGCCGGCAGCGGTGCCGCTGATCGAGGATTACATCCCGGACGACGCCACCCGCCTGACGGTGGACGGTCGGGAGCGCACGACCATCAGAGTCCCGCACTTCCACGGGCTCAAGCGTCTCGTCGCCCGCATGCCCGGGGTCGTCACCGTTGTGGACCCGCCGGAGGCTCGCCGGGCCGTCGCCGAATGGGCAGCCGCAGGCGCGGCGCGCTATACAGGTGAAGGCACAGCCATTTCCCCGGAGCCGGAGTAAACTCGACAGAGGTCCAGGCAACGACAAGGGTCCGACCGAACAGAGGAATCGACATGGGCATCTTCGGAAACGCATTCACCGGATGGCACGCACTGATCATCCTGGTCGTCGTCGTTCTCCTCTTCGGGGCAACGAAGCTCCCCGCGCTGGCGAAGAGCGTCGGGCAGTCGATGAAGATCTTCAAGAACGAGGTGAAGAGCGACAAGCGTGCTGAGCCGGACGGCGAGCCGCAGACCGTTCGCACCGACGGATCGATCGGCGCGCAGTCGGTCGACCCGAAGTCGAAGCCCTAGGGCCGATGCCGACGCGCATCGAGCAGAGCGCAGAAGACCAAGGCCGGATGTCGCTCGGCCAGCACCTCCTCGAGTTGCGAAAGCGACTCTTCCGTTCTGCGCTTGGGATCGTCCTCGGGATGGTGTTCGGGTTCGTCGTATCCGAACCGATCCTCGCAGCCCTCCGGGTCCCCATCCTCGAGATCGCCGAGACCCGGAACGCCGTCCTGCAGTACGACACCATCACCGGTGCGTTCGACCTGAGGCTCCAGATCGCTCTGTACGTCGGTCTGATCGTGTCGAGTCCGGTCTGGCTGTACCAGATCTTCGCCTATGTCACACCAGCCTTGACCCGACGTGAGAAGCGATTCACCTTCGGGTTCTTCTTCTCCGCCGTGCCGCTCTTCCTGGGTGGCTGCTTGACCGGCTTCACCGTCTTCCCCCACGTGGTGGAACTGCTCGCGAACTTCGCGTCGGAGGAGGACGCGTCGTTCTTCAATGCGAAGTACTACGTCGACTTCGTCGTCAAGCTCGTGTTCGCCGTCGGTATCGCGTTCGTGCTCCCCGTTTTCGCGGTGCTCCTCAACTTCATGGGTGTGGTGTCCGGAGCCACTCTCATCAGGAGCTGGCGTATCGCGATCCTCCTGATCACCGTGTTCTGCGCCGCCGCGACCCCCGCTGCCGACGTGGTCACGATGTTCCTGCTCGCGATACCGATGATCGGCCTCTACTTCGCCGCCGTCGCGGTCGCATACGGACATGATCGCGCCGTCGCCAAGCGCGAGGCGCGGCTCGTCGCCGGCGAGATGGACTCGGCCACGGCATGACCACCGACGCCCTCACGCCGGCGCAGAAGTTCGCCGCATCCAGCTCCCGGCGCGGACTGCCGAAGCTCGACGCATTCCGCAGGCTCCAGCGCTTCGACCTCGATCCGTTCCAGATCAGCGGATGTGCGGCCCTCGAGCGCGGCAACAGCGTGCTGGTCGCCGCCCCCACCGGCGCCGGCAAGACCGTCGTCGCCGAGTTCGCCGTCTACCTCGCGATGCGGGACACCAGGTCGAAGGTCTTCTACACCGCGCCGATGAAGGCGCTGAGCAACCAGAAGTTCCAGGAGTTCGTGGCCGAGTACGGTGCGAGCGAAGTCGGGTTGCTCACCGGCGACACGAACATCAACTCTGGTGCCCGCATCGTGGTGATGACCACCGAGGTGCTGCGCAACATGCTGTACGCCGACTCGGATCTGCTGCGCGACCTCGCGTTCGTCGTGATGGACGAGGTGCACTACCTCGCCGACCGGTTCCGGGGCGCGGTGTGGGAGGAGGTCATCATCCACCTCCCCGAACCGGTACGGCTGGTGTCGCTCAGCGCGACGGTGTCGAATGCGGAGGAGTTCGGCGACTGGCTGCAGGCCGTGCGAGGGGAGACCGAGGTGATCGTCTCGGAGGAGCGGCCCGTGCCGCTCGACCAGCACATCCTGATGCGCACCAAGCTCATCGACTTGTTCGACTCCTCCGGACTGGCGGCCACCAACCGCGTCAATCCGGAACTGATGCAGATGGCCAGGTACGGCGGACGGGTGATCAGTTCGCGCCAGATGCAGGACGTCGGACGGCGCCATTCCAAAGGTGGTCGCCCCGAGGACCTCCGGATGAACCGGGCGGCGCTCATCACGCTGCTGGAGAACCAGAACCTGCTCCCGGCGATCTTCTTCATCTTCAGCCGGGTCGGCTGTGATCAGGCGGTCGCCCAGGTGCTTCGCGCCGGCATCCGCCTCACCGCCGCACACGAGCGCGACGAGATCCGCGCCATCGTCGAGGAACGCTGCCGCACCCTGCTCGACGAGGACCTCGCGGTGCTCGGCTACTGGGAGTGGCTGGAGGGACTCGAACGCGGCGTCGCCGCTCACCACGCCGGCATGCTCCCCGCCTTCAAGGAGGTCGTCGAGGAGCTCTACCAGCGCAAGCTCGTGAAGGTGGTATTCGCCACCGAGACGCTCGCGCTCGGCATCAACATGCCGGCCCGCACGGTGGTGCTCGAGAAACTCGAGAAGTTCAACGGCGAAGCGCGCGTACCGATCACGCCAGGGGAGTACACGCAGCTCACCGGCCGGGCGGGGCGTCGGGGGATCGATGTCGAGGGGCACAGCGTCATCCAGTGGCAGGAGGGGCTCGACCCTCAGGCGGTCGCGTCTCTCGCCTCACGGCGCACATACCCGCTGAACTCGAGCTTCCGCCCCACTTACAACATGGCGGTGAACCTGATCGAGCAGTTCGGGCGGGAGCGCACCCGCGACATCCTCGAGTCGTCGTTCGCGCAGTTCCAGGCCGACCGTGCCGTGGTCGACCTCGCGCGCAAGGTGCGCAGCCAGCAGGAATCGCTCGACGGGTACGCGCAGGCGATGACCTGCCATCTCGGCGACTTCTCCGAATACTCGTCGATCCGCCGGGAGCTCAACGACCTCGAGCGGAAGGGGGCCGCACGTGCCGACACGCAGAGTAGGGCCGAGCGGGATCGCAGGCAGAATCAGCTCGCCGCGCTGCGCAAGCGGCTGAAGCAGCATCCCTGCCACAGCTGCAAAGACCGCGAGGCGCACGCGCGCTGGGCGGAGCGATGGTGGCGGCTGAAGAAGCAGACCGACGACCTGACCCGGCAGATCCGTACCCGTACCGGGGCCGTCGCCAAGGTCTTCGACCGCGTCACCGACGTCTTGATGCAGCTCGGATACCTCGAAGATGCTGGCGACGGCTCGGTCGCCCTGGCCCCCGCCGGCCGCACGCTCCGTCGGATCTACGGCGAGCGCGACCTGCTCGTCACGGAGTGCCTGCGCCAGGGGGTCTGGGATGACCTCGATGCCGCGGGCCTCGCCGCGATGGCGGCGTCACTGGTCTACGAGCCCCGCCGGGATGAAGGGCAGCTGAGCGAGCGGTATCTGCCGAAGGGCGCCTTCCGTCCGGCGCTGAATCGCACCACCGAGTTGTGGGCGAAGCTCGATGACATCGAACGTGACAACCGTCTTCCCGGGAGCAATCCCGTGTCGACGGGGATGTCGCTCGCGATGAGCCGATGGGCGCAGGGAGCGACCCTGAACTCCGTGCTGCAGGACGCCGACCTCGCCGCCGGCGACTTCGTCCGGCTCACCAAGCAGACCATCGACATGCTCGACCAGCTGTCGATGGTGGCCGACGCCCCGGTCGGACCTCGCGCACGATGGGCTCTCGACGCGATCCGGCGGGGTATCGTCGCCTACTCGAGCGTCGCCTGAGCGCACCTCGCCTCGCGCCAGTCGAGCGCACCCTGCTTCTCGAGCTGGGCCCACGCCGCCGAGCGGCCCCGGGCGTTGCGAAGCGACGTTCGGGGGAGGCAGTGGGGAGCGAGACCCCTGACGCGCGCACGTAGGCTGGACGAGACATGACCGCGCGCAACGATCGAGGACTGCCCCTGTGGTCGGCGGCGATCATCGGGGTCATCGGCGGGGCAGTGAATGCGCTCGCATTCCCCGGACTCGGATGGTGGCCGCTCGCGTTCGTCGGGACCCCGCTCGTGCTCTATGCCCTCATCGGTCGCCGTGTATGGGGGTCCCTGCTCGTCGGCCTGCTCGCGGGCGCCACCTTCTGGGGCATTCACATCTTCTGGCTCACCGTGTACCTCGGGCCGGTGCCGTGGGCTGCTCTCGCGGGCCTGGAATCGATCTTCTACGCCCTCGGCTGCGCGCTGATCGCACTGGCCTGGCGATTCGCCGACCGAGTCGCTCCGGCGGGCGGCGGCATCCTCGTTCCCGTCATCGTCGCCGGGCTGTGGACGCTGCGTGAGGCGGTCTCGAGCAGTTGGCCGTACGGCGGCTTCTCCTGGGGACGGCTCGCGTTCTCCCAGTCGGAGAGCATCTTCCGCGACCTGGTCTCGTGGGTAGGTGTATCGGGACTCAGCTTCCTGATCGCCTGGGTCAGCGCCCTGGTCGTGGTGGCCGCCCGTCGCCCCGCCGGGCCGCGGCGCATCGTCCGCAGTCTCGCTCCGATCGGTCTCCTCCTGGTCATGCTCGTGATCCCGTCGTTCCCGATCGAGCAATCGGGTACCGCGCGAATCGCCGCCGTGCAGGGAGATTCGGATGCCGGTCTCTTCGCCGAGTACACCCCGGGGGAGATCCTCACCGATCACGTGGCGGCAACCGAACCGCTGTACGGCGAGGACGTCGACCTCGTGGTGTGGCCCGAGAACTCGTCCGACCTGAACCCGCTCGAGTCCCGGGAGTCGGCCAGCATCCTCGACACGGTGTCGGAACGGATGTCGGCACCGCTGATCACCGGCACGATCACCTCGGATGACGCCGATCGGGTCTTCAACTCGATTCTCCTGTGGCAAGCGGGGGAGGGTGCCACCGCTCAGTACGACAAGATCCACCCGGTGCCCTTCGCCGAATACCTGCCCGATCGCGAGTTCTGGTACCCCTTCGCGCCGCCCCTGTTCGACCTCATTCCTCGGGACTACTCCATCGGACAGCGCCCGAACGTGTTCGACATCGACGTGGGCGGAGAACTCGACAACATCTCGGCTGGGGTGGCGATCTGCTTCGACATCGTCGACGACGCCCTCGTGCGACAGATGATCGACGGGGGAGCCGAGATCATCCTCGCGCCGACGAACAACGCGGACTTCGGCCGGACCGACGAGAGTGTGCAGCAGCTCGCGATCGCGCGTCTGCGCGCTATCGAAACGGGTCGCAGCGTGGTCAACGCGTCGACGGTCGGCACGTCGGCGATCGTCGCACCCGACGGGACCGATCTCGACCGGCTCCCGACCTTCGAACCGGGGTCGATGGTCGAGGACGTCCCTTTGAGCGCGACCACGACACCCGCCACCGTCGCCGGGCGCGGGATCGAGATCGGCGTGTCGGCATTCGCGCTCTTCGCGCTGGTGGTGCTCGGGCTTCGGGCGAGACGAACGGAGGCGCGACATGGCTGAGGTGCTGGTGGTGATGCCCACCTATAACGAGATCGACAACCTCGCCTCGATACTCGGGCGGATCAGGCAGGGGGTTCCCGGAGCGGATGTTCTCATCGTCGATGACGGGAGCCCGGACGGTACCGGTCGGCTCGCGGATGAGCTGGCAGCGGACGACGCGGGCGTCTCCGTTGTGCACCGTGCGAGCAAGTCGGGGCTCGGAGGGGCCTACGTCGCCGGCTTCACGCGAGCGATCGAGTCCGGATACGACTTCGTCTGCGAGATCGATGCGGACGGATCACACGATCCGGCGGCGCTCGCCGCGATGATCGACCTCGCCGTCGACGGCGCCGATCTGGTGATCGGAGCTCGGTGGGTGCCGGGTGGGAGCGTGCGGAACTGGCCTTGGATCAGGCAGGTCATCTCCCGCACTGGAACGGCGTACTCCCGGCTCGTGCTCGGGTCGCAGATCAACGACCTCACGTCGGGCTTCCGGGTCATCCGAGTGTCCATGCTGCAGGGTCTCGAGCCGACCACGATCTCATCCGACGGCTATTGCTTCCAGGTGGAGCTCGCATGGCGGCTGGAGCGAGCCGGCGCGCGGATCGCGGAGTACCCGATCACCTTCGTCGAGCGCCGTCTCGGGTCATCGAAGATGGGAATAGGGATCGTCGTCGAGGCTCTCGGGCGGGTCACGTGGTGGGGACTCGAGCGATGGACTGCCGGCATGAGAATCGCCCTCCGGCGCCGATGGAAGCGGCGCCGAAGGGCGAGAAGCAGCTGATCGGGCCTAGGCGCCGATCTTCTGCTGGCCCTTGCGGGCCCTGAGGAAGTCAAGGCGCTCCTGGAGGAGTTCCTCGAGCTCGGCGCGGGTGCGGCGCTCCAGCAGCATGTCCCAGTGGCTGCGAGGAACCTTGACGTCGGTTTCCTCGACCGTCACGGGCTTGCCGTCGGCAGCGATCAGGATGCCCTCTTGACCGGTCTTCGGCGAGTCCCATACCTGCGGGATCTCGGCATCGGCGGCGAACGTCATCTCGAACGTGTCCCCACCGGGAAGTTGATAGGTGCTTCGGATGCGGGGAGAGAAGACGACGCCCTCTTCGCTCTGCAGGCTCTGCGATCCGAGCCTCATGCCGCGCAAACTACGATCCGCCATTGTGTGGCCTCCTTCTCGTGACGTTGCTGCTCTTGTGTGCTGCTTCCAGAGCCAACCCCGAATATCCTCGTATCCTTTCCGCTCAGCGCAGATCACAGGGGTCTCACAGACAGTTGCCGGGTGACAGGCAAGCTGATGAGAGCCGACCCCTCCGGGTACCGAGTCAGTGTGCGGGCGAGGACGTGAGCACTTCGAGAGCCACATCGGCCCGGTTGGTGACGAGGCCGTCGACGCCGGCCGCGATCAACCGTCGCATGTCGTCTCGCTCGTCAATCGTCCAGACGTGCACCTCCACGCCAGCAGCGCGTGCGGCTCTCAGAAGCCGAGCCGAGAGCACGGGGATCCCCCAGTACCGCTCGGGGATCTGGATCGCGTCCACGGTTCGGAGCATGGGCACCACGATCGGAAGATGCAGGGCGAGAGCCACGAGCACGACGGCGATCCTGCCGCTCGACGCCGACGTCGCGACACCGGGCAACAACTGCACCGCGCGGCGGCTGCGCCGACCGTCGAAGGCGGTCACGAGCACGCGATGTGTCGCGCCGGCCCTCCTGATCGCGTTCACCGTCGGCAGCACGGCGTCCGCCGATTTGATGTCGATGTTGAAGCGCGCCTCCGGAAAGGCATCGAGTGCGTCGGCGAGCGTAGGCACGCCCTGCCGTTGCCCGAGGTCGACGCGTGCGAGCTCCGCAGCGGTGAGCTGGTCCACCCGCACAGCGCGCCCGGCGACCCGACGCAGATCGGGGTCGTGAGAGATGACAGCGATCCCATCGAGGGAGGCGCGCACGTCGGTCTCGATGTGCGTGACCCCCCTCGCCAAAGCGGCGAGGAAGGCGAGCAGCGTGTTCTCAGGCGCACTCAGGGCCAGGCCGCGGTGGGCGAGCACTCGCGGGGGAGCGGGGTGGAAGTACTCCCCGGCCTCGGTCACCGCGGTTGGTCCGCCTGCGGCGGCTGCGGCGGCTCGGCGTCCATCGCGCTCGGGTCCGCTGCCTGCGAACCCGCGTACGCCCCGGACGGTTCGGGAAGGGAGATTGGGGCCCTGGTCGCGTCGATCAGATCCGGAGGAAGCGGAAGCGGCATGTCGGGCGAGAGCGGGATGTCGGCCGCGAGATCGTCGGGGATCGGCGGTGGGTCTGCGGGAGCGGCAGGTGCGGGCTTCCGGTCGGCAGCCGGCCCGCCGCCGAAAGTCTGGCCGACCGATTTCAGCGCATCGGTGATCTCAGACGGGATGATCCAGAGCTTGCTCGCCTGCCCTTCGGCGAGCTTCGGCAGCATCTGCAGGTACTGGTACGACAGCAGCGGGCCGTCGGGCGCGCCGGCGTGGATGGCCTGGAACACCGTCGTGATCGCCTTCGCCTCACCGTTGGCGCGGAGCACGGCAGCCTGCGCGTCGCCCTCCGCGGAGAGGATCGCGGCCTGACGGGCGCCCTCGGCGGTGAGGATGGCGGACTGCTTGGTGCCCTCCGCCGTGAGGATCAGAGCGCGCCGGTCGCGCTCGGCACGCATCTGCTTCTCCATCGAATCCTGGATCGAGACCGGCGGGTCGATCGCCTTCAGCTCCACCCTGCCGACGCGGATGCCCCACTTCCCCGTCGCCTCGTCGAGCACGATGCGCAGCTGGCTGTTGATGTTGTCGCGGCTGGTCAGCGCTTCCTCGAGGTTCAGCCCTCCCACCACATTCCGGAGGGTCGTCGTGGTCAACTGCTCCACAGCTCCCAGATAGTTGTTGATCTCGTAGGTCGCGGCACGGGCATCCGTCACCTGGAAGTACACGACGGTGTCGATCGAGACGACCAGGTTGTCCTCGGTGATCACGGGCTGCGGCGGGAACGACACCACCTGCTCGCGCATATCGAGCAGCGGACGCACGCGGTCGATGAAGGGCACGAGGATGTTCAAGCCGGGGTTGAGGGTCTTGTGGTACTTGCCCAGTCGCTCGACGACCCCGGCCGTGGCCTGGGGGATGATGCGGATCGCGCGGATGAGCACGACGATCACGAAGACTCCGACGACCACCAGGAGTGCGATCACGAAGAGCTGGCCGATGAACTCTGCTGGATTCATGTGTTGATGTTCCTCTCGACGGGGATGACCACGGCGGTCGAGCCCTCGATGGCGACGACTTTCACGCGCTCGCCGGCGGCGAGTACATCGGTTGATTCGGGGTCGGCGAGCCGGGTGGTCCAGGTCTCGCCGTTGGCGAGTTTGGCGAGTGCGCCGGAATCCGACAGCGGGGCGAGAAGGGTGCCGCGCAAGCCGATGAGGGCGGGCACGTTGCTCAGCGCCGGATCGGCGCCGCGGTTCATCACCCTCAGCAGCAGCGGACGGATGATGAGGATCAACAGCACGGCGAGTACCGCCGCGATGAGGATCTGCAGCCACCACGGAGCGTCGAGCAGATTGGCGCCCAGCCCACCCAGGCTGCCGACGGCGACCATGAGGAAGGTGAATTCGAGAGTCAGGAGCTCGATGATCACGCAGACCAGGATGAACACCAGCCATACGATCCAGAGGTAGTCGGTCAGATCCGGCATGGTCGGCACCCTCTCATCGCCTCCCTCCGAAGCTATCACTTCACTCACGTATCGGGAGGGCCGCAGTTGGTATGGTCGATCACCGTGACGACGACTGCTGCCCTGGAGCCCGGTTCCCTCGATGGTCGGAGAGCGCTGGTGACCGGATCTTCTCGGGGCATCGGCGCGGATACGGCTCGCTACCTCGCCGCGGCTGGCGCTCAGGTGGTCGTGAACTTCCGCAACAAGGAGGCCCGCGCCCTCAAGCTCGTCGCCGCGATCGAAGCCGATGGAGGGAGCGCGATCGCGGTGGGCGCAGATCTCACCGACCCGGAGTCGGTGGCCTCGATGGTCGAACGCATCCGCTCGGAACTGGGCGGGCTCGACATCCTCGTGATGAACGCGTCGGGCGGCATGGAGTCCGGAATGGCCGAGGACTACGCCATGCGGCTGAACCGGGACGCTCAGGTCGAGCTGCTCACCGCCGCACGCCCGCTGCTATCACCCGGGGCCCGCGTCGTGTTCGTGACCAGTCACCAGGCGCATTTCGTCGCCACCGCCGCCACCATGCCGGAGTACCTGCCGGTGGCGCTGAGCAAACGAGCGGGGGAGGACGCCCTCCGCACCATGATTCCCGAGCTCGCGGAGACCGGCATCGAGTTCGTCGTGGTCTCCGGCGACATGATCGAGGGCACGATCACGGCCACTCTCCTCGAACGCGCGAACCCCGGGGCGATCGCCGCGCGCAAGGATGCTGCGGGCCGGCTCTACGACGTCAGCGAATTCGCCGCCGAGGTCGCGCGTGCGGTGGTCGACCCCGCACCCGAAGGCAACATCCGCTACGTCGGCGATGTCAGCGATTTCCTGAAGTGAACCGGCACCGGCTGACCTCCAGGGTGCTCGTGATCGACGAGCGCGACCGGCTGCTCCTGTTCTTGACGAAGGGCTCGGTTCCGGCTCAGACGACACGATGGATTACGCCCGGTGGGGGAGTGGACCCGGGGGAGTCCCACCACGACGCGGCCTGCCGGGAGCTGTTCGAGGAGACCGGTCACGTCACCGACGATCTCGGCGACCCGGTCTGGTCGCACGACTTCGCCGTCGATTACCCCGGCGGAGATCACGACACCGGCCACGCCGAGTTCTACCTCCTGCGAACGCCCGCCTTCACACCCTCCGACGCGAACTGGACCGACGACGAGCGCGTGGACGTGCTCGAGCATCGATGGTGGACCTCGGCGGAGCTACGCGAAACCTCGGAACCGTACGAGCCGGTCGACCTGACGAAACTGCTCGACCGATTCATCCGGCCCTCGGACTGAAGGGGTCCGAGACGTGACGGATGCCATCGATGACCTGATCGCCCGCGTTGAGGAGCAGGAGCGCCGCCTCGTCTTCGACCGGTTCGACACCGACACCGCGTGGGAACTCGGGGGACTGCTCGTCGGGCTGGCGCGCGAGCGTTCGCTCCCGGTCGCCGTAGACATCACTCGAGGCGCTCAACAGGTTTTCCACGCTGCGTTGTCGGGCACCGCCGCGCACAACGATGTGTGGATCCGGCGCAAGGTCGAGACGGTACGCGAGTTCGGCTCCAGCTCGTACCTCGTCGGGCTCCGCGCCAGGGCCGGCGGCCACGTCTTCGAAGAGGCGCCGTGGATCGATCCGATGCGGCTGGCGGGCCACGGGGGAGCGTTCCCGATCACGGTCCGAGGAGTGGGAGTCATCGGAACCGTGACGGTGTCTGGCTTACCTCAGGCCGACGACCACGCGCTCGCGGTGGAGGCGCTCGAGCGTTTCCTCGATCTGCAGATCGCGACCGATGAACTCGCCTGACGACAAGACCTGCCGCTCGTGCGGCCGCCGCATCGAGTGGCGCAAGAAATGGGAGCGCTCGTGGGACGACGTGCTCTACTGCAGTGATGCATGCCGGCGGCGCAAGGTGAGCTCGGTCGACGAGCAGCTCGAGAACACCATCCGATCGCTGCTCGCAAGCCGCGCCGCAACATCCTCGATCTGCCCGTCCGACGCAGCCCGTGCCGTCTCGGACGACGGATGGCGCGACCTCATGGAACCGGCCCGACGAGCGGCACGGCGACTCGTCGCGCAGGGGGAGGCGGAGATCACCCAGGGAGGCTCGGTCGTCGACCCGTCGACGGCCAGAGGCCCGATCCGTATCCGCCGCCCCCGCTGACGCCCGATCGGATGCGGGTCAGCTCTCGAGCGCCGCGTCGAGCGTGATCTCGACTCCGGTGAGAGCCTTGCTGACGGGGCAGGTGTCTTTCGCCTCGGCGGCAGCAGCGAGGAACCCCGCCTCATCCACGCCGGTGACCTCACCGCGGACGGTGAGCGCGATACCGGTCAACCGGAACCCGCCGTCGGGGTCGGCACCGAGCGAGACAGCTGCGGTCACATCGAGGGACTCGATCGTGCCGCCGGCGCCGCCGAGAACAGCGGACAACTGCATCGCGTAGCAGGACGAGTGCGCTGCGGCGACGAGTTCCTCGGGGCTCGTCGTGCCGTCGGCGTCGTCGGCGGCTCGCTTCGGGAACGACACGTCGTAGGTGCCGACCTTCGAACTCGAGAGCTCGACCTGGCCCTGGCCGGTCTCGAGGCTTCCGTTCCAAGCGGTGCGCGCGGTACGAGTAGGCATGGTTCTCCTTCGTGTTGGATGACAGGTCGGTACCGCGGTGAGCGATGCCGACGGCAAGTATCTCCCACGTGACTCCGCGAGCCGGCTGTGTCTCGAAGATTCCGTCGGAGAGGGAAGACGCCCGTCACGCGCGGTCGATCACCCGCTGCAGCTCGTCGACGACCAGATCGGGGCGGGAGAGAAACGGATGGTGCCCCGTCGGCAGGTCGACGGATCGGGTCGCGCGTGCCGCATGGGCCCGCTGCAATTGCACCGAGGTGCTCCGGTCCTCGGTGCACACGAGGTACGTCGAGTCGACGCCTCGCCAGCCGGCCGCGCTCGTCGGGGTGACGAATGCGGCGACGGCCTGGGGTGTGACTCGCTGCCAGGCCGCATCCGCCGCCTCGACGTCGGCATCGTGCAGGAAACGCTGCCGGAAGGAGTCAGCGGTATAGCCGGCGAGGCCGAGCTTCCCGTCGCCGGCGTCGGCGACCGCCGCCGGATCGGGCTCCCCACCCATGATCTCGGCCTGCGAGGTGCCGGTCTCGGGCAGATACGACGAGATGTAGACGAGGCTCGTCACCGCGGGGTGCGACCCTGCCTCGGCGATCACGGTGCCGCCGTAGGAGTGCCCGACCACGATCGCCGAGTCGACCCCGTCGAGCACCTCGCGGAGTGCCGCGGCATCCGCCCCGAGTCCGGTGTCGACCGTCGCCGCACCCGTTTCACCGCACGACGGCAGCGCGACGGACCTGCTGCGCACCCCAGTGCGCTGCTCGAGTAGTTCGGCGGCGTGTCGCCACCACCAGTGACCGTCGCGCACCAGTGCGCCGTGCACGAAAACGAGTTCCATGGTTGTGCCTCCCGATCGGGGAGCAGC
>CAXTLO010000034.1:0-16566 GCA_964244965.1 uncultured Marisediminicola sp.
GGACATCGCGTTCACGGCCAAGGTCGACCAGCCGACCGTCGCCGCGATCACCCTCGTCGCACCGGCCGGTGGAACGACTCCACCGACGACCACACCGACACCGACTCCGACTCCAACTCCGAGCGCTACTCCAACTCCAACTCCCGGCCCTACTGCACCATCGATCCCGGTAGCCCCGCCTCCGGCCCCGCTCGTGCCGTCTCCCCCCGCGCCGATCAAACCGCCCGCCCAGGAGTCGGGAGTTGTCCCGGGGTGGGGAGCGCGGACCTGGCGCGATGAATTCACGCACCGTGATCCCCTTTCTGGACAACCGGCGATCGACGGCTCCAAATGGAACGTTCGGGATCGTAGTGATCTCGGCCTTCTTCCCGACGCTGCTGTGCCGTCACGAGAACAGGTGACGGTCGACGCCAATGGTGTGGCGCACCTCAAGGCCGATTGGCAAGCCGCAGCTACCGTCCGTGGAGCCGGGCAGGGATCCACGTCAGCGCTCTGGCACAAGACCGGGTACATGGATCAGCGGGTCCTTCGCCCCGGGGACACCTCCTATTCGCAGAGATTCGGGCGGTGGGAGATGCGTGCGAAGGTGCCCACCGGCCCGAACACCTACGGCGCCCTTGCAGCGTTCTGGTTGCGAAACTCTCAGTCGGGTGAGATCGACATAATGGAAGCCTGGGGTTACAACGACGTCGCTGCCCCTGGGGGACAACGCATCGACACAGCAACCACGACCATCCATACGCAGACAGCGGGTGGGGGCGAGAAGTACTTCTGGACTCACGCAGACTACGGAGCCGCCACGCCGGTGTGGGATGACTTTCATACCTATGCGTTCGAGCTGACCCCGACTTCCGCGGCCATCTACTTCGACGGGCGCAAGCTTGCTACCGCCACTCCGGCCACTCACCCGAATCTGTGGAACGAGGAATACTTCGGTTCCCCACTTCACGTCCGTCTGAACCTGCACGTCGGAGCATCTGACAAGTACTGGGGCATCCCTGATCCACGACACAAAGACTGGACTCAGAACCTCGATTACCAAGTCGACTACGTGCGAATGTGGGCGTACGAGGGCTGATCTCGAACGCCCCGTTAGCCCTGCGATAGCATCGCTTCGGCAGCCGACGGCGCTGGAACGCGCGCCGATACAGCGCGAGGGAGGGGCATAGTGGCGCCACGGTTGGCGGACAGTGTGTTCCGCGCGAAGGTTCACGTGGCCCAGCGTCCAGAATTGCGAATGAATACTTCGCTACGACGTAGTGAGCAGTTGCCCGCCGCCGTACTCGTCGAATTGCAAGGGCAACGGTCGTCGGCTATTGCTCTGCATGCGTTCGATCACGTCCCCTTCTACCGGCGGATGTATCGCGAGACGGGCTTCACTCGCGCGGATATCGCTCAGCCCGAGGTCTTTTCGCGGTTGCCGATCCTGAACAAGCAAGATCTACGCGACGGTAAGGACGACTTCTTGTCGGACGTGGCGCGTCCGCGTAATCTCCTCGCGTCATCCACCGGCGGAAGCACCGGGCAGCCGCTGCGGGTCTTCCACGATCGGCGCACTCCGACAGCGGCGCTGTGGTGGCGTCCCTACCGTTGGTGGGGTCTCACTCCCGCGGCAGACGTCGCCCACATTTATCGTCGCTCACGAACCGCCCGTCAGGAGCTCTTCCACCGACTCCAGTGGTGGCCGACGCGACATATCCTCCTCAATGCGCGCGGAATGGACACGGCGTCGATGGTCCGCTTCGCGCGGCAGTGGCGCGCTGTGCAGCCGCAGCTGCTCAACGGATACGTCGATGGGATCCATGAGTTTGCGCAATTCGTCCTGGACGAGGGGATCCTCCTCCGCTCACCCGCGGCAATAGCGGTGACTGCGTCAGTACTCACGACTTCTCAGCGATCCTTCATCGAGACCGCTCTCGGCGCACCGGTGTTCGACTGTTACCGGAGCGCGGAAATTCCGTGGATTGCAGCGCAATGCAATGCGCGAGTCGGCCTTCATGTCATGGCTGACATCAGACGCGTCGAGATCGTCGACAGTGACGATCAGGCGGTGCCCGACGGCGTCGAAGGTGAGATCGTGATCAGTGATCTGCTCAACTCGGTCTTCCCGCTGATCCGCTACCGCATAGGCGACAGGTCATCCCTCCGGACGGACCCGTGTCGATGCGGAAGGACGCTCCCTCTGATGCAGTCGGTTCAGGGACGGATAGTCGATGTACTGCGTGCACCCGACGGTCGGATGGTCACCGGCGGTTTCGGCGGGCTGTTCAACAAGTGGCCGACGTCGATTCACCAGTTTCAGGTGCACCAAGCGGCGGACTACTCGGTCACGCTCCTTTTTGTGAGCGGACCGGTCCTCGACGACGCTGAACGCGCAGCTCGCGAAGTTGTCACCGAGCTCGAGAAGATGATGGGGCCGACCGTCCCCATTCGTGCGGAACGGGTCGACCGGATCGAGCACGTCGGCGGCAAGGTACGACTGGTGACATCGGACGCGGCGTAACCCGTCAGAGTCGTACCCATTCGTGCGGCACCAGCTCGCTCGCGTCACTATGCGCGTCCGCGAACCACGCGCGTGGCGCGATGACCGGATGATCCTCAGTACTGGGCGACCCGAGCCATCCTGCCCACCAGCTGAAGCTGCTGTTCGCGATGATCCGGGCGGAGCATGCTGCCATGAGCGCGATCTCACCGCCGTCCTGGAGCGTCAAACCGTCCGGACAGACAGTGTCCTCGGATCGAGCGAGATTGGCGCGGATCCAGTCGAGATCGTCCCCGAACCAGATTCGGTGGGTTAAACCGAGTTCCGTGGCGCGTTCGAGCGCGCGACCGTAATAGTCGCTGCTGAGAGCACCGTGACGCGTCGCCGCTGACGTGTCAGAGACATAGTCTCCTCGACGGACGTGAATCGCGATGCTGCGGGGGTCCGCCGCGAGCTCTCTCACTGTCTTTCTCCCCTGATCGGTCAGCATCGCCTCAAGGTGCGCTCGCACCCGAGAGCGGACGTGATCAGCCGTCTGGTCGAAATACCGGGGGGATTGGAAGTAGCCGAGCAGGTATGAGCGACGATCGAGTCTGCGCCGGACGGACTCGTCGTATCCGGACTTTCTCTGACGCACCAAGCGCAAGCGCGACGTATCGCTGATCAGCCCGACCTTCTGTGCCAGCACGAGAGCGAGCCCGACCGGCGTGGCGATCCACTTGCCCGTCGGAACCAGTTCGCCGACGACGAGGGGTCGTTCGCCGCGGCAGCGCACTCCGTCGAACAGCACATCATGACCGTCGCGTTCTAGTGCGGTGGCAAACGCCCATTCGAAAAGCTGGTTCCCCAGGCCGCCTTGAAAGCTCAGCACTACTTGCGAACGCCGGACCCACCACATCATCCGAATCTTCCTCCGTCACTGCCCTCGCCCCGAATCATATTTGTCCGTAGGAGGTGCAGGCGTTGGCGGGTTAGAGCTAGTCCTGCACTCGGTAGGCTACTGAGTCTGCACACCCAAGGGCCCTTCAGCCCTGCCTTCGGAGAAGACATGGCCACTCCTGCTGTCACCGCGGTCGTGCCGTCGCACAAGCGCCCGCTGCTCATGCAGCGCGCAGTCCAGAGCATCGTCGACCAGGATTACGCAGGCGACATCGAGGTCATCGTCGTTTTCGACGCGTGCGAGCCCGAACTTCCGGTCGTCGTCCTTCCCGCGGGACGCACACTCCGCGGCCTTCGGAACGACCGCTCACGCGGGCTCGCAGGCGCCCGCAACACCGGCATCCTCGCGGCGACTCATGAGTGGGTGGCCTTTCTCGACGACGACGACTACTGGCTGCCCGAAAAGCTCCGCGCCCAGGTCGCCACACTCGATCGTCGACCCGATTCGCTAGCGATCGGTACGGCCATGCTCGTCGTTCAAGACGGGCGAACACATGAACGGTTGCTTCCGGGGGACACCGTCACGCACGACGATCTCTTGAACAACAGGATGGCGGCACTGCACTCGAGCAGCCTTCTATTTCGAGCTGCCGCTCTCCGCGGACCGCTTGGTCTGATCGATGAGGAGCTGCCACGTAGCTACGGGGAGGATTACGACATCCTGCTGAGGGTGACCATGATCATGCCGGTCGCGATTGTGAACCAACCGCTTGTTGCAGTGAGTTGGCAGGGCCAGTCCCTTTTCAGCGGGCAGTGGGCTGTCTATGCCGAGGCGTTGGAGTATCTACTCGCAAAGCATCCAGACTTCTCGACGAGGCGACGCGCGGTTGCAAGGATCGAGTCCCAGATAGCATTCGGACGAGCTGCAAGCGGCCAGCGCCAGATCGCTCGGAACTGGGTGCGCCGATCACTGGTCCATGATCCGCGCCAAGTCAAGGCGTACCTCGCCCTCGCGGTTGCGCTGCGCCTGATAGCGGCGGATCGGGTGGCCAGGATTGCGGCACGATTCGGCAAGGGCATCTGACAGTGCGCATCCTGATCGTCTGCTCAGCCGGCGGCCATCTGACGCAAGCTCTGGCGCTGCGCGGCTGGTGGGGGCAACACGACCGCTCATGGGTGGCATCTCCCACTGAGGATGCACGGTCGCGTCTGCACGGGGAAGTCGTCGTCGAAGCGCACCATCCGACGGTACGCAATCTTCCGAATCTTCTTCGCAACTTCGTCCTGGCACGACGGGTACTTCGCGACACACGACCTGATCTCGTCTTCAGCACAGGCGCCGCGATCGCGCTTCCCTTCTTCGCTCAAGCACGGCGCTACGGCGCTCGCACAGTGTTCCTCGAGCCGGTGGACCGGATCACTACGCCGTCCCTGAGCGGGCGGCTGGTCTACCCGTTCACGGATGCGTTCCTCGTCCAGTGGCAATCCATGCGCGACACGTACCCGGATTCACACGTTGTAGGTATGGTGCTGTGAAGACGGTCGTCGTCAGCGTAGGCACTTACCACGTCCCCTTCGACCGGCTGACGGAGTGGATCCGGCCATGGGCGCAGCGCAACCCGTCGGTACGACTGATCTTGCAACATGGGCCTGGGCAGCCACTCCTCGGAGCAGAGAATCATTCGACTCTTCCCTACCTCGAACTACTCGATCTCTGTTCTCGGGCGGACGTCATCGTTCTACAGGGCGGGGCCGGCGGCGTCATGGACACGCGGCAGCTGGGTCGAATGCCGATCGTCGTGCCTCGGATTCCAGGTGGCGACGAAGTGGTCGACGACCATCAGCTTCTCTTCACGGCGGAAGCAGCCAACTTGGGGATAATCCATCGAGCGTTGAGCCGGGACACCCTGTGGGATCTGCTCGACGACGCCATCGCGGGGGAGTTGCAGACCCAGCTCTCCGCCGCCTTGGAGACACCAGGGGTGCAGGGGGTCTCCGATTTGCTCGCGACCATACCTGCCATCACATCGCGACGCACTCGGCTACGGCGTGCGGGACGGTCGCTTCGCGGCCTGGTCGCTCCGCGACATCGATACGCGTCCCGCGAATCTGCCGATGAACGGTAGTGCTGTCCACAGGCTGACGATGCCCAGACGCTTCCGTAGCACCCAGAGAATCAAGGAGTAAATCAGTGCCAGCGCCACTGCTCCGGCGATGAGCGCGAGGACCGATGGACCCCACCAGACCCGGATCGCGATGCCGCCCAGTCCGAAGACGGCGAGGGGGATCGCCATTGCGAGCAGCAGCTTTCGCGGCTCGAGCCGGACGCCCATTCGCCTGTGCACCTGCCAGCCTGCAATGGCCGTGTCGATAAGTGTTACCACCGCCCACGTGAGAGCGGCGCCAGCCAAACCGAGAGAGGGAACCAGCAGTACATTCAGGCCGATACTCACTGCGAGTGCGATCCCCTTGTTCACCATCTGCCACGAGCTCCGGCCACCCTGGAGAAGAATGCTCTGCAGCATGCCAGCGGCTGACGCGATCAGCATCGACGACGCGAGAACGATGAGTACGAGTGATCCTTCGGCGAATCCCGGCCCGAACAGGACCAGCACGGCCGGCCCCATCGTCGCAAGCAAGAGGTAGTACGGCCAGCTTGCCAAGATCATCGCCCGAGTCACAGACGTGTGCAGCGCACGGGCAGCGCCGAGCTCCCCGCGAGCCAGCTGTTGCGCGATCGTGGGGCTCACCGCAACCCGCATCGCGCGATCGACGATTTGTCCGACTCGTACTGTTCTCGTCGCGACAGCGTAGACCCCGGCCTCGGCCGGGGAGGCGAAAGCAGCGACGATCAAGACGTCTGACCATTCGAGGCCGATCTCGAATGCACCTCCGACTGCGCGGGATCCGCTGAACGCCCAGAACCGCCTGGCCGCCTGTCCCCCTGGTTCCTGCGCTCGTCGCCGAGACTTCCAATCCCGGTAGAGAGGTCTGGCCACGACCACGATCGACAGGATCAGCCAGACGGGCAGTATGCCGACCCACGCGCGGAAGGCGTCTGATGCGTCCCAGACGAGCACGACCGCGACGCCGACGGCAACGAGTCGGCTCGCCGGGATCAGGACGCTTTGGATGACGGTGAAGGTCGTCACACCGTTGACCATCCGGTTGACCGTGCTCACCACCGCGAGTACTGCACCCACTGAGAGAAACGGAGCCATGGCGACAATCAGGTCCGCGAGGTTGTCTCGCTCTGACGCTGAAGTCAGCCATCCGGCCAACTCGGTGGCGAAGCGAGTAGCCAGTAGGGCGACGACAACCGAGATCGCGAGGACAGGGACGATACCGATGACGACGGTTCGCCAGAGTTCGCCGGACCGGTCGAACGCTCGCTGCTCCGAGATGGCCCTCACGATACTGCTGTTGGTTCCGAGCCGGAGGATATGGCTCACGATGGTGAAGATACCGACTGCTTGGAAGAACACTCCCGTGCCGTACGTGCCGAACCCATTCCCGACGAGGATTGTCAGAACAAGGGCCGCGAGTGCCGCGAAGACTGATCCGATCAGGCTGATTGAGCCGCTGCGGGCCAGACTTGCACCTTTCATGCCGAACGCTTCCGTCTGCTACTGCGACGCACGAGGCGTCCTCGACCAGAATGACGACGAGTCCGCATACCGTTCTCGGAGCATGATGCCGAGAACTAGACACAACGCGAGAAGGTGCCGGTCGAGCCCGTAGAAGGCGCTCAGAGTGAGGCCCGTGACGACGGCCGCGTGTAGCCAGATCGTCGCCACATTGGGAGTACCAGCGGTCCTGACCAGTCCGCCGACGATGAAGAGCAAGAACAGGCCGACGCCCACGAATCCGAAACAGAAGAGCATGTTCCATAGGTGGCCCTGGGTGCCGACCGCGATCTCGCTTGTGAACGACGGGCGCGGGGCGCCGTAGCCGAGCACCGGTGACGACAAGGAGCGCGTGAATGTCTCCATGTAGAGGAGACTGCGACCCTCACTGGTGTCGGAGGTCTCCTGGCGAGTGGCGATGTCCTCCAGGAGCCCGGACAGTGCGAGCACCGTCGCGAGCAAGGTCCCGAGCAACGCCACCCACAAGAACGGGAGAAACTTTCCCCGCAGAAGTAGCCGGATCAACACATAGACGACGGCCACTATGAGTCCGATGAACAGACCGCGATTCGTTGAGGCGATGGCCGGTGGGATGGCGAAAGCGATGGCGATCATCACCAGGACCATCGCCCGTGCGGTGCGGCGCGTGATCGCGGTAGCGATTGCAATCGGAGTGAGGATGGCTATGGCGGCGCCCCAGCCGTTCGTGTATGCGAACGGTGCCGACGGGCGGAGGAAGGGCTCCTCAGCCCCGTAAGGAGTCTGGACTTCGGCAAGCGGTGGGAAGACGAGATCGCTGACATAGGAGTTGTCGAGGATCGACTGCGGGAGGAGACGGCCGATTGTGAAGGTGAGTGTGACATCGGGCCACAGCATGCCGAGATATCCTCCGACGATCACGAAGAGCCAAGTGAATGTGAGGCCCCCCAGCACTCGCTCAACCGTCAGAGTGCGTCGCGCGTTGACGAGGTACACCAGCGCGATAGCCACCGAGGCGAACTGTCCGAGGCGGACTGAGTATCCGATCATGCGGCCGACCGAATCGAGCATGAGCGCGCAGGGAATCATCCAGACGACGAACGCGAGCCACGGAAGGACGCCTGGGGTGAGAGTGATGGGCCGTCGTTGAATCAGAAACGCCACCATGGGGACCGCCATGATGATCGTGCAGAACGGAAGAAGCCCGAAAGCCCACCAAGCGGGCATACCCCAGAGCAGTGCGAGGACGGGCCAAGCGGGAAGGTTCCGCTTCGCATCCGGCGGTGTCCTCGTCGACTGGTCGTCGAAGTCAGGTGTGACCGGTGAGAAGCGATCGACTTCAGGTGTGATCACGGTTGCCTCTCGGGCAAAGACGCCCGTTCAAACTGCTGCAGAGCAACGTACTTACGTCGAAGTGAAACGAAGGCGACGAGCGCGGTGATCACGAGGAGACCGATATAGGCTGCGCCGAACCCCAGTGGCCACCACGCAAGCGCGACAACGATGTAAAGCGTGCCGACATCGTAGGGCAGTTTCGCGAACGAGACCCACGGAGGGGCTTCGCTTCCGAGATCATTCGCTGCCCCCGGAGACAACTTTTCAGCGAGGATCTGAGCGAAGAACCAAGTGGAGGCAAGTACTGCGAACGCTAAGGCTGCCCCGACGAGGAGGGGCGGCGAACCCGCTCGCAGGAACATGGTGCCGATTGCCACGTGCACGATCGGAAGCCTGGCGGCATCGACGACATGATCCAGCCATTCTCCGGCAACCGATCCCGACTTGGTGAGTCGCGCAAGCTGTCCATCGGCCGAGTCGAGCGCATACCCGGCGAGCAGCAACGCGCTAGCGCCCAGCGAGCTGAACACATCCATGGGAAGTATCGCGAGCACCATGACGCCGGCGAACGAGAGCGCTGCACTCACGAGCGTCACAGCATTCGGTGTCACACCCCAAACCCACGCGACAGCAGCGGCTCGTCGTCCCAAGCCACGATTGACCCAACGGAGATACGCGGGGACACCGGCGCCAGACTTCTGCGCCGCGGCCAGTTGTCGGACACCGGTCCGGTAACGCCTCGTGCTCATGTGGTGTCCAGTCTTGTCATATGGGTAGCGGTCGCGAGCCGCTCATCGACCGCCCCTGTTTAGCGGGAGCCGATCATCGTCAGTCCGAAGCTGAGATCGGCAGTCGCTCGGTAGTTCGCATGTGTCGTTGCCGCAACGACGTTCGTGCCCGAGACCAGAACCGAGGGCGGCACGTCGAAGCTGACAGGGTTCGCCCCCGCCGTGCTCGACCTGGGCGCCGCCGTGGCGTAGGAGTTCTGGCTCAGCGTACCGGCGGGAAGGTTCGCGCGCCCGACTTCGACTCCGTTGACCCAGACGGCGACTCCGTCATTGGCGATGACCGTGATTCGTGCCGTAGAGAACGACGAATCGGAGAGCTCGAAGGATGATCGGAATTGCGCACTCAGCGGCCGAGGAGACGGTGCTCCGAGCGCGATGTCCGTGCGGGCATCAGGGGTATTCACACCCAATGTGCTCGCGCCGGAGGACCAGCTGGAGTCGTCGAAAGCACTCGAATACCAGTCAGCGGCTAGGGGTGCGCTGGAAAATCGCCAGTTCCATTCCGACCCTGATGCAATCAGCTGCGCGGTCGGATCCTGTGGTGCAGCATTGGTGGTCACCGACACACGACTGGGTTGCGACCTCTGTCCGACGTCATCGACTGCGATCAGCTCGTACGCATAAGTCGTCGACGGGGTGAGTCCGGCATCCTCGAACGTCGCACCTGGTGCTGCGACGGCGGCGATCGGCGTGCCGTCACGGGTCAGCCGGTATTCGGCGATTCGAGATGCAGAGTCATGGGGCCACGTTAAGGATGCAGTCGCCGCACCCGTCGGACTTCCCGAGAGTGTAGGAGCTGTCGGCGGCGGATTCGCCGGCGCTTGCCCACGCTCGGCGGTGAATCGGAGGTCGAAGCTCGCGTCGGGAGTACTGCGGTAGTTCATATGAACGGAGGCTGAGACGACGTTCTGTCCGTCCACCAGCACAGAACTCGGGACCGCGAATACGGAGCGATTTGCTCCGGCCGTCATGGACCGCGGAGCTGCACTCGCATAGGTGTTCTGAGATACCTGGCCAGCAGGGAGGTTGGCGCGCCCGACCTCGATGCCGTTCACCGAGACCACGACTCCGTCATCTGCGATCACGGTGATCTCACCGTTCGACACCGTCCGTGCGTCGCTCACCGAGAACGTGCGTCGGAACTGCGCGCTCAACGGGCGGGGAGAGGGCGCTCCAGAGGCGATGTTGGTCGCGATCCCAGTAGAGCCAAAACCGAGCACTGCTGTGCCAGTCGCCCACGAGGAATCGTCGAACGATGGAGACCCCCAATTCGCCGGGAGGGCACCCGAATCGAATCGCCACTTCCAGGCTGCCCCGGCGTCGACGAGGCTCAACTGAGACGCGCTAGGGGGTGCCACCACATGCACTGGCGTGCTCGCTGAACGATTGCCCGCTGTGTCCACTGCCCTCACGAAGTACCGCACGGGAGTCGCTTCCCTTGGGACCTCGAATTGGAGCGAAGCAGTAGTACCTATGACCTGCCGATCCCGAATCACCTCGTACTGAGCCGATCCCTTGTTGTCACTCGAAGCGCCCCAAGAGAGGGTTTCAGAGTCTTGGGATAGAGGTGTACCAGTGAGCTGGGTCGGGATCGAGGGGCTCTGAGAGTCCCGTGGTGCAAATCGTACGAATCCCCCTGACCATTGATTGACCTCGTTTGCGCGGGTCGACGACTTGTAGTCTCCGCCGGTCCATAATGTGCCGGTCGAGTCCACGAACGACGCCCACGCACCGTAGCCGCTTCTGGCCTGCATGATCGGGCTGAACTCCTGCAGGTAAGCGCCGGACTGCGCGTCCCATGCGCCGAAGAGATTGATGTTGTCCGCTTGCGTCCACCCTGTGCCGACGCCATCCCACTTGAAGGCGTTGGAATAGGTGAAGTCACCGCAGTGGCATCCTGCAAAGACGATGTCACCGGCCGATTCGACCGTCTGGAAGTCGCCACCATTCTTCGTGATGTTGCCACTGGTACGTGCGAAGGTGGCGCGATCGTAGGAGAAGAGGCTGTGCTCCGACCCGCCGAGCCAAACCTTCCCGCCGCCTTCGGCGACCCCGAGTTGCCAGACGTTCCCGGTGACGTTGCCGGACGCGTCGACGCCGCTTTTGCTGAACTCCGGCTGCCACAGCGGTTGAACCGGCGCCGCACCCGCGGTCGTCTGCAGGGCAGCGGCGCTGACGGTCTTGACCTGGTTGCTATTGCGGAAGTACCCCGAGAAGTAGACCCTGGTCCCGTCGTCCGACAGGTCCACACCGACGCTCGTACCGTTGAAGACCGGATTCCAGTTCGTGTCGGGCTTTCCATCTGCAAGCGCGATTCGAGCTCCATTCCACGCGCTCGCAGTCGGCCCGACCGGTGGCACCAGATGGGTGAACGACCCGGCAACGTACAGGTGTCCGGCTCCGCTCGAGAACCCGCGAACCTGCGGTACTCCACCAGAGGTGCGGTTTTCGACACCCACCTGCCAACCGTTCGATGTTGCCCCGGTCGAGGCATCGAGGATGACTAAGGCGCGGCGCGATTCGCCGTTCACATTCGCGAATTGGCCACCGACGGCCAGCCGGCCGTCGGGAAGGGCCCTGAGCGCTTTCACCTGATTATCGAGGCGAGGCGCGAATCCGGGGATGAAGGCGCCGGAGTTGACATCGAAGGCTGCGAGGAAAGGCTGAGCGATCTGATCGACTCCGGTCGAGGTCGCCGTTCTCTGGACGGTCTTGAAGTTTCCTCCTACGTACACTCGCTGGCCGATTTGTGCGAACGCGGAGACCTCGACGTTCAACTCTCCATTGACTCCGTTTCCTAGACCGGCGACACCCCACGTGGTGCGTATGGCGTCGCTCTCAGGAAGCGACCGAAGTGTTTGAGCGGGAGCCCCCGTGTCTGGGATCTGCGCGAAGGGCAAGCTAGCGATAGTCAACTTAGGTCGGAGGAACATCTGCGTGAACGGCCGAGCGCCACCGAGCCCATCGGTCTTCGACCAGAGGTACGACGAGGCGTTGGTATTACCGGGAACCTGTGAGCCGAACGCGAAGCCGCTGACGTATCCCTGATTTGCTGGGATGGCGGCGTCAACTCGTCGTAGGGCGGAGTCTTTGCCGAAATTATTCGTCTGTCCGCCGCTGCCCGCGTCGCCGTCGAAGCTGTATGAACCGACCGGATGTTCGGCGCGAAATGTCCACACCCACCGGTCCCGCTTCGGCATGGCGAACCGCACCTCTTGGCGTTGCGACCCATCGGTAGTGGTTGCGCGCCTCAACCGCACGCCGTCGGGAAGAGCGTCGACGCGACCGTTGTTGAGGAGACCATCGACTGTCTTCCCAGGCAGTTGAGCAGTAAGGAACGCACCTGGGCCGTCGACGGTATCCCGCAGGATGGCAGGCGTGCGCAGACCGTTGTATTGGCCTTTCCATCCCTCCCGCCCCCGCGCGATCATCACCCAACCGCCGCCGTCGGTCGTCATGTCGCAGTAGAACTGCTGAGGCGCCCCTAGGGCGGGCGTCACAAGCCAGTAAACCCCGTCAGCAGATGTGGGGTAATTCTGCTTAGCTTCCCAGCATGAACCAGCTGCCGTCCGAGCGGTAGTGCCGCTCGGCAGGGCTTCCGCTGCGACGGCAGGCGCCGGAGCCGAAGCCGTAGCCATCAGAGGGAGAGCTAGGGCTACGGCGGCGAGCGACGCCAGGACCGTCCTCTTCAAGGATGACCGGCCTATGGTCTGCTGGTGCATCGTCATGTTCTTTCTCGTGTTCATGCGCATGAGGCGCCTTCAGGAATATCGTGCGTGGCGATCTTCCAGCGCCCGTCCAGGAACTGGGCTCCGTACACATGCATGACCGGTGTGTCAGGAAGGTAGAGGGAGTCCTTCATCGACGCACCTTGCGCGTCGATGACGTCGATCCCGGACGAGTCGATACACACGTCGAGCATCACTGTCGGAGGAGTACCCGAGAGATCCACAGAGCGGACCGACGTGTTCGTGATCGACGCCGAGCCGATCTGCGTGTAGCCGAGTTGTTGCCTCTCGGTGGACAGGGCCTGGAGCTCGCCCCACACGAACCCCGCTGCGATCTCGTCGAGTCCGACGACTTCGCCATCTGCCCGCCGAGCAACCTCGTTACCGGCCTCGATCAGCGTTGCGACCGTGGTCTCGGTCGACTCCACCGCCGCACTCTCGTCGCCAACCGTGCCGTCGGTTGGCGGAGGAGTCACGAGCGGCGCAGCCGCCGCGGGAGTTCCATCGGCCTTCGGTGTGTCGGTTGACGCGGAGGGAGACGATGCGGGCGATCGGACGACTCCCCAAATCCCGGCGATAGCGGCGATGATCGCAACGACGATCACGATCCCAATTAGTGTCTTCGGACGTTTCTTGAGCGATTGCCCGTCGGTTGCCTGCCCCAGAACCGGCGTCATGTCGTCGCCCGGTCTCGCGCACTGTTGCTCAGTTGTGTGCTCGACCGCGGCTCCAGGGCCGCGAGGGCGCGGCGGAGTTGGCTACTCGATGTACTCACCGTGTACGGGAAGTACACGACCTCCACGCCCACGGCGGCGAACTGCGCCTCGAGGCGGCGCCCCTTATCCGTGCCGCGCCAGTCGTCGCCCTTGAAGAAGACGTCGAAACCGACGTCGCGCCAGGTGTCGAGCTTGTCTGGGACAACTTCTGCACGCGCTTCATCCACGAAGGCGATGTGTCGGACGATCTCGAGCCTCTCGGCGAGGGGCACGACAGGGGTGACACCCTTGGTGACTGCGAGCATCTCGTCTGACACGACGCCGGCGATGAGGTAGTCGCAGCGACTCTTCGCGTGCTTGAGGATGTTCAGGTGTCCGACGTGGAACAGATCGAACGCACCGGCCGCGTAGCCGACGCGCCCTGGCCGCGCCGGACGGACCGAGGAGTCTTCACGGTTCATCAGTACGCCCCCGACGCGTTACGCAGCACCTTGAGCGTGCGCCACATGATCACGATGTCGCCGGCGAGGGACCAGTTCTCGACGTAGTACAGGTCGAGTCGCACGCTCTCGTCCCAGTCCAGGTTCGAGCGTCCGTTCACCTGCCACATGCCGGTGAGCCCTGGCTTGATGTAGAGCCGACGGTGAACGCGGTCCTCGTAGCTGGCGACTTCGCTCTGAAGAGGAGGACGCGGGCCGACGATGCTCATCTCGCCGATCAGGATGTTCCAGAGCTGGGGGAGTTCGTCGAGCGAGTACTTGCGCAGGAAGCGGCCGATCGGGGTGACCCGCGGGTCGTTCTTCATCTTGAACAAGACTCCGGCGCCCTCGTTCTTGTCGAGTAGGCCTGCCAGGTCATCTTCGGCTGTCTGCACCATGGAGCGGAACTTCAACATGTAGAACGGCTTGCCACCTCGTCCGATCCGCTCCTGACGGAACAGCACCGGACCCGGGCTGTCCGCGCGGACCAGGATGCCGATGACCACCATCAACGGGAGAAGGAACAAGATCGCGCCGGCAGACAGGGCGACGTCCAGACCGCGCTTGAGCACGTGCTTGCCGCCTTCGTACTGCGGCAGCTCAACGTGCATGAGGGGGAGGCCCTCGACCGGGCGGAAGTGGATGCGGGGTCCGGCGACGTTCGTCAGCCGCGAGGCGACGACCAACTCGGCCGCGGTGCCTTCGAGGTCCCAGCCGAGGTCGCGGATGAAGTGTGATTCGCCAGAGGGCTGCCCGGCGACGATGACCGTGTCGACATCGAGGTGAGCTGCTGCCTGGGCGACCGTGTCCAGCCCCGATACAACAGGCACTCGGTCCCCACCGACGATCACGCCGGCCGTCTGGTGATCATGAGTCGATGCGCCGATCACGTCGTACGCAGACGACCGGTTCTTCTGAATCTGCCGAATGACGTATTCGACGTCGTATCTTTCTCCGACCACCAGGGTGCGCGAGGCGTACTCGCCATCTCGGCGACGGGCGATGAGCCACTTACGCCAGAGCCAGCGGCTGGCGAGCAGACTGACTACGCCGATCGGGAAGGCGAGGATGAAGAAGCCGCGGCCGACGTAGATGTTGAGGATCAGGAATGCGATGGCAAGGAGGCCGAAGGCGAGCACGCTCGCGTTGAGAACGCGTCGGTACTCCGTCACTCCGGTTCCGACGATACGGGCGTCTCTGGTGTGATAAGCGCCGAGGGTGACGACCCAGGTGGCGATGACTACGACGGCGACGACCCAGTAGGCGACGGAGATCTCGCCGAGCTCACCGCCGAACCAGAAGCGGGCAATGAACGCGAACAACACGGACGCGGCGATGATCAGCATGTCGGTCGATGCGAGCCTGGCCCGGTACCGTCTCGCCCACAGGGGAGCGGAGACCGACGCGGGCGCGATGCCGGGGGCAGGCGCGATGCGCGGTAGAGCGGGTTGGGGCGTCTCGACGATGGTGAGCTTCGGGCGCCTGCTCGAGCTCCAACTGTGGGGGCGGGTCGTCTCCCGCCTGACCTCGGTCATAGGGCGGCTCCGGACACGCTGAAGCTGACCGCATTGTGCGGATGATCCTGATCTGGCGATCCGAGCGCGTGGGGGCGCGCTATCGGCGATTCGTACATTCGGTCTGGCCTGCAATTCGGGTAACAGGTGGACCTTGATACTGCAGGGGTCGTCACGGATCCGTGAGCGGGACGCGGCCGGGTGAGTGGCGTGGTTACGCGGAGCGGGCGACCCGGATGCGGGTCAAGGGGTACTGAGAGTGGTTATGCGGGGGGAGCAACGACTGTGCCGGGCCGGAGGTGGGTACTCTCCGATGCATCGTCGTATCCAGTGATTGTATTGCAAGGAATGGTCCGTACACGCCCCAAAAACGGGGCATGTCATCCGATCGGGACAGCAATCCGTGTTGCGTCATCCGCGACGGACCTCGCCCAGTCCACCAGTGCCCTGACGGTGTCGCTGGAGTCGGTCGCGAGCTGCTCGAGCACGTCCGAGCGCGTGCGCGGGTTGACCGCGACCCAGCCGCGCACGCGTTCGTCGGGATCCGCGGCGAGTGCGCTGAGAAGGTCGACCGAGGTCAGCTCGTTCCGGGCTACGCATCCACGCACTCCAGGGTCGACGTCGCCTGCGAGCGCGTCGAGGAGGTCTGGCGCCGCGTGCCTGCTCGATGCGACCGTCTCGCGGATCTTCGGATCGGCGCTTACGGCGAGGACGCGAAGACGGTGCAGCTTGCTCGCGGTCATGACGGGCACCGGATGCGTGCGCGCCGCCTCATCCGAGGTCAGCATCACCGCCGACTGCTCGCGCAACTGCTGCCGTTGGCCGGGAGTGGTGAAGTGCACGCAGGACATGCATCCACGGTAGCGGCGCAAGGACATCGCGATGCCGCCGCGGAAGCGAGTCGCCGTATCCGCCACCTGCTCGCCGCGCCGCCCCACGTAGCGCCGTCGCTAGACTTCGGCGGGTGAAGACGGATGACGCGCGCGAGGTCAGCTCGCGGATCTTCACCATCCCGAACTGCCTCACTCTCGTCCGACTGG
>CAXTLO010000035.1:0-16198 GCA_964244965.1 uncultured Marisediminicola sp.
GAGATGGCCAGACTGCTCTCCGGCCTGCCCGACAGCGACACGGGGCTCGAGCACGCCCGCGAGCTGATGACGACGGCACGCGAGCTCGTGGGCTGACGTTCCAGCCCACAGGCTCCCCAGTGGCTCGTCCTCGCCGATTCGTCTCGTTGTGCTGATAGGTTTGAAACCCGTGCTGGATATACGCGATGCGGACATCACCAAACACATCTTCGTGACAGGTGGTGTCGTCTCGTCGCTCGGCAAGGGCCTCACGGCAGCCAGTCTCGGCAACCTCCTCACGGCCCGCGGAGTGCGCGTGGTCATGCAGAAGCTCGACCCGTATCTCAACGTCGATCCGGGGACGATGAACCCGTTCCAGCACGGCGAGGTGTTCGTCACCGACGACGGCGCGGAGACCGATCTCGACATCGGCCATTACGAACGCTTCCTCGACATCAGCCTCGACCAGGCCGCCAACGTCACCACCGGTCAGATCTACTCCCGCGTCATCGAGAAAGAACGCAAGGGCGAGTACCTCGGCGACACGGTGCAGGTGATCCCGCACATCACCGACGAGATCAAGCGACGGATGAGGCTGCAGGCGACCGAGGCGTCCGGACCCGACGGGCGACGCCCGGATGTCATCATCACCGAGATCGGAGGCACCGTCGGCGACATCGAATCTCAGCCGTTCATCGAGGCCGCCCGCCAGGTGCGCCACGAGCTCGGACGTAACAACGTCTTCTTCGTGCACGTGTCGCTGCTGCCGTACCTCGGTGCCTCAGGGGAGCAGAAGACCAAGCCGACGCAGCACTCGGTGGCGGCGCTGAGATCCATCGGCATCCAGCCCGACGCCCTCGTGCTGCGATCGGACCGGCCGGTGTCCGATGCGAACAAGCGCAAGATCGCGCTCATGTGCGACGTGGATGAGGCCGCGGTCGTCAACGCGGTCGATGTGCCGAGCATCTACCTGATCCCGACCATGCTGCACGAGCAGGGACTCGACTCCTACATCATCGACCACTTCGGCCTCCGCACCGGCGAGGTGGACTGGTCGGGCTGGAGCGAGCTGCTGGCCACCGTCGAAGACCCGAAGCACGAGGTCACGATCGGACTTGTCGGCAAGTACGTCGACCTCCCCGACGCCTACCTCTCGGTCACCGAGGCGCTCAAGGCCGGCGGATTCGCCCACAATACGAAGGTGAATCTGACCTGGGTTGCCTCCGACGACTGCGAGAGCCCTGAGGGGGCGCATCGGCAGCTCGCTCACCTCGACGGGATGTGCGTACCGGGCGGCTTCGGCATCCGCGGCATCGAGGGGAAGGTCGCGGCGCTGCGCTTCGCCCGCGAGAACGGCATCCCCGTGCTCGGCCTGTGCCTGGGGCTGCAGTGCATGGTCATCGAGTACGCACGCGATGTCGTGAATCTGACGGATGCCTCATCCACCGAATTCGATCCCGGCACCACTCATCCGGTGATCGCGACCATGGCCGAGCAGGTCGACATCATCGCCGGCGGCGACCTCGGCGGTACCATGCGCCTCGGTCTGTACCCGGCCGACCTCGTTCCCGGCTCCCTCGTCGCCGACGCGTACCGCGCTACGCGGATCTCGGAGCGGCACCGCCACCGCTACGAGGTCAACAATGCGTACCGCGATCAGCTCGCCGAGTCTGGACTGGTGTTCTCGGGCATCTCGCCCGACCGCCAGCTCGTCGAATTCGTCGAGCTGCCCCGAGAGGTGCACCCCTACTACGTCGGCACGCAGGCGCACCCCGAGCTGCGTTCCCGACCCAACCGCGCTCACCCGCTGTTCGCGGGGCTGATCGGCGCAGCCCTCGACCGGCAGAGTTCGAGCCGGCTCTTCGAGGTGCCCGAGACCGCCGATGTGTGAGACCACCGATGCTTGAGATCGGACCGCTACGCGACGAGCCGGCGGCGCATGACGTCTCCTCGAGCGATGTGGTGTTCGAGGGCAAGATCTGGGACGTGCGCCGCGACGTGTTCCGCCACGGTGATTCCGACCTCACCCGGGAGTACCTCGACCACCCGGGTGCCGTCGCCATCCTCGCGCTCGACGACGACGACAACGCGCTGCTGATCCGGCAGTACCGTCATCCGATCGCCGCACGCGACTGGGAGCTGCCTGCCGGCCTGCTCGACATGGACGGCGAGCGCCCCCTCGACGGCGCCAGACGTGAGCTCGCGGAGGAGGCCGATGTCGCGGCCGCCGACTGGCGTCTGCTCGCCGAGTTCTTCACGTCGCCGGGCGGCAGCAACGAGTCCATCCGGGTCTACCTCGCCCGAGGCGTGACCGCGACCTCGGCCTTCGACCGAGTGGCGGAGGAGGCGGAACTCGAGACCCGGTGGGTGCCGCTCGACGATGTCGTCACGGCGGTGCTCGAGCGGCGGGTGACGAACTCGATCCTCTCCATCGCCGCCCTCGCCGCACACGCCGCGCGCGCCCGCGGCTGGTCGACCCTCGGCGATCCGGACTCCGACTGGCCGTGGCACCCCCGATCCCGCCCGACGTAGCGGTCGGCGGGCGCGGAGCCGGCCCCGCGACCCCTCTCGCCCGAGCGCTCGACCGGTACCTGCGGCACGTCTCCATCGAGCGTGGCCTCGCGGCCAACACCGTGGCCGCGTACCGGCGGGATCTCACCTCGTACCTCGCCGTTCTCGATGAGCGGGCCGTGACGACGCCGCCCGCGATCACCTCGCACGATGTGACCGCCTTCGTCCGGTCGATCCGGCAGCGGGTAGACGGGGGAGCGACCGCGTCGACGGTGGCCCGCATGCTCTCCTCGGTACGCGGCTTCCACCGCTTCCTGCTCGATGAGCAGCTGGTGCAGACGGATGTCGCGGCTGACACGAGTCCGCCGAAGCTCGCGACCCGGTTGCCCAAGGCGATCACTGTCGAGCAGGTGACGGCGATCATCGAGGCGGCGGCGGGCGACGACATCCTGGCGCTGCGGGATCGTGCCCTGCTGGAGACCCTGTACGCGACCGGCGCGCGTATCTCGGAGGCGGTCGGGCTCGACGTCGACGACGTGATCGACGGCGACATCGTGCGCCTGACCGGCAAGGGCAACAAGCAGCGCATCGTTCCGCTCGGCAGCTACGCGCGCATCGCGATCGACGCCTATCTCGTGCGGGCGCGCCCGGTGCTCTCCACCCGGGGTGCGGCGACGCCCGCCCTGTTCCTGGGCGCTCGCGGCGACCGTGTCTCCCGGCAGAACGCCTGGCTGATCATCCGCGCGCGGGCGGCCAAGGCGGAGGTCGACGTGGCGATATCGCCGCACACCTTCCGGCACTCGTTCGCGACCCACCTGCTCGCGGGGGGCGCCGATGTACGGGTCGTGCAGGAGCTCCTCGGTCACTCCTCGGTGGCGACCACGCAGTTGTACACGCAGGTGACAGCCGACACCCTCCGCGACATGTACACCACGGCACACCCGCGAGCTCGCTGATCGTGCTCACCCGATCGCGCCGGCGCCGCTCGTGTGTCCTGCCGGGGCCGGGACGGTGCCCGGCGTTAGACTCGGCACCGCCGGGACGAGTAGTGAGGACTGTCGGGATGACATCGAGGAAACCTGATTCCGCCGCCGTACTCGACGGGTTGGAGAAGCCGGATCTCGGCCCCACCGGACGACCCCGCCGCGAGTTCCCCGATCCGCCCCGGTTGAAGGAGCACGGACCGGCCCGCATCATCTCGCTCTGCAATCAGAAGGGCGGCGTGGGTAAGACCACCACGACGATCAACCTCGGTGCGTCCCTCGCCACCTACGGCCGACGCGTGCTCGCGATCGACTTCGACCCCCAGGGTGCCCTGTCGGCAGGTCTGGGAATCAACACCCACGACGTGCCGAACATCTACGACCTTCTCCTCGGATCGGTGAAAGACGCGCACGACGTGATCCAGCCGAGTTCGGTGGCCGGGCTCGACGTCATCCCCGCCAATATCGACCTCTCCGCGGCCGAGGTGCACCTGGTCAACGAGGTCGCTCGAGAGCAGATCCTCGCGCGAGTGCTCCGCCAGGTCGTCGACGAGTACGACGTCATCCTCATCGACTGCCAGCCCTCGCTCGGGATCCTCACCGTGAACGCGCTCACGGCCGCCCACGGCGTGCTCATCCCGCTGGAGTGCGAGTTCTTCGCCCTCCGTGGTGTCGCGCTGCTGGTCGAGACCATCGAGAAGGTCAAGGACCGGCTCAACCCCGCTCTGCGCCTCGACGGAATCCTGCCGACCATGTACGACGCGCGAACGCTGCACTCCCGCGAAGTGCTCGAGCGAGCCGTCGAGCGGTTCGGGGACCAGGTCTTCGACACGGTCATCACCCGCACCGTGAAGTTCCCCGACGCGAGCGTCGCCGCCACACCGATCGTGGACTTCGCGCCCGAGCACCCTGCGGCGAAGGCGTACCTGCAATTCGCGCGTGAGCTGATCGCCCGCGGTGCCGTCGCGTAGCGGCGGGATCGTGCTCGCGGAAGGTGTGGCCGAGCAGCACTCGGATCTCGGGAGCGCAGCATCCGACTCGCGTGCGGGTTTCTCCGTGTCGCTGGCGAACTTCGACGGGCCGTTCGACCTGCTGCTGTCGCTCATCGGCAAGCACGAGCTCGATATCACCGAGATCCCGCTCAGCCGGATCACCGACCTGTTCATCTCCTATCTGCGCGCGCTCCCAACCGAGCAGCTCGACGAGGCGACCGAGTTCCTCGTCGTCGCCGCGACACTGCTCGACCTCAAGGTCGCCGGACTATTGCCTCAGGGCGAGCTGGTCGACGCCGAGGATGTCGCACTGCTCGAAGCGCGGGACCTCCTGTTCGCACGCCTGTTGCAGTACCGGGCGTTCAAGGAGGTGTCGACCTGGTTCTCGACCCGGATGGATGCCGAAGAGGGCCGGCGATTCCGATCCGTGCCACTCGAGGACAAATACCGTCGCACCGCTCCGGAACTGGTGTGGACACTGAGCCCAGACGACTTCGCCGCGCTCGCGATGCTCGCGTTCACGCCGAAGCAGATCCCGTCGGTCGGCGTCGAGCACCTCCACGCGCCGCTGGTCAGTATCCGCGAGCAGGCCGCCCACGTCGTGGCGATGCTGCGACGAGGCGGGCCACTGACCTTCCGCGAGCTGATCCTCGGCGCGGAGCGCCGGGGCGTGGTCGTCGCCCGGTTCCTCGCCGTGCTCGAGCTCTACCGCGGGGCTGCGGTGGCCTTCGAGCAAATCGAGCCTCTCGGTGAACTCACCGTGCGGTGGACGGCGGAGCGGTGGACCGACGACAGCCTCTCCGACCTGGGAGCCGACTATGGCAACTGATGACGCTACCGCGGTGGATGCGCCGCTCGAGCGGGCTCTCGAGGCGGTGCTCATGGTCGCCGACGAACCCCAGTCCGTCGTACACCTTGCGACCGCGCTCGACGCACCCGTCGCCGCGACCGTGGCCGCGATCGACCGGCTCGTCGCAGACCTCGACGGTGCCGATGGCGGCCCCCGACGCGGCTTCGAGCTGCGCGAGGTCGGCGGCGGATGGCGTTTCTACGTTCGCAGCGAATTCGATCCGCTGGTACGGGACTTCGTGTCGGCCCAGACGACGTCGAAGCTGTCACAGGCTGCGCTCGAGACCCTCGCGGTGATCGCCTACAAGCAACCGATCAGCCGTGGGTCGATCGCGTCCATTCGCGCCGTGAACGTCGACTCTGTCGTGCGCACCCTGCTCGGCCGAGGCCTGATCACCGAGGCGTTCACCGACGCCGACACCGGCGCCATCCACTACTCGACGACCGATCAGCTGCTGACGCAGCTCGGTATCAACTCGATCGACGAGCTGCCTCACATCTCACCGCTCCTGTCGGACGGGCTCGACGACGATGGCCGCTGATGCCGCCCAGGACGGGGTGCGTCTGCAGAAGCTCATGGCGGCAGCCGGGGTCGCCTCTCGCCGCGTCTCCGAGGACTTGATCGCCGCCGGTCGTGTCGAGGTGAACGGCGAGGTCGTGTCGGAGCTCGGACGTCGCGTGCTCGACACCGACCGGGTCTCCGTCGACGGCGTCGCGATCCAACTGGACACCTCCCGCCGCTACCTCATGCTCAACAAACCGGTCGGGATCGTGTCGTCGCTGCGGGATGAGCGGGGTCGACCCGACCTCTCGGGCTACGTCTCCCGGTTCGAGGAGCGGTTGTTCAACGTCGGTCGGCTCGACGCCCAGACGTCCGGCCTCCTCATCCTCACCAACGATGGCGAGCTGGCTCACGTGCTAGCGCATCCGTCGTTCGGCGTCATGAAGACCTACATCGCCAGGGTGAACGGCCGGGTGACGCAGGCGACGGTGGCCCGGCTCACTGCCGGGGTCGACCTCGAGGACGGACCGATCGCCGCGGACCGGGCCCGCATCATCGACGGCCGCGACTCGGAGACCATGCTCGAGGTCACGCTCCATTCCGGCCGCAACCGCATCGTGCGGCGAATGCTTGAGGAGGTCGGCCACCCGGTGGTCGACCTGGTGCGCCGCCAGTTCGGTCCGTTGCATCTCGGGACCCTCGGGGTCGGCGAGATCCGCGATCTGACCAAGGCGGAGCTCGGACAGCTGCTCACCATCTCGCGGGAGGCGGTGGCGGATGAGTAAGACAGGTGGCATCACCGCAGGCGACCCAGGGCTACCCGATACTCGGCAGCTTCCCGATACCCGCCTGGCCGGTCCGGTGCGCATCGTCGGCACCGGCCTCCTCGGCACCAGCATCGGCCTCGGACTGGTCGGCCGCGGCATCGACGTCATCCTCCACGACGCCTCACCGAACGCGCTCGCCCTGGCTCTCGACTATGGCGCCGGTCGGGCTGCTGCACCGAATGATGAGCCGCAGCTGGTGGTCGTCGCGGTGCCGCCGGACGTCACCGCCTCGGTGGTCGCGGCCGAGCTCGCCGCCTTCCCCGACTCGATCGTGACGGATGTCGCAAGTGTCAAGGCGGCTCCGCTGCGAGAGCTCCTCGCGCTCGGAGCGGACGTGTCCAGATACATCGGCTCGCATCCCCTCGCCGGGCGGGAGCGCGGTGGCGCCGTCTCGGGTCGCGCGGACCTGTTCCTCGGCCGCCCATGGGTCGTCGCCGGACATGACGGCATCTCCTACCGGACCGGGGCGCCGATCGAGGACCTCATCATGGACCTCGGCGCGATACCCGTAGAGATGACGCCGGCCGAGCACGACGACGCGGTCGCCATCGTCTCGCATTCGCCGCAGCTCATCGCGACCCTGCTCGCCAAGCGCCTCCTCGCAGCCACGCCGTCGTCGCTGTCCCTCGCCGGGCAGGGACTGCGCGACACCACGAGGATCGCAGCGAGCGACCCCGGACTCTGGGTACAGATCCTCGGTGCCAACGCGTCTGCCATCGGCGGCATCCTCGCCGCATTCCGCGACGACCTCGACCAGGTGATCGCCGCGCTCGCCGACCCGGGTGCACCGGGTGCGCGCCGGGTCATCGCCGAGACCATCGCCGCGGGCAACGCCGGTGTGACCGCGATCCCGGGCAAGCACGGCACCGACCGGCGGTTCAGTCAGCTCGTGGTCCTGCTCGACGACCGGCCGGGGGAGCTCGCTCGCCTGCTCACCGAGATCGGGGAAGCAGGTGTGAACATGGAGGATCTCAGGCTCGAGCACTCGCCCGGCGCGCAAATCGGACTCGCCGAGATCTCGATCCTCCCCGAGGCCGAGCAGCGCCTCGTCGACGAGCTCGAATCGCGCGGCTGGCGCATCGCGGGTGGTAGCGAGTGACCGTCGTCGTCGCGATCGACGGACCGGCCGGCAGCGGCAAGTCGAGCGTGAGCCGCGCCGCCGCCCGTACGCTCGGTTTCGCCTATCAAGACACCGGCGCCGCCTATCGCGCCCTCGCATGGAGTGCACTCGACCGGGGCGTCGACACGACGGATGCGGCCGCCGTCGTCGCTGCGCTGGACGGATTCGACTACGACATGGGCACCGACCCCGACCGGTATCGCGTCACGGTCGGGAAGACCGAGGTGACCGAGGCGATCCGCGAGCCGCGGGTCACGGCGGTCGTCAGCCACATCGCGCGCGTGCCTGAGGTGCGCGCGCACCTCGTGCAGCTGTTCCGCGACGTCATCCGTGGCACGGATCGAACGGGCATCATCACCGAGGGGCGGGACATCACGACCGTCGTCGCGCCGGACGGAGACGTGCGGATCCTACTCACTGCCACCGAGGAAGCTAGAATGGCCAGGCGTTCGGCCGAACTGGTCGATCAGTCGCCGGAGATCACGGCGCAGCAGCTCGCCGCCCGCGACCGCCAGGACTCCAGAGTGGTCGACTTCATGACAGCGGCCGAGGGCGTCACCACCCTCGACTCGACGCGGCTCGATTTCGATCAGACCGTGCAAGCGGTCGTCGATCTGGTCCGCCTCGCGCGGACCTCGCCCCCACCGGCGGAGTAGGGGTCGCCGCGAGCAGCACGCCGACACCACCTCACAAGCAAGGATCCCCCATGGCCGACCACGACTCCCGCCAGCAGACCGACGGCGACACGCGTCCCCAGCCCGACGAGTACCCCGAGACGGATCCGCAGGTCGTGCAGCGCCTCGCAGAGCTCGACGAGGCGGAGGCGCTCCAGCGAGCGAACACTCTCCGTGCGGGCCTGGCCGACTACGACTTGGACGACGAAGACCTCGGCCTCCTCGACTCGGTGTCCGACGACCCCGATGCGATCACCTATCTCCCCGCACTCCCGGTGCTTGCTATCGTCGGTCGCCCGAACGTGGGCAAGTCGGCTCTCGTGAATCGGATCCTCGGTCGTCGGGAGGCCGTCGTCCAGGACACCCCCGGTGTCACCCGGGACCGTGTCACCTACAAGGCGGAGTGGGCCGACCGTCGTTTCTCGCTCGTCGACACGGGCGGCTGGGAGCCTGACGCACGCGGCATCAACGCCTCCGTCGCGGCCCAGGCCGAGGTCGCGGTGGACCTCGCCGATGCGGTGCTCTTCGTCGTCGACTCGAATGTCGGGGCGACGTCGACCGACGAACACGTGGTACGGATGCTCCGGGCGACGAAGAAACCCGTCATCCTGGTCGCCAACAAGGTGGACGACGCTCGCCAGGAACCGGATGCGGCCGCGCTGTGGAGCCTCGGGCTCGGCGAACCGTGGCCCGTCTCGGCTCTGCACGGGCGTGGGGTCGCGGACCTGCTCGACCACATCCTCACGGTCCTGCCGTCGGTCTCCGCCGTCGCGAAGCAGGAGGTCGGCGGACCGCGCCGCGTTGCGATCCTCGGGCGCCCCAACGTCGGCAAATCGAGCCTGCTGAACAAGGCGGTGGGGTCTGAGCGCGTGGTCGTCAACGAGCTCGCCGGCACCACACGCGACCCGGTCGACGAGCAGGTCGAGATCGCCGGCAAGGTGTGGCGTTTCGTCGACACCGCCGGCATCCGTCGACGGATGCACCTGGCTCAGGGGGCGGACTTCTACGCGTCGCTGCGCACGAGCGCCGCCCTCGAGAAGGCGGAGGTGGCGATCGTCGTCCTCGACGTGAGCGAGGTGCTCAGCGAACAGGACGTGCGCATCATCGACCTCGTACTCGAATCCGGCCGCGCCCTCGTGCTCGCGTTCAACAAGTGGGACCTGCTGGATGACGACCGCCGCCGCTACCTCGAGCGCGAGATCGAGCAAGATCTCGCCCACGTCTCCTGGGCACCGCGGGTCAACATCTCCGCACGAACCGGTCGGCATCTGGAGAAGCTGGTGCCGGCTCTCGAGATCGCGCTCGAATCGTGGGACACCCGCATCCCGACCGGCAAGTTCAACGCGCTCGTCGCCGAACTCGCGGCGGAGCATCCGCACCCGGTGCGCAGCGGCAAGCAGCCCCGCATCCTGTTCGGCACCCAGGCGGCGATTCGTCCGCCGACGTTCGTGCTGTTCACCACCGGGTTCCTCGACCCCGGCTACCGCCGATTCATCACCCGTCGACTCCGGGAGATCTTCGGCTTCGAGGGCACTCCGATCAACGTGAACATGCGGGTGCGCGAGCGGCGCAAGCGCACCTAGCGCACTCAGCGCGTGATCTCCTGCATGGCCCAGCCGTTGCCGTCCGGATCATCGAAGAAGGCGAAGCGCGATCCGACCGACCCCTCCGGTCCGAGCTGCATCACGTCGGAGATCGGCACACCACGACCGGCCAGTTCCTCACGGGCCGCATCGATGTCGCTCACCACCAGTTGCATACTTTTGGTCGTTCCCGGGGCACCGAGCGGCAAGCCCTCGCCGAAGACCACTGAGCACGCGGAGCCGATGGGCGTGACCTGAATCACCCGCATCCCGGGGACCTGCGACGAGTCGTGGTCGAGGTGGAACGCCAGCTTGTCCACGTAGAAGTCCTTCGCCGCATCCACATCCGACACCGGAATGCCGATGACCTCGAGCGAGTAGTCCATGGGCCGCCTTCCTCCGTTGGCGATCAGCGTAGGGCCGGTCTAGGGCGGGAGCCACTGAAGTGGCAGGAACTCGGAAGGCATCACGAGGCTCCATCCGGCGAGTGCGAGTGCGAGTGCGAGTGCGAGTTCGTGCGCAAGTGCGGGTCGGGGTCTGGGTGGGTCTGGCTCACCGCATCCGTGTTCCGCCGAAGGACGGCCGGGTCTCGGGGCCGACCACCGCGACGGGGCCGGCGAAGCGGATCGATCGTCGGTGGCGGAATGAACCACACGGCACCCTTTTCTACCTCGATGCCCCAACCCTGCGAGTGGATGCGGTGGTGATCTCGTGTGCAAAGGAGCACCGCGTTGCCGAGATCGGTCGGCCCCCGGTCCCGTTCCCACCAGCGGATGTGGTGCGCTTCCGTGTGCAGCGGCGGCCGGTCGCAGCCGCGGACGGCGCATCCGCCGTCCCTTTCGGCGAGTGCGATGCGCTGAGCCCGCGAGAACATCCGCTGCCGTCGACCGAGATCGAGCACCTCGCTCTGGCCGCCGAGGACCATCGGGATGAGCTCGGCACCCGCAGCCAGACGTCTCGCGGTTCCCGCCGAGATGGGTTGTTCACCCCCGTCGATCTGAGCCTCTCCGAGCCCCGACATCAGGGCTTCCTGCGTCATCCGCACGACGACCGTCGCCGCAGCGAGCGCGGGAGTCGCCCGCTCACAGCCGAGCACGTGTCTGACCAGATCGACCACGACGTCTGCGGACATCTCTGCGATCGTCCGCGGATCGGGTCCCAGTTCGCCATCCGCGCCTTCGCGGCCGAGTTGATGGTCAGCTTCCTCTCGATCTGAGCCGCCGTTCTCTCTGAAGCGCACGGAGCGGATGCGGGCGGTCACCTCAGCGTCGATCGCGGTATCGAGATAGGCGGCCGACAGCGGGTCGAGGTCGATCACGAAGCGTTTCAACCCGTTCGGCATGATGATGCGTCTCAGAGATCGAGCCGTGACGAGCTCGGCCTCACGCGGCTCGATCCCATCCGCGTCGAGCGCGTCTCGCCATCTGATCGCTAACCGACGCACATCGTCGGCGATCGCCTCCCGCGCGAACACCACGAGTTCGTCTTCGGCGACCAGTAGATCGTCGACTGAGGCGCGTGTCCTCGCCCGATCGAGCTGCCCAGTGACATGGGCGGCGGCCTCGACACTCATCACTCCGTCGCTCACCGCGGCGGCAACCCGTTCGAACGGGGCGGGGAGTAGTTCGCCGGTGAGTGACCAACGCGGTGCGGTCGCGACTCCGACCCGGCAGAATCTCCCCGCCTCTGCGACTCCGATAAGCCCGATCGACGCCACCAACACAGTGGCATTCGACACGCCGCACCGGCGCGCGAGCCCTTCAGTACCCAGCTCAGCACGGGACCGATGCGCTGTTTCGCCGCTCAGGCTCACGAGTCTCGCCTCGACCCTGCGACGCTCGGCGAATGCGGCTTCCAACTCGTCCTGCAGTTCGGCGTCGGACAGATCAGCTACCACGCGCTCGGTGGAGTCGGCCGCATCGTTGTGGTCGCACAAGCCGCGGTGTGCGCCGATCGACAACGCGCAGGAACACGACGGGGCCATGGTCGAGGTAGCGGGAGCGGTGGAGCAGTCGACGACGCCGGGACGAATGGCGATGTCCAGGCTCGCCGAAACGCGAAACGCGAAACGCGAAACGCGAAACGCGAAACGCGAAACGCGAAACGCGAGCACTGCCCAACGTCAACCGCGTTGCCCACCGCCAAGTCGCAGCAGAGGATGGACTACATGACCTCGCCTGATTACTCGCGCCCTGCCGCATCCATCGCCGGCGCACCGATGCCGCTACTCGGCTTCGGTACCTGGCAGATCTCCGACGCCGATGCCGAACGCGCGATCGGGGACGCGCTCGAAGTGGGCTACCGGCACATCGACACGGCGACGATGTACCGGAACGAGTCCGGGATCGGGCGTGCGCTCGCCGTGCGGGGAGCCGCCGACGTCTTCGTCACCACCAAGATGTTGCCTGCCCATGCCGGTCGCGAGCGGGCGACGATCGAGGAGAGCCTGGCGAAGCTACGACTCGATGCCGTCGACCTGTGGCTCGTCCACTCCCCGCCCAGTGGTGCGCAGCTCGTGAGCGTGTGGGAGGCGTTCATCGAGGCGCAGGAGGCAGGTTTCACCCGAGCGATCGGTGTCAGCAACTTCTCGTTGGAGCAGATCGACACGGTGACGGATGCCACCGGCGTGAGCCCTGCTGTCAATCAGGTGCGATGGTCGCCGGCGATCTACGACGATCGGTTCGCCACCGGTCTTGAGGAGCGCGGGGTCGTGCTCGAGGGATACAGCCCGTTCAAGGCGGGCGATCTGCACGACGACACGCTCGTCTCCATCGCCGATGCGCACGACGCGACGCCGGCGCAGGTCATCGTCGCGTGGCATGTGGCGTTGGGTTTCGTCGTGATTCCGAAGACGTCGAGCCGCGAGCGGATGATCGAGAACGCCGGCGGTGCGACGCTGACGCTCAGCGTGGAGCAACTCGCGGCGGTCACCGCGCTGAGTCGTCGCTGATCAGCTCGCCACATCGGCGGCGATGGCGCCATGCCCGGATCGCAGCGGAAAGTCTCTTCACATGCCGACTCGCAGAACGGTCAGGCATGCTGGACGGATGACCGAGCGTCCACCTCTCCCACCGCCCGCCCAGCGCGATCCGGGCGATGCCTGGGTCGAGGGCCCGGACGGGGCGCGTTTCTGGGGCCGGTTCGGCGCTGCGGGGCTGCTGGTGTGGCACCGCGACGCAGGAGTCCTGCTTCAACACCGCGTCGCATGGAGTCACTTCGGCGGAACCTGGGGTCTCCCCGGCGGCGCGCGCAAGCAGGGTGAGGCGGCGGAGGATGCCGCGATGCGGGAGGCAGCAGAGGAGGCCACTGTGCCGCGGGATCTGCTACGGGTCATCCGCACCTCGGTGCTCGATCTCGGCTTCTGGTCGTACACCACGGTCGTGGCAGAGGCGACGGTCGCGTTCGAGCCAGTGATCGCGGATGCCGAGAGTCTCGCGCTCGCCTGGGTACCGGTTGACGAGGTCGAGGGTCTGCCGCTGCATCCGGGTCTCGCGGACTCCTGGTCCGACCTGCGCGGCTCATTACGTTGAGGCGCACGCGTTGCATACTCAGCGCGGAACCGAAAGCCCGCGCGCCACATCCGGGCCCATACCTACCCTCGAATCATGGCTACCAACGACATGTACACCCCACAGGATCCCACCAGCCAGTACCCGGCGCCGCCGTTTCCCCCACAGCAGCAGAGCGGCCCCGGCGACATCCATGAGATGGACCCCCGTCCCGATCACGGCGAGACCTCGTATGTCGGCAATGGCCGGCTCGCCGGTCGCAAGGCACTGATCACCGGTGCCGACTCCGGCATCGGGCGCGCCGTCGCCATAGCGTACGCCCGAGAGGGAGCGGACGTCGCGCTCACCTTCCTTCCCGAGGAGGCGCAACAGGCCGAAGAGGTCGCACAGCTGGCACGCGATGCCGGGCGCACCGTCGCTCTCATCCCCGGCAACCTGCAGGACGAGGAGTTCAACAAGACCCTCGTCGATCAGGCCGTCGAACAGCTTGGCGGACTCGACATCCTCGCCCTGATCGCCGGCAACATGCCCACCGTCGACAGTGTCGAGGAGTTCGACACCGGAACGCTCGACACCGTGCTGAAGACCAACATCTATTCGCTGTTCTGGACCACCCGAGCGGCCCTCCCGCACCTCAAGCCCGGTTCGGTCATCCTCACCTGCTCGTCGGAGCAGGCTTTCCAGGCGTCGGCGAGCCTGGTGGAGTACGCCGTGTCGAAGGCTGGCATCCTGAACTGGACCCGCGGCATGGCGGCACAGCTCATCGAGAAGGGCATCCGGGTCAACGGCGTAGCGCCCGGCCCGGTTTGGACGCCGCTCCAGCCCGCCTTCGTGCCGAACGAGAAGGTCGAGAGCTTCGGTGAGCAGACCCCGATGAAGCGTCCGGGGCAGCCGGCTGAGCTCGCGCCCGCGTACGTTTTTCTCGCTTCGCAGGAGTCGAGCTTCATCACCGGTGAGACCATCGCGGTGACCGGCGGGTCCCCGCTTCACTAATCCGCACAGGCTTACTTCGTCGAACCCAGGGTTCTGGCTCGCTCCCACTATCTCAGGAGCGACCAGGGCCCTGATCTCGTTCGTGCCACCACCGGATGCCGCGCCTCACGTGAGCCGGTAAGCTATTACCTCGGTGCCGCTCGCGCAGGGGCACAAGTCACGGGCTGTGGCGCAGCTTGGTAGCGCACTTGACTGGGGGTCAAGGGGTCGCAGGTTCAAATCCTGTCAGCCCGACACTTAGTCCCGGAATCCCGGGAATCGTCATCGCGCCGGGGGGCGGGGTCATGGATACAGTGCGGCTGCTTCCCGTGCTTGAGGACCGTCGACTCGTAGTACCCATCGGCAGCCACCACACAGCGGTGGCCGGCGAATGGCTTCTTCCACATCCCCGACGACAGCAGGTTCTCGATCTTCGCGTTGACCGGCTGCGGCTTCTGCTTCTTGAAGTTGAGTTGTCCGGCTGCTCCCGCTCCGCGCTGATCAGTCCGGGCAGCGAGGAGTAGGTGGACTTCGTGACCTCGTCTCTGCCGCACGTGGTGGCTATCGTGCTCCTCTTCAGCCTCGACGTGAGTTTCTGTCTTCGTTACGTGTTGGTGGTTAGGCTCGACCGACGGTTTGGGGAGGTGCGATGAGGCTGAGGTTGACGCTCGACGATCGCGATCGTGATGGGTCGCGTGACGTGCAGGTCACTGTCGATGCTCTGGCCACAATCGGCGATATCGCGGCTGAACTTGCCGGACCGACCGGAGCTCACGCCGCGCCGTCCACGTTGAGCGTGAAGTTCCCCGGGGAGGCGACGTCGCATGTGCTGAACCCGCTGTTGTCGATCAGCGAGTCGGCGCTCCGGTCTGGGGCGTCGGTGAGTGTCGTCGCTGACGCGAACCGGTGGACGACTGCAGCGACCATCCCGGTCGCCGAGGTGGTAATCATGTCTGGTCCGGATGTGGGACAGGTGTTTCTGATCAACGCGGGGGCTAATTTCGTCGGATCTGACCCGGCCTGCCAGGTGCGCTTGACCGATCCTGATGTGTCTCGACGGCATGCGAGCATCACCGTCGCGGACATCGTGTCGATCACCGATTTGAACTCCGGTTCCGGGGTCCGGGTGGACGGGCGGATGACGGACCGGGCGCAGCTGACATCCGGGACCACTGTCACCATCGGTGGTACCGAACTGCGGGTGGCGCCGCTGGGCGCCGGTCGGGCAGGCACCCGAGCGGAGATCAGCGTGCTCCCGCCGGCGGGTGCTGATCGTGCAGGGAAAGCGGCACGGTTCAGCCGGTCGCCGCGGGTGGATCCGGCCTACCGGGGTTCTGAGCGGGAACTTCCGCAGTTGCCGTCGGTTCCGGAGAAGCAACGGTTCCCGTTCCTCGCGGTGATCTCGCCAGTACTCATCGGTGCGGGGATGTTCGCGATCATTCAACAGCCGTACATTCTGCTTTTCATCGCGCTGAGCCCGGTGATCATGCTCGGGACGTGGATCGATTCCCGTCTGACCCATCGGCGGCGGAAACGCGACGAACACGCACGGTTCACGACTGCCCTGACCGCCGCGGCCGATGAGTTCGAAGCTGAGCAAGAGCGGGAGAAGATCGCGCGTATCGCCGAGTCCCCGTCCACTGGTGAAGTGATCGCAGCGATGCGGGACGCCGCGCCGCTGATGTGGACTCGGAAGC
>CAXTLO010000036.1:0-1978 GCA_964244965.1 uncultured Marisediminicola sp.
CCAGCTGGGCGAGTTCGTCGATCCGGGGCTGAGCGGTGGCGACGATCTTGTTGTTCGCGCCCCCTGCCGACACCGGGATGGCGCGCTCGATCTGCTCCCGGAGCGACTTGAGGTCACCCCTGCTGGCGAGGTCATCGGCGGTGAACTGAGTCTTGACGGCGATCATGCCGCATCCGATGTCCACTCCGACGGCCGCCGGCATGATGGCGCCGAGGGTCGGGATGACGGACCCGACGGTCGCGCCGAGCCCCAGGTGAGCATCGGGCATAAGCGCCAGGTGCGGGTAAATGAACGGCATGCTCGACGATGTGCGCGCCTGAGCAAGGGTGTTCTCCTCGAGCAGGCTCGCCCAGCTGAACAGCCGGTTGGTGATCTTCTCCATGGTCCTTTCGATTCTGTGATGGTGGGGAGGGCCGGATGCTGCGAGTGCAGACTCCGATGGGAGGAGACCGGGGTCTCGACGAGCTCGACCAACGAAGGACGGCAGAAGAAAAGCCCCGGACCTCGACGGGCACGGGGCTTGATGGACCTGGACGGTCTAGAGAGTCTGCGCGCGCGCGAGTTGCTGGAGGAAGCGATCATTGCGCTCACGGGGCTGGAGATACAGGTGCATCGCTCAGTCCTTTCCAGTGGCGGGGTGTGCCCGATGGCACGGAAGGTCGAGCATAGCGGGCACAGGTCCGGCGGGGAAGAGCGGATATCGGCAGCGAGCGCCATGATTTCGTTCAACGAGCAATCCGATCGGCACGCGACGTACGTCGACTGGTTGAGCGCGGCACTTGCCGGATCCGAGCGGGTCGGGCTACTCGACACCACTTTGTCCGGCTTCGTGCGAATCGTCACTAATCCGCGGATCTTCCCGCATCCTGCCGCCATCGCAGAGGCGTTGGCGTTCGTCGATGCCGTGATCGGCGCAGTCGCGACCGCCTGGCCGCCATCGACAGCGGCGTCGCGAACCGTACGCGGCAAGCTCGTCGCGCAGGACAGCGCGCTCCGTGCGAACCACATACCGGACGCTTGACCACCCCTCACACCCCCTTTCGGGTGCTGCCGCGAGCACCACCGGTCGCTTAGCGTGATCGAGGGGAAACAAATGTCGTCACTGACCGGCTCGTTCGAAGCAGAGCTGACACGCTTCGAGCGACTTCTTGCCGAGCGGTTTCCCGAGGCGCTCGCCGCAATGAACCTCGGCCTCGATGACACGGGCGTCGATCGGTTACACGACGTGGTCGCCCCCTATCGAGTGACGCCCGATGTCGAGCATCTGTATCGGTGGCACAACGGCGGTCCGGCTGTCTTCGGTGGCTGGAGGATGCTCGATCTCGACACTCTCGAGAAGTCGCGGGAGTTCGGCATCCAGATGCTGCAGTACGCCCCCGCGTGGATCGTGCTCTTCGACAACCACGGTCCAGGGTTCGTCGAATTGGCCTCTGACGACGCAGCTCCCGACGCCTCCGTCTGGTGGGCCTACTCTCACGACGTCGGCCTCTACCGACTCTTTGAATCGCTCGCCGCATTCCTCGGCACCTGCTCGGACTTGATCGAAGCGGAGAGGTTCATCCTGGGGCCGGGCCTCAGCGTCAGCCTTCATCAGGAGACTGTGAGCAGCCGAGCGGCCGAGCCCTTCCGGCTGGCTCGCTCACCGACCGCCTACCGCCACGTCGATCCCCCTCCGGGCACGCTGGTCGGGAACTTCCCCGACCAGAGTTGGCCAGAGTCGTGGCTGGTCTCGGTCGGGATGCCCGAATCTGTTCGGCGCCTCCGCGGCGCCACTCACACGGTGGAGCAAGCGATAGCAGCATCCGCCATCGGTCGCGTAGACGCCACCTTGGTCGGACGAGACCTCGGCGGCGGTTCCTCAGTCGGTGACTGGCGGGCATTCGAATTCAGCGACGGCACCGGGAAACTCGCAGTCGTGTCCACCTCCGAGACCGTCGGGGTGAGAACCAGGTCGGTGAGCGAACTAGAAGTAGACGTG
>CAXTLO010000036.1:1988-7488 GCA_964244965.1 uncultured Marisediminicola sp.
CGTGGTGATCGAACACGGCGAACAGGACGACCCCGGGAACCTGCTGATGCCGCCCGGCGTCGCCGCCTTCGCTGTAGCGATTCGCGAGATCCCAGGCACCTGATCCGACGCTCGAGGTCGGATTAGACGCGACTTTTCGAAGAAGCGATTCACAGCAAGCCTCCTAGGCTCGACCCATGACCGACGAACTAGTACTGGTAACCGGCGGCACAGGTAAGACGGGGCGTCGGGTCGCGGCGCAGCTGCAGGCTCGAGGCGCACCGACACGGGTGGTGTCGCGGTCGAGCGACATCCGGCTCGACTGGGATGATCCCGACACCTGGGATGCCGCGCTCGACGGGGTCACGATGGCGTACCTCGCACCGAACGACGGCAATCCCGCGGTCGCGGACTTCGCTCGGCGCGCGGCGGAGCTCGGCGTGCAGCGCGTCGTGCTGCTGTCGGCTCGCGGGGTGGCGACGGACGGGCACTTCGACGACCAGGATGTGCTCGTCCCTCCGTTCCTGATCGGCGAGGAAGGCGTGCGGAGCAGCGGCATCGCGTGGTCGATCATCCGTCCCGGATGGTTCGCGCAGAACTTCAGCGAGGGCGAGTTCCTGCAGCCGATCCTCGACGGTCGCCTGTCTCTCCCGACGGATGATGGCGCGGCCGCGTTCATCGACGCCGACGACATCGCCGCCGTCGCCGTCTCCCTCATACTGGACGGCGGCCACGACGGGGAGGAGTTCGACCTGAGCGGCCCTGCTCCGACGACGGTCGCGGGCGCGGTGGCCATGATCGCGGAGGCCACCGGCCGCGACATCGCCTACGAGCCGATCACGGCCGAGGAGTACCGGCGTCGGCTCGTCGCCGCCGGGATGTCCGAGGATGATGCGGAACTGTGGGCAGTCGCGCTCACCCCGATCCGAGCCAGCCGCGAAGCGGTCGTGACTGACGGCGTTCAGCGGGTGCTGGGTCGAGAAGCGCGCTCGTTCGAGGTGTTCGTGCGGGATGCGGCCGCCGCGGGCGCGTGGCGCTGAGCGGAGAACCCCGCAGCGGCCCTCGACGAGTCAACCGCCCCCGGCGCCGCCATCCGTGTTCTATCGTTCGATACCTAGGTGAGGACCAGTGGTGGCGAAGAAGCAGAGTAAGAAGAAGACCGGCAAGCGCGTGCCGAAGGCGCTGTACGAAGCGGAGCTGGAGCGGCTGCAGATCGAGCTGGTGGGGATGCAGCAGTGGATCGGATCCACCGGCGCGCGCGTGGTCGTGATCTTCGAGGGACGCGACGCCGCCGGCAAGGGCGGTGCCATCAAGCGGGTGATGCAGTACCTCAATCCGCGCACCGCACGCGTCGTCGCCCTGCCGCAGCCGAGCGAGCGCGAGCGCGGCCAGTGGTACTACCAGCGCTACATCGAGCGCCTTCCCACCGCCGGCGAGATCGTGCTGATGGACCGCTCCTGGTACAACCGGGCCGGCGTCGAACGCGTGATGGGCTACTCGTCCGAGGAGGAGTACCAGCGCTTCCTGCGGCAGACGCCGATCTTCGAGCGCCTGCTCGTCGACGACGGCATCATCTTGATCAAGTACTGGTTCTCCGTGTCCGACACCGAACAGGAGGCGCGCTTCAAGTCCCGGCTGGACGACCCGATGCGTCGCTGGAAGCTGTCGGACACCGACGTGCTGTCGATCTCGAAGTGGGAGGACTACTCCCGCGCCAAGGACGAGATGTTCAAGCACACCGACATCGACGAAGCGCCCTGGTGGACGATCGAGAGCGACGACAAGCGCGCAGCCCGACTGAATGCGATCAGCCATCTCCTGTCGCAGATCAGCTACGAGAGGCTCGAGCCCGAGAAGGTCGACATCCCTGAGCGACCGGGTGCTGCCGATTACGAGCGTCCCCCGCGCGACCTGTACCGCTATGTGCCGGATCTCGCGGCGACGCTCGGGAAGGACTGATCCTCATCCGTCGATGAGTGATTGGATGTCGTCGGCCACGATCCGCAGGTCGCCGCCGAGTTGGTGCCCGCCGGATGTGGTGCGGATGACGGCATCTGGGATCGCCGCGGCGTACAGATCGCGGTGGGCGAACGGGATCACCTCGTCGTCCTCGCTGGCGTAGAGCAGCACCGCGGCATCCGTCGGCATGCGGGCGCCGAAGTCATCGGGCAGGTTGAATCCGTCGAACACCCAGTCGCTGTCGCCGCTCGGGAACGGCGCCGCGATGACGCAGACGGCTGCGACCGGTACTGCCACCGACTGCTCCGCGAGGTACTTGATCAAGAAGTACCCGCCCAGCGAGTGCCCGACCAGCACGACAGGTGCCTCCGCGCGAGCGATCGCCTCACCGATCGCCGGGCGCCACAGCTCGAAGTCGGGCTCGTCCTCACCAGGCATCTCGGGGAAGTCGACGGAGAAGTCGGCGCCGAGGTGCTCGGCGAGATTCGCGGCCAGCACCGCGTCTTCGTCGTGCGCGCCCTCGCCGCCGCCCTGGATGAAGACCACCGAAGCTGTCATCGGATCAAGCCGAGGCGGCGAGCACCCGCAGCGTGCAGCCGACCGCATCATCCGTCAGCATCGAGGCGACGGATGACGGCTCCGACGAGTACTTCGACTGCACCGCCTCATCGATCGCCGACTGCACCGGATCGTTCGCGGGCACCGGCTCGAGTCGCACGAGCTCGGTCGGAAGCTCCAGCGCGGCATCCCGATCCCGCTCGGCGAGCGCGCCGTCACCCATCGCGAAGCGCACCTCGCGACCCGAGCGTGCGTGCCGGTACCACCACGAGGCAGATCCGTACGCCGAGCGCAGGTACGGCACGCCGTCGACCACCATCGACCAGATCGGCGTCGCGAGAGGCGAACCGTCAGAGCGCTGGGTGATGATGGCGACCACGCGGGTCGTGTCGAGGTGTCGGATGACGTCGTCGAAAGCCATGCTGGGGTGAACGATCCGGCGGTCGGACGCATTCCGCGAGCCCGTGCGGGAGGAGGGCGTTCTGGTGCAGCCGCCTTCCTCGCGTGTGATCTGGGACATGCTCGACGGCCCGATGCCGCGGGGCCTGTTCGGCGTCGGAAGCGGCGATGCGCAGCTCATCGACGGGCGATGGACGCTGTTCCTCGGCGGGTACTCGACGTCGTTCCGCAATCGCCTGTACGTCGCCACTGCTCCGAGGGATACCGATCCCGCGACCGCGGACTGGAGCATCCGCGTCGATGGACGCGGGCGCGCCCGGGCCCTCCTACCCGATCCGCCCCGATCCGCGTGGGATGGCGGCGGACTGCACACTCCGAGCTACGTACCCGCGGTGGACGGCCATCCGCCGCGCCTCTACTACGCAGGGCGTCGCGGACGACGCCACGTCGGGGCCGGGAGCGGGTACGCGGTCGGCGTGCTCGAGCATGTCGGCGGCAAGTGGCAGCGGCGCGATCATCCGATTCTCGAGGGATCCGGGCCGCGCGGGAGCGTGCTCGAGCCTCTCGTCGTTCACTATGACGGACGCTACGTGCTCTGGTACCTCGCGACGCCGCACGAGGTCGCGCCTGGGGAGCAGCCCGACTATGAGTTGCGGTCGACCGTGAGCGACGACGGAGTAACCGGGTGGTCGGATCCCGAGGTGTTCACCACGGCCGAGGAGGGCTACTTCGACAACGCGATCGCCCGCACTTCGGAAGGTTGGGTCATGCTGCTGGCTCGCGGCACGAACCTGCATGGGACCGTGCCATTCCCGCCACAGGGTCTGTGGGCGATGACGGCAGCCGTCCCGAGTGCGCGTCGGTCGGACTGGGCGCCGCCGGTGCAGCTGATCGACACCGATCAGCCGGGGACGCCCGAGTGGATGGCCGCCGGGATGTGCGATCCAGCGCTGATCGTCAATGCGGACGGGTCGGCTACCGCGTTTGTCACCGGAACCCGCGCGACGCCGCCGTGGCCGCGATTGCTGCTGAGTCGGATGGCCCGCGGCAAGCGGCCTCCAGTGCCCGCTCCGTTCTACCTCGCGGCCGGATCGGTGCGGCTGGACCTACGCGAGTCCGGAGTCGACGCTCCGTGATTCTGTCGGTCCACGTGCTCCAGCGCGTCTCCTCCACACCGGTCCCCCTCATGACTTGTCCACAGATTGCTGATCGACCCTTCAGATCTATGTTCTATTTTGCGATAATATAGGTATGTCGCAGTTAGAACGCACGTTCGCCGGCGTGGTCGCCGTCGTCCGCGCGGACGTAGAGCTCCTCCCCACTCGGGTCGAAGCAGCTCGCGATCTGGACGACGCCACGATCGTCGAGATCGAGCGTGCGCTCGCTCAGGTGAGGCGAGCGGTGGATGCGTGTTCCTCGTTGCTCGCCGGTGAGATCAGCCATCGTTCGCGGCGCGAGCTCGGATACGCCGGGCTTGCGCAGCGAGCGGGTTTCCGTTCGCCCGAAGCCCTGCTTCAGAGTGCGACGGGGTCGAGCGCGCGCGAGGCGGTAACCATGGTGAAGGTCGGCGCGATGTTGCATGAGGCGATGTATGCCGAGGGTTCGACCGGCAACGCTGACGACAACACCTGGGAGCACGTCGTGGCCCGGGCGGTGAGCGACGGCTCGATCACCATCCAGTCCGCCGGTGCGATCCGGTCACACTTGGCTACGCGGTCGACGGGCGCGGATCCGATCCCTCCGCAGTTGCTGAACGTCGCTGCGACTCGCCTCATCGCCGACGCGAGAGAACTCGATGTCGATAGTCTCTCTCGTCGCGCGCGGGATGTTCGGGACGAACTGGATGCTGCGGGGATCGCCGACCGCGAGAAGGCGATCCACGAGGAGCGGAGCATCCGTCGCGTGCGTCGGTCGAACGGCGTGAGCCGGTACATCGTCGATCCCGATCTGGAGTCGGGCGCCTTCTGGGACGACCTCTACGACAGCCTGACCTCACCCCGACGTGGTGGGGTCCGATTCGTCGACGACGATCAGAAGGCCTGGGCCGAGAAGGTGGCCACGGACTCTCGCACGATCGAGCAATACGTGCACGACAGCATGACGGAGCTCCTCCGGATCAGTGCGTCGGCCGATGCCCCCGCGAGCCTACGAATCGTGGGTGGGCGAGCGCCGGCGGTTCGAATCCTCGCGACCGAGAGCGCCCTCGACGCCCGCAGCGGCCACGGCCGTATCGAAGCCGTCGACATCCCGGTGTCGATCGAGACCGTGGAGCGCCACGTTTGTAACGCGGGCACGGTGCGGATCGGATTCGATGCGCGCGGGCGAGTGCTCGATCTCGGACGCGACCAGCGACTGTTCACCGCCGCACAACGCATCGCCCTCGCCGCACGTGACGGAGGGTGTCGACATCCCGATTGCGACCGGCCCCCGAGTTGGACGGAAGCGCATCACATTCGGCATTGGAAGCGCGACGCCGGCCGTACGGACATCGCCGACGGGATCCTGCTGTGCCGCTTCCACCACATGTTGACCCACAACAACCACTGGGAGATCGAGCGACGCGGGGGCGACTACTGGCTGCTCCCGCCGCCGGACATCGATCCAT
>CAXTLO010000036.1:7588-16119 GCA_964244965.1 uncultured Marisediminicola sp.
CGCCGCCGTCGCGAGCTCGGGGTCACGATCGTCCGGATAGGCGCTGCTTCGCCGCCGTCGCGAGCAAGAAGAACGACTGCGCCTCCACCGACGTGCCCTGGCGGTCGAAGCGGGGCGCGCCGCATACGCTCTGCACGAACCCGCGCTCGTCGACGAGGGTGCGAGCACTCTCAACCAGCGAGCGACCGACGTCGTGGTACGAGTCGGGGAGCCATCCGTCCCGCACGCCGGTCAGAATGCCGTACGCGAGCATCTGGGCCAGATTGCCCTCCGAGAACGTGCTCGGATCGTCGACGATGTTGTGGAACAGACCATCGGATGCCCGGTGCTCGAGGCATGCATCAATGACGACCCTGGCGTGCTCGGCCGCCCCCGGCAGCGCGGACGGGTTCACGTGCAGTGATCGAGCGATCGCGGCGACGACCCAGCCGGTGCCGGTGCCCCAGTGCTCCGGGTGGATCACGGTCTCCGCGTCCTCGTCGTACCGCCAGCCGTACAGCCCGGATGGCTCGTCGAAGAGCCGGTTGCGGTGTCCGATGTACTGCAGGGCGGCGGCATCCGTCTCCCCGGCGAGCACCAGCAGCGGGCATGCCATGTATATGGTGTCGACCCACATCTCACGGGAGCCCTCGATGTGGAAGAGGTTGCCGTCCGCCGCGCGAGGGGCTCCGGTGAGCAGCCAGTCGACCTGCCGCCGGTACGCCGAACGCAGGTTCTCGTCACCGGTGCGGGACGCCGCCCACTCGACCACCTCACCCACCGCGCCCGAGTTGACGATGCCGGTGTCCTCGATCTCGGCGAGCTTCCCTGCCGGTGTCTGCCGGGTGACGGCATCGCGAGCCACGACCTCGGCGAGGTCGTACAACTCGAGGTCGAGGAGGGCGTGACTGGCGACACCCTGCTCCCATGACTGACGCTGCATGGCAAGGAGGGCGGAGAGCACGAGGGTCTGCTGAGGGTCCAGTTGCGGCATCCCTCGACGCTACCGGTGGGGTACCCGCGGTCCCGAGAGACGGCGGTCCGGAGAGACCTCCGTTCCGAGAGACCGCGGTCCCGAGAGACCTGGGTCCCGAGAGACCCGAGAGACCGCGGTCCCGAGAGACGGCGGTCCGGAGAGACCTCGACGCGGCGGACTCGGCGCGGGCTTCATCGCCCGGAATCGCCGCAGGTACGACACCGGCCGAGTCGCTGCCCTCCCGGGTGGTCGCGAGTCCGCGGAGCCGGCGCTCTGGCGCATGTCCACCGACAGGTCTACTGTGAAATGCACCCGTTCGCGGAGTCAGTACGGCGTCAACCACAGCGGCTCCAGGATTCAGGTCGACCCGATGCTTCTGGCGCTCGATCGAATCGTGTTCGGCCCCGCGGTCGCGACCTGGTTGCGATTCGCACCCAACTCCTGGCGACGCCTTCCCATCGCGAGCGACTCGCCGCATGTGCACGGCCCGGGGACCAATCCCGACCGCATCCTCATCACCGGAGACGGAGCATCCGCCGGCCGCGGAGTCATCACCCACGACCTCGGACTGCCCGGGCACCTGGCACGATCGCTGTCCTCGATCACCAGCCGTGCAACCGATGTGGACATCGTCGTGACGTCCGACATGACGGCGAAGAAGTGCTTGGCCGCCATCGCTGATCTCGACCTGCGCCGCTTCGACGCCATCGTCCTCTCGGTGGGGGCAGTCGAAGCCCTCGCCTTCGCCTCCACGAGGGGCTGGGCGAGAGATCTCACCGCTCTTCTCGATCGCATCGAGCGGGATGCTGCGCCATCGACGCACACCTTCGTGCTCTCCATTCCTGCCTTCGCCCCGCACCGCCTCTTTCCGCCACTGCTGGCACGCGCGTGCGACCGCCACGTCGCCCGACTCAACCGAGTCACTCAAAGCGTGCTCACCGATCGAACGCGAGCGCGCTACGTCATCGTCGGGGAGACGCAGTCGCTCGAATCATCCGGCGCGCACACGTACGAGCTGTGGGGCGCGAGCGTCGCCCCACACCTCGCGGCCGAGCTGAGAGTCGGCATCGGACCCAACCCCCGCGATCCGGTCGTCGTCGAGTCCGAGCGGCAGGCGGCGCTCGACGCTCTCGAACTGCTCGAACTCGATATCCAGAGGGACCCGGTGCTCGCGTCGCTCACTGCCCGCGCGCGTGAGGTATTCGGAACCGCCTACTCCGCGATCACCCTCATCGACCGGCACCGGCAGAAGATCGCCTCATCCGACGGGCTGCCGACCTTCGACATCGCCCGGAGCGAATCCTTCTGCAACGTGACGATCCAGCACGAATCCCACCTCGCGGTCGAGGACACCCTGCTCGATTCACGCTTCATGGACCAGCGGATGGTGAACTCGGGACCTCAGGTGCGCTTCTACGCCGGGTACCCGATCGAATCGCCGGACGGGCACCGGCTCGGCACGATGTGCGTGCTTCACACAGCGCCTCGGGAGTTCAGCGCTACGGATGCCGCGTTGCTGCGGCTACTGGCGCACGAGACCCAGACGCGTCTCTGGGAACTGAGCGAGGCGTTCATCACAGCGCGCGCCAGCACCGCAGAGGCGGAGGAGCCGACCGGAGAACGGGAGCCGACCGGCCCGCAATCCTTCGGTCACGGAGTGCCTTCCCCGGGCTGATCGGCCAGCTCCCGATCAGTGGCGGAATCCGGACGTCGCAGCACCGCTGCGGGGTCGGTGGCCCGTGCGATGATTCGACGATGCCGTCTGCCACGCCATTCGCGGTCGGCAGCGGCGGTGGTCACCAGCCGGGATCACCACCGGCCGCGAGCTGGCGCACCGAGCTGAGTCCCGCAGTGCTCGGGCCGGCGAGCGCAGGACTGGCGGGCACAGAACCAACAGGTGCCGGACCACTCGATTCGACGACGCCGGTCGGGCTGTTGTTCGAACTCCGCCAGCTCGCCCTGCAGCATCGCAATCGCTGGCACGCCCCCACCGCCTCCCCTGCGACGCCGCCGATCGACGCCGGTGCGGAATACCGACTCGCCGTGCGACCCGTCCTCCTCAGCGATACCGGCAACTGGGTGCGCACCGGCATCACCTGGGGCTCGATGAGCTACCAGCAGCGACGCCTCGGACTCGACCCCGCGCAGCATCCGTGGTTCGCCCAGTTCGGCGCGCTGGTCCGCTCCAGTCGCGAGATGTTCAGCGCGCAGGAGGGCGACTGGCTCTACCTCGACGACTTCATCAGCCCCCTGCTCTGGCCGATGTTCGCGCAGGCGGAGCGCCTCGGGATCGCGTTGGTGACGGGTAAGCGGAGCACCGACGTGCGCGTCGCATCCCGGGCCGAGGTGGGCATCGAGGCCGCGGCAGACGATGGTGCGCTGCGGCTGAGCACGGTGCTGACCATCGATGCGGAGCAAGTGGATGCGGCGGGCGCCCGAGTCATCGGCGACCACGGGATCTATGTCGCCTCGTTCGCGCCGCGTCCCTCGTTCGTACTCGCGCCGGTCCCGGCGCCACTGAGCGCGGAGCAGCGTCGGCTGCTCGGACGTCCGGCCCTCGTCGTGCCCGCCGCCGACGTCGACGAGTTCCGCAGCGACTTCTACCCGCGACTCGCCCGCACCGTGCCCGTTACCGGCGCCTCCGACATCCTCCCCGAACTGCGGCCGCCGGAGCTCGTGCTCACCGCGACCCACGAGCCAGGGCACGTGCTGCGGCTCGAGTGGTCGTGGCTCTACGACGGCGTACGGCGACCACTCGAGGCGGGGACGGATGACGAGACGCTCCGCGACACCGTGTTCGAGGCTGCACTACGGAACCGGGTCGGGAGCCTGCTGGGCCGTGCGGTGGAACCCGTGAAGCTCACCGAGGTGGATGCCGCCGAGTTCGCGGCCGAGCTGCTGCCGCGACTGCGGGACGAGCCGTCCGTGCGCGTCGAGAATCTCGGCGAGCAACCCGACTACCGTGAACTGACCGAGGCCCCGCATCTGACGATCACCGCCGCGGAGAGCGATAAGCGCGACTGGTTCGACCTCGGCGTGATCGTGACGGTCGAGGGTAGATCGGTGCCGTTCACCCCGCTGTTCACAGCGCTGTCGAAGGGGCGCAAGAAGTTGCTGCTCGCCGACAGCTCGTACCTCTCGCTGCAGCATCCGGCGTTCGACGAGTTGAAGCGCCTGCTCGACGAGGCCGCTGAGCTCGCGGAGTGGGAGACCGGGCCGCGGATCAGCCGGTACCAGGCCGAACTCTGGGCGGAGTTCGAGGATCTCGCCGACGAGACGGTCGCGGCGCAGAGCTGGCGGGATGCGGTGCGGGGGATGCTGGCCGTCGGCTTGCTCAGCGCGGGAGAAGAAGCGGATGGCGCGATCGCGCGCACGAGCCCACCACCCGGCGTGCGCGCCGAGCTGCGTCCGTACCAGCGTGACGGCCTCGACTGGCTCGTATTCCTTCAGCGACATGGACTCGGTGGCATCCTCGCCGACGACATGGGACTCGGCAAGACGCTGCAGACGCTGGCACTGGTCGCGCACGTGCGAGCGGGGAGCCCTGAGCGGGCGCGTGGGGCTGACAGTGCTGGCGGGACTCAGCGTGCTGGTGGGGCTCAGCGCGCTGGTGGGGTTGAGACTGCAGGTGCGGCTGAGAGTGCAGGTGGGGTTGAGAGTGCAGGCGGGACTGAGAGTGCGGGTGGCACCGGGCCCACGGCACGCACTTCGCCCGCTGCGCCGTTCCTCGTGGTCGCGCCGACATCCGTCGTGTCGAACTGGGAGAACGAGGCCGCACGGTACACACCGGATCTCGTCGTGCGCACCATCACCGCAACCGACGGGAAGGCGCGCGACAGCGTGCGTGAGGCAGCGGACGGCGCCGACATCCTGGTCACCTCCTACGCCCTGTTCCGGCTCGACTTCGCGTCATACCAATCCGTCGGGTGGGGCGCTCTTGTGCTCGACGAGGCCCAGTTCGTCAAGAACCCCGCATCTCGGGCGCACCGGTGCGCGGCTGAACTGGATGCGCCGGTGAAGTTCGCCCTGACCGGCACTCCGCTCGAGAACAGCCTCGTCGACCTCTGGGCGTTGTTCGCGATCGTCGCCCCTGGCCTGTTCCCCTCGAGGCGGCGGTTAACCGAGGAGTACGTCATGCCGATCGGGCGCGGGGACAGCGCGAACGAGGACAGCAGACAGCACGCGGTCGCGCGCACGGAGAAGCTGCGCCGCCGCATCCGCCCGCTGATGATGCGGCGCACGAAAGAGCTGGTCGCGTCCGAGTTGCCGGCCAAGCAGGAGCAGTCGCTGCGCGTCGACCTCGTGCCGCGGCATCGGAAGCTGTACGACACGTTCCTGCAGCGCGAGCGTCAGAAGCTACTCGGGCTGGTCGCCGACCTCGACCGCAACCGGTTCGTCGTGTTCCGGTCGCTGACCCTGCTGCGCATGCTCAGCCTCGACGCGTCGCTCATCGATCCGGAGTACGCCGATATCCCGTCCGCCAAGCTCGACGCGCTGCTGGAGCACCTGGACGACGTGGTGGCGGAGGGGCACCGTGCGCTCGTGTTCAGCCAGTTCACGTCGTTCCTGAAGCTCGCCGCGGCACGGCTCGATCGGGCCGGCATCGCCTACGAGTACCTCGACGGGTCGACGCTGCGGCGATCATCCGTCATCGACCGGTTCCGCGGCGGCGATGCACCGGTGTTCCTGATCAGCCTGAAGGCCGGCGGATTCGGGTTGAACCTCACCGAGGCGGACTACGTGTTTCTCCTCGACCCGTGGTGGAACCCGGCAAGCGAGGCTCAGGCTGTGGATCGCACCCACCGCATCGGCCAGACCCGCCCGGTCAATGTGTACCGCCTAGTGGCGAGCGACACGATCGAGGAGAAGGTGATGGCGCTGCGCGACCGGAAGGCGGCGCTGTTCGACGCGGTGATGGAGGATGACGCGGTCTTCAGCTCGGCGCTGACGGCGGACGACATCCGCGGGTTGCTGGAATAGTCAGCTCGCGCGCTTCGACCTCATCGCCCTCGTGTGCGCAACCTCGGATGAGTCGCGGAACGCGGCGTACTCCACCGACCCGAGCGGCACCACAGCGACCCTGCCTTCGGCGTCGTGATGCGTGCCCCACCCATAGCGCTTGCCCAGGGGCGACGATCGTAGGCAGGGCTGACCCTTGGAGAAGTACCGCTCCCGCTCGGCGTCGCGTTGCTCCGCCGGGATGCCCGCGCGATCGGCGTAGATGTCGAAGACGATCTCATCAGAGGTGAACCGGTACGGATTCTCGGCGATCTTCTCGAATTGCATCACCGCCACCGTTCTGCTGTCGCCCCGCGCCGCCGGTACCTCCGCCGAGGTCACCGGGCAGTCCTCCGCCACCTCGATGAAGGTGTCGTAGTAGTTCGTCGTCATCGTCGCGCTCCTCTCGAGTGCGTTCATCCTGTCGAGTACATCCATCCTCGAGGTCTGATCGACGCCATCGCTTGCAGATTCGCGACGGGTCGGCAGACTGATGCGATGACCTCATCCGGTGGGCCAGCTGCCGGCATCCGCCCCATCCGCTCCATCAGCCCCGTCAGCCCCATGAGCCCGATCAGCCCGATCAGCCCCAGCAGCCCCATCGGCCCCGGGGAGCGCTCCGGCGTGCTCGCACCGGCCAATCTCGCTCGGTACGGCGCGACATGGATCGAGCCCGACCCATCCATCGCCGCGGTCGTGGAACGCTTCTGGCAGGTTCAGTGGCACCTGGATCCCGGTGAGTCGATCCCTCAGCGGATCATCGCCACCCCCGCGGTGAACCTCACGGTCGAGGAGGGCGATGTACCGGCTCCTCTCGTCATCACGGGCGTGTACCGCGGCACGTGGAACCGCAGCATCAACGGATCGGGCCGCGTGTTCGCCATTCGACTCCGGCCGGCCGGGTTGGTGGTGCTGTCCCAGCTGACTCCGGACGACATCGCCGATGCGACCGTGCCTCTCACCCCGGAACTGGATCCCGCGTTGCATACTCTCCTTGCCGAGGTCGCGGCCGCTTCCGGCATCGACGACCGGGTGCAGACGGCGACGCGACTCATCGCGGAACGTCTACGCGGACATCCGCTCACCCCGGAACTCCACCTGGCGAACGACATCGTCGCGCACCTCACCGGCGGCATGCGATCCGGGGCGGGAACCGACCTCGCCGCACGATTCCGCGTGAGCGAGCGGGCGATCCAGCGGGCGCTGAAGAGCACGCTCGGGCGCGGCCCGAAGTGGGTCAGCCGGTGGGTTCGACTGCAGGAGGTCGCTCGAGCTCTGTCTTCGGAGGAGGGGGCGGATGTCGCGGCGCTCGCTGCGGAGCTCGGGTACGTCGATCAGGCTCATCTGGTGAACGATTTCCGCTCCGCAGTCGGCACGACTCCGGGCGCCTACGTGCGCTCCCTGCGCGCGTCGCCGCGGGATCTGACGGCGCAACCTCAGGCGTCGAGGATTGAGAATCGGCGCGACGGGGTGAGAATCAGCACCGTTTCTCCATCCTCGGCGAGCCGAAGACGTGGTGGCAGGCAGAAGGTGGTGGCAGCCAGAAGACGTCGTGGTGGGCAGAAGGTGGTGGCGGCCGGAATGGGCGGCGCTGCACGCCGGTTGCGAATGCTGCACTTGGCCGTAAAAGCACGTCACGCTCACGAAGGAGAACCCCATGGCACGCATCTCAGTACTCGGCGGAACCGGCTACGGCGGCGCACACATCGTGCGTGCGGCCGCCGAACGCGGGCACACGGTCATCTCCTACAGCAGGAGCGCGCCGACCGACCCGGTCGACGGTGTCACCTACGTCGCCGGATCGGTGCTCGACGAGGGCGTGCTGCGCCAATCGGTCACCGACGTCGACGTCGTGTTCGACGCGCTCTCGCCCCGTGGCGAGCTGGAGGGCAAACTCGAGGGTGTCGTCGAGCAACTGGCCATGCTCGCCTCGGACGTGGGCGTGCGCCTCGGCGTGCTCGGCGGCGCTTCGTCGCTGCACGTCTCCCCCGGCGGTCCACGCCTGTTCGACGTGAAGCCTCCCGCTCCCGAGCTGCTGCCAGAGATCCAGACCGGCATCGACGTACTCGAGATTCTGCACAATGGTCCGGATGACCTCGACTGGTTCTACCTCAGCCCCGCCGCGGGCTTCGGCTCCTGGGCGCCGGGCGAGGCGACCGGGCAGTACCGGGTGAGCGACGACGTACTGCTCGTGGACGCTAGCGGGGACTCGAACATCTCCGGCGCCGACCTCGCCACAGCGGTCGTCGACGAGATCGAGAACCCGGCGCACCGCCGCCAGCGCTTCCACGCCGCGTACTAGACACTCTCTGCGCCCTCCTCGACCAGACAGTCACCGCGCTCGGAACTACCGGACAATCACCGCGCCCGGATCGCGTAGGTCAGGTGAGTGACTCGTTGCGTCGACTCCGAGCCGATGGGCTCGAGGGCGACGCGGCTCGCGTCCACGCCCTCGAACAGGCGGATCCCGGAGCCGAACAGCACGGGTGACAGCGCGATCGCGAACTCATCGACCAGGCCGGCGTTCACGTACCCCAGGATCGTCGCACCGCCTCCAGCGATGCGGACGTCCCGGTCG
>CAXTLO010000037.1:0-15992 GCA_964244965.1 uncultured Marisediminicola sp.
GTGGTGGTCGCCTTGCCCTGGACGTCGCTGCCGATGCGGAAGAACACGTCCTGAATGCTCACCGGATTGGCGGCATGATCGGTGTGCGCACCCGGCGTGCCGACGCTCATGAGTGTCGGGCTGTTCGTGGTGCCGGCATCGAAGGTCAGATTGGCGATCCTGACCCCGTCGACGTCCGCGACGTTCAGCGCTTCGACGCCTCCCTGAGGAATCAGGGTCGGGAAGCCGATCCCGGTCACGACCGTGCCCGGCCGGGTGACCCGAATGGTCTCGTTCAGTTGGTAGGTGCCGGGCGTGAAGAACAGGTTGAGACCCTGCGCGAGCGCCTGGTTGATGCGCGCCGCGCTATCGCCAGGCTTGGCCACGTAGAAGTTACGCATGGGAAGCGACGTGCCCGGTGTGTTCGGCCAGGTCGCCCCGGCTGAATCGCGCTGGAGCGAGGGGAGGAACACGCGATACAGTCCAGCATCGTCCACGTAGAGGTAGGGCTTCTCGCGGGTCACCGGAGTGGTCGCCAGCGTTGTGTGGCGCTTCGATGAGAACGCGTTCGGCGGCGCGCCCTGCACTCCAGAGAACACCATGTTCCAGACTCCGCCGTCCCAGCTGCCGATCGACGAGTTACGCGTGTACCACTGCTGTTGTGACCCGGATAGAACACGTCCGTCGACGCGGCTGTCCGCGATATAGCCTCCACTCGCGAAACCCCGCCCGTCGCCCTGGTTCGACGGGGCCAGAGTGAGATCTCCCTTGATGTGAATGCGACGCATCGGCGCAGCCTGCGAGACCGCCCACCGGTTCAGTCCGCCCTCCGGCACGATCGCGAGATTTTCCATGCTGCGCCAGAAGTTCTGGGTGGCATTGGTCTCATCGCCGAAGTTCCAGCCGGAGTCGACGTTCACTGCTCCATTGATCGTCACGTCGTCGGGGTTCAGGCCCAGGCCGGCGACGGTGGTGTAGAAGCCGAGGTTCGCGAAGACTCGCCCGTAGCTGCCGGGCTTGAAGAGGAAAGTGGGCCGCTGCTGGCCGAACTGGGCTGTGCTGCTCAACAACTGGTCGTTGAAGGCGGCGTTGATGCGCGATTCGATCGTCGATGCCGGGATGGACGGGTCGAACACCTGAACGTTCGTCCCGAGATCCGGTGTGTCGGAGGTGGGCAGGGGATTGCCGGGGTCGACCGGCGGTGTCACCGTGCCCCCGCCGGGCCCGAACACCTTGAACTCGAACAGGGAGTAGCCCCACCCGGTAGCACGGTCGATGCCGAGCATCCGGATGTAGCGAGCCTCCGTCTGAAGCCCGGGGCTGCCGACCACGGTGCGGGAGTACGTGCCTCCCGCACCGGCGGTCTGCCGGTCGATGGAGGTCCAGGCGGTGCCTGGCGTGAACTCATTGGCGGTCTGCAGCGCGAATTCGCGTGCATACGCCCCCTCCCACACCAGTTCGATGCGGGAGAGTTTCTGCACCGAACCGAGGTCGACGACGATCCACTCGTCGTCGTTCCAGTTGCTCCCCCAGCGGGTACCGCGGTCGCCGTCCACAGCGGCAGCAGGCAAGAGACCGCTCTGCGTGGAAGATACGGTCACCTGCTTGCCCTGCGAGAGGAGCACTTCGTCCGCAGCTGCTGCCGTCGGGAGCACGGTGACGACCGAGACGGCCATGACCAGGGCGAGGGCTGCTCCGAGCCCGGTTCGTGCTTTCAACATCTGAATCTCTTCCTTGAGCGATGAGTGTTTCTACAGTGCAACCGATGCAGTGCGATTGATGCCGGGGTCAGCGGATCAGTTCGTAGTTCTGGTCCAGCACGGCTCCGCGGTGCGGCTTGTACTGGTCGTAGCCGCGCGGGTTGCACTGCAGCCCGCCGTTGATGCAGTGCGTGACGAGCGCGTCGAGGGTCTCGGGCTCCCAGGCGTTGAAGAAGTCGTAGTGCCAGCTGTACCCACGACCGCTGGAGAAGGCCACGTTCGTCATGTCTCCGGAAACCGGGAATGCCATCTTGAACTCGATCATCGGAACGGCGATCGGGTTCTCAGACGGGCAGACCAGGCCGCTCCGCCCATTGGAGAGGACGCCCTTGACCGGATACACCATGTGGCTGCCCGCATTGTGGTGTCCTGCGGCAGGCGGAGGTGTCAGGTTCTTGCCGTCCCAGCAACTCGGTGACTGGAACCGCACGTTGAGCTGGCTGCCCGGGGCGCAGTACTTCGGGATGTCCCAGACCTTCGAGAGGTTCTGGCACTCGAAGCCCTCGACCGCCCCTGGTGAGGTCCGGAACTCGTACTCGGTCGCCTTCATGTCCCCGGCGACGAAGCGCAGGCCGAGGGGGAACGGCACGACCTTCGTGTAGTCCTCGATACCCGACTTGTAGTAGATCACCTGCTCGCCGACCGGCAGCACCGGCTTGTCCCCATTCCTGAGGGTCGGGAACCAGTAGGCGGATTTGTCGGCGGGCACCGAGCAGCTGGTCTCGCCCTCGAGCAGCGATTCCGTCGTGCTGAATGCGTCGGTGCTGAGGTTGCCCATGAACGTGTGGTCGTGCGCAGCGCCCGCCTGGCCTGGGAAGACGATCGGGTCATCGGGGGCGGTGTGCGTCACCGAGCAGTTCGCCTGGAACTCGTGGTGCGAGACGTAGTCGGCGGCGGCAGCATCCGGCATCAGCGAGTTCGCTGCCACCGTTCCGCCGAGCACGACGGCGACGGCGACGGCGACGCCGACCGCCACTTTCGATCCGCGGCTGCGCCGGGTGTTGATGAGATAGGTCATGACACGTTCCTTCTATTTGCAGTACGAGACGAGACGAGACGGGATGGGGCGGGGTTCAGTTGCTCTGATAGATCCCGATCTCGAACACCGAGTATCCGAAGTCCGGAAGACCGCGCTCGGTGAGATCGAGGCGGACGTACCGTGCCGTTGCACTCACGGTGAGATCGTCGATGCCGCCATTGCCGCCGGTGACCGCCCGCACGGGCGTCCAATTCACTCCGTCATCCGAGGTGCTCACGGTGTAGGACTTCGCGAAGGCGTCCTCCCAGACCAGCTGAAGCCGGTCGAAGGCAGTCCTCGCGCCCAGGTCTACCTGGATGAACGCGGTCGGTCCCCACTCGCTCGACCAGCGAGTGGATGCGTCACCATCGAATGCACGACCAGGGCTGTAGTTGTCTCCCCAGGTCTGGAAGGGCGACGAGGAAGCCGGCTTGCCGACCGCCACGTTGGTGCCGTCGACGGGCGGCGGTACGACCCGGAATGACTCCGACTCGACACCGACGTTCCCCTTGCCATCCTCGACGAAGATGTATGCCTTCCACACGCCGAGTCTCTGGGGTGCGGTGATGCGTACCGTGTCCCCGTCTACCCGAGTGTGTTCGACGAACTCCATGCCGCCCGACCCGTTGATGTACTTGCTGTTGACGAAGGTCACGAACCGGAGCGGGTCGCCGTCGGGGTCGCTCACCGAGATGTCGATGTCCACGGATGCCCCGGCCACGATCGCGGCAGACCCGGGAATGGCCATCGATGTGATGCGCGGCGGGGTGTTCGCGGCTCGCGCCTGACCCCACGCCTCGGCGATGGCGTAGTACCCGAGTCGTTTGTTGCCACCGGGAATCACGTTGAACCAGACCCCGCCGAAGTCGCCCTCGAGCCCGTAGTGGAAGAACGTGGCGCCGAGACCGACTCCCTCGTGCTCTGTGATGCAGCGCCAGGAATCGACGTAGGCGCTTCCCTTCTCGAGGTCGCTCGGTTCGTCAGGCACCCCGTTGGCGTCATCCGGGACTTCCCACTCGCCGGCAGCCCCGCCCTCAGTGACGATGTAGGGCCGGTCGTACCCGCCGTCCTCCCAGGTATCACGGATGTTGCAGACGTCGCCATACGAGTTCACCGCGAGTAGATCGAGGTCCGGCGAATACGCCTGGTAGTACGGCCACGAACCGGTCCACGCGTCTGTGGAGGTGACCGGGTGATTCGGATCGATGCGGTGGATCTCACGGGTCACGTCGTTCACGAATCGGGCGTACGCCACCCGCTGAGCCTCGAGCACGTCGCCCGAGAAGCAGTTCTGCAGCCCGAGCAGAGCCTCGTTGCCCACGTTCCACATCAACACGCCGGGATGCGACTTGTATGTCTCGACCCATTGCAGGATGTCGGCCATCGTGTCGGTCTTGTACTTCGTATTGGTCGTGTACTCGATGCATCCGCCGCTGCCGGGGCCGCCGCCGGGAAGGAGCCAGAACCCGTTCATCACGCGAATGCCCGCCGCTGCTGCGGTGTCGAGCAGTTGCTTCGTGTCGGCGCCGGTGCCCCAGGTGCGGATGGTGTTCGCGCCGATCTGGTTGAGTCCCGGCATGTACTGCGCCGCTTGGCTGAAAGCCGGTCCCCAGGTGAAGCCCTTCACGGTGTACGGCTTGCCGTTCACCTGAAGCTGCCAGTCGCCGTCGGTTCCCGTGACTTTCACGACACTCGGCGTGGTGAAGGGGCCGGGTTCGTTCGGGTATCCGGGATCGAGGGGGCCGCCGGGTGTCGGGTCCGGGTCGGGTTCCGGGTCGACCGCTCCGGTCGTCCCGTACACCCGCATCTCCCAGAGGCTGTAACCGTATCCGTTGGCCCGCGACAACCCCTGCATCCGGACGAAGCGCCCGTTGCCGGTCACCTCCACGCTCTCTTCGCCGCCGGGCGCGGCGTCCTCGGTATGGATGGTCGTCCACCCACCCGTTCCCGTCGCCGAGACCTGGATCTCGTAGGCAGTCGCGCGTGCCGTCTCCCACTTGAGCTCTACGCGCTCGATCGCCGCGCTCTGCCCGAGATCGACCTGTAGCCACTCGTCGTCATTGCCCCAGTCACTCGACCAGCGCGTGCTCGCGGAGCCGTCGAACGCGGCAGAGGCGGGAGTGTAGTCCGCGTTCTCCTCCGATGAGGCGGACGCGGCTTTTCCCTGCGACAGCAGTACCGGAGCCGCACTGGCGGCGGTCGCGGGCGCGAGTATCGTGCCGATGACCGCGGCGGTGATCACCCCCGCGATTCCGAGCGTCGAGAACCGACGACGAGGGGTCCGGGCGTGGGTGAACCGCCCGGTTCGAGGCGTCGATCCCGCATCGTCTCGCTCAGCGACCATCATTGTGGGGGCCATCAATTCCTCCTTGAATCATGCGACCTGACAAGCCGATGACGACGCTGTTCCGGATCGGCATGACGTTGGGAGAGCGCTCTTTCAGCTGCGCCCGAGTCTGGTCCCGACAAGCGATCGTGTCAAGAACGTGATCATGACCGCCGTCCAGCGGGGGCGATCCGTTGCCCAGGGGACGACCGTGGCCCGCTGTTCGGCTGCTAGCCTCGCGTTCGTGAGCACTGATCGTCCTGCTCGCGGGCTCCCGACCCTCGAAGATGTCGCACGGCTTGCGGGCGTCTCGCGCTCCACCGTCTCTCGAGTGATCCGCTCCGACCGGCGAGTGGCTCCCGAGATCCAAGTCGTCGTCGACCGAGCCATCGAACAGATGGGCTACGTGCCGAATCGCGCTGCGCGCTCGCTCGTCACCGGGCGTACAGGGTCGGTGATCGTCGCGGTGTCCGGAGCGCATGCGGAAACGGTCGACGACAGCCCCTCGCAGGACAACGACATCTTCGCGGACCCGTTCTTCAGCCGAGTGGTCTGGGGATGCGTGCGTGCGCTCCGGCTCGAGGACGTGCATTCGATCCTCATGCTCGTCGAGTCGGATGCAGACCGTGCTCGGCTGGTGGGGAGCCTGCGCCAGGGATCGGCCGACGGGGCTCTATTGATCTCGACCGTGGCCGATGATCCACTTCCCGCGCTGCTCGCGAAGTCCGGTCTGGTCGCCGTCTCCTTCGCGCGACCGCACTCAGCGCCCATCAGCTTCGTCGACCTCCGCCATGCCGAAGGCGCCCGACTCGCCGCGGACCACCTCGTGCTGCGTGGACGCCGGAACGTTGCCGTCATCGCCGGACCGCTCGACGTGCCGGCGGCGGCCGAACGCCTCTCGGGGTTCTGCGAGGCGATGGCGCGTCATGGTGTGGCGCACGTGCCGTGGGCTACCGGCAACTTCACTATGGAGAGCGGCGAAGCCGCGCTCGGGGAGCTGATCGACGCTCACCCCGGAATAGACGGTGTGTTCGCCTCGAACGACCTCATGGCGGCGGGGGCGATTCACGAGTTGCGCAGCCGCGGGAAGCGGATCCCCGAAGATGTCGCTGTGATCGGCTTCGACGATAGCTCGATCGCTCCGCAGTCACGACCGACTCTCACGACGGTGCGCCAGCCGATGGAGGAGATGGCAGGACGGATGGTGCGGCTCCTGCTCGATCAGTTGGACGACCCCGAGGGAGGGGTGAGTTCGGCGATCTTCGAACCGACCCTCATCACGCGGGGGTCGACATGACCGGTCGAGCGGCAACCGACCTTCGGGAGTTCGATCCGACGGCGAGAGCTCAGGTCAGTCTGAGCGGGTGACGTGAGGCGACGGCTTCGAGGATGGCCTCGATGGCGAACGCTGAAGCTCGCGGGAGGTCGACTTCGTCACGATCCAGTAGCCACTGCACCTGAAGACCGTCCATGACGGCCAGGATCGAGGCGGCGGCGTCCGCGACCTCGGTGTCGGTCGGCGGATCATCGGACGAGCACACGGTGCGGAGCGCTTCCGAGACCTCATCGCGCAACTCCGCGTAGCGGGCGCGGAACCACTCTTGTGCCGGGTGTCCGTCGGTGACCGAATCGCCGGATAGAACAGCGAACGCTTGCACGATGCCTGGACGTGTCGAGTTGAGCCGAGCGGTCTGGACGAGGTGACGGAACAGCTGGAGGCCGCCTGGGATGTGCTTGTTCTCCAGGTGGGCGACATCCGACTCGTCCCGGTACAGCAGCACGTCGAGGAGAAGGCGGTCCTTCGACCCGAAGTGGTGGAGAACACCGGCATGGGTGATGCCTACCTGATCGGCGATCTCGGCGAGCGAGCCGGCTTTGTACCCACGGCTTCCGAAGGTGACCAACGCTGCCCGCAGGATGTCTTCACGTTTGCGCGCAGTGTTCTCGCGCTGACGGCGCGGCGTTGACGTGACGGTATCGGCCATGAACAGCACCTTATCCCCGACGCGACAAATCAGCGCTTGCGAGATTACTTACCGGACAGTAACCTAAGCCAACTGCCACACTCTGATCCCCCTACGTCGATGAGGACGCACCATGACAGTCGAGAGCCCCGCCCTCGCGCGGCACGACGCCGCAGTGCCCATGGGCCCAGCTGCTGGCTCGGAAGTGACGCGGGAACACGACCACCTCGATCTCGAGACGCGAGTCGCACTGCTCACCGGCGCCACGGCATGGACCCTTACCCCCATCCCGCAGATCGGCTTGCGGTCGATCGTCGTCTCCGACGGGCCCGTCGGCGTGCGCGGCACGGGCGAGCACCCCGGAGAGACCTCCCGGCTCTTTCCCGCCCCGAGCGCGATTGCAGCGACGTGGGATGTGGGTGTCGCCGCCGAGATCGGTCGCGTCTTCGCTCGCGAGGCGCGAGCACACGGCGTGGATGTGGTGCTCGCCCCCCAAGTCAACATCCAGCGCACGCCGGCGGCCGGCCGGCACTTCGAATGCTTCTCCGAAGACCCGTGGCTCACCTCGGCGATTGCCGCAGCGACGATCCGTGCGATGCAGGCGGCGGGAGTCGCCGCAACCGTGAAGCATTTCGTCGCCAACGACTCCGAGACCGACCGCACCCGGTACGCGGTGCAGGTGAGCGAGCAAGCGCTGCGGGAGGTCTACCTCGCTCCGTTCGAGCACGTGGTACGCGAGGCGGGCGTGTGGAGCGTCATGGCCGCGTACAGCGGCATCCGCTCGGGCGGACTCGCAGCTCCGATGACGGAGCACGAGGCCCTCAACGTCGGCGTGCTCAAGGGCGAGTGGGGGTTCGACGGCGTTCTCATGAGCGACTGGCTGGCCACCACCACCACGGTGCCGTCTGCTCTCGGCGGGCTCGATCTGGTGATGCCCGGTCCAGGAGGGCCATGGGGTCGCCATCTGATCGATTCGGTGCGCACCGGTATCGTGCCTGAGCACGTCATCGACGACAAGGTCGCCCGCATCCTGCGACTGGCTGCCCGTACCGGGGCGCTCGGTGGCCCGGTGCCCGACCCGGGCAGCTCGATCGGGGACGACGACTTCCTCTGCGAGCTCGCAGCGCGATCCACCGTCGTGCTGCAGCGGTCGGCCGCGTTCCCGAGGTCTGTCTCTGGCGTGCACCGCGTCGCGCTCATCGGACCGAATGCGGTCGACGCCTATCTGCTCGGAGGCGGTAGTTCCCACGTCACGCCGGCGAAGGTGGTGACTCCTCTTCAGGGACTGGCCGCGGCACTTCCCGATGCCGACATCGTGCTCCGCCGAGGTGGCGACGCCCGCAGGCATCTGCCCGGTCTCGAATCCGAACTGTGTCGTGATCCGTACGACGGAAGCCCGGGCATCCGGGTCGCCCTTTTGGATCAGGACGGGGCCGAACTCTCGAGCGAGGTCACCGATAACTGGGAGGGGTGGCTCCGCGACCTTCCAGCCGGCGTCGACGCTGTGCGGCTCGACACCGTGCTCGAGCTCTCTGGAGCAGGTCATCACGCCATCGAGGTCGGCACCGTCGGGTCGTACCGTGTCGAGCTGGATGGGGAGACCGTCGCCCGCGCCGACCTGAGGGTCGGCGCGGAGGTCGTACTCGACTCCAGTGTGAACTCACCTGCCGGAGTGGGGGGCGTCGTGATGATCGATGCGGCGCGACCGGTGCGTCTCACGGCGACGCTCGGGGTGATCCGAGCGGACGGCTACGGCGACTTCGTGCGCGGGGAACTGCGTCACCGGCCACCGGGGCGCACCGTCGACGGAGAGATCGCCGACGCAACCGCAGCCGCAGCATCCGCCGACCTCACCGTCGTGATCGTCGGCACGAACGACGAAGTAGAGTCCGAAGGATGGGACCGCGACTCGTTGGCTCTGCCCGGGCGTCAAGACGAGCTCGTCGAGCGCGTGCTCGATGTAGCACCCGATGCCATCATCGTCGTCAACGCCGGCGCCCCGGTGCTGCTTCCCTGGTTGGAGCGAGCGCGCACCGTGCTCTGGACCTGGTTCCCGGGCCAGTCCTGCGGGGACGCTCTAGCCGATGTGATCTTCGGGCGCACCGAGCCAGCGGGCCGCCTGCCCTGGACGCTGCCGGCTCAGGCGAGCGACGTGCCGGTACCTGACGCCGTCCCCGACGACCAACTCGTTCTCGACTACACCGAGGGCGTGCACGTCGGTTACCGCGGATGGGAGCGCTCGGGCGCGACGCCCGCTCGCCCGTTCGGTTTCGGTCTCGGCTGGACCGACTGGCGGTACGACGCTGTCGACGATGTGACGGTGGTCGACGGCCGTGTGCAGTTGGCCGTCGAGATCACCAACGTCGGGGAGCGGTCCGGCACCGAGGTGGTGCAGGTGTATATCGAACCGCCGGCACCGAATCCCTCCGACTTCGGGAGCACCGCTCATCCGACCGGGCACGACCGCCCGACCGGGTACGACCGCCCCGTGCGCTGGCTCGGCGGGTTCGCGACGGCTCGGGTCGCGCCAGGAGAGACGCATGAGGTGATCGTGTCGATCCCCCGTCGCAGCTTCGAGATCTGGGACGACGGCGCCAACACTGGCGACGGCACTGGCACTGACACCGGCGACGTCACGGGCGACCGCACCGGGGGATGGGTGCTGCCCGCCGGCGACTACCGGCTCGTCGTCGGCCGATCCGTCCGCGACGTGCGCCTGGTCGCATCCGTCACCCACACCAGCTAGCGGTCCGCCCACTTCGGCGAGGCCCCCGACCGACCCGCACCACCAGTGAACACATCGAGTAACAAGGAGGTACTGATGAAACAGCGCATAACGGTGGCCACCGCATTGGCGATGGCCACCATAGTCACCCTCGGCGGGTGCGCCGGCGGAGGCGGACAGGCGGCGGACTCGAACGCGGACGCGGACGTCCTCACGATCGGGATGCCGAACCAGACGCAGACCGACAACTCCAACCCGTTCGCCAACACGTCGTCGGCTCAGTCGCTCGGGTACGCCCATGCGATCTACGAGCCGCTCGCACAGGTGAACCTCATCGACCCCGACTCGGAGCCCGTGCCCTGGCTGGCCGAGTCGTGGCAGTGGAACGAGGACTTCACTTCGGTGGCGTTCACACCCCGCACAGGCGTGAAGTGGAGCGACGGCGAGGAGTTCACGGCGGATGACGTCGCCTTCTCCCTTCAGATCCGCAAGGACAATGAGGCCCTCAACACCAATGCCCTTCCCTACGATCAGGTCAGCGTCGACGGCGACACGGTGACCGTGTCGTTCACTTCGAGCCAATACGTGAACCAGAGCAAGGTGCTCAGCCTCTTCATCGTGCCCGAGCACATCTGGAGCGAGATCGAAGACCCCGGGGCCGACCTCAACCAGGATCCGATCGGAACCGGTCCGTACGTGCTGGAGTCCTGGACGCCTCAGGCGGCCACCCTCGTGGTCAACGAGGACTACTGGGGCGGGGACCCGGCGGTCCCGACGCTCCGATACAGCTCATACAACGACAACAACGCTCTCACGACGGCGCTCGCCAACGGAGATGCGCAGTGGGGCTGGACCTTCATCGCCGATATCGAAGAGGTGTTCATCTCGAAGGACCCGGACAATCACAAGTTCTGGGCTCCGGCCGGCATCGGCGCTGACGTGCTGTATCTGAACACCGAGCAGGCACCCTTCGATGACCCCGCCTTGCGCAAGGCGCTCAATCTCGTGGTCGACCGCCAGGCGATCCACGAGCAGGCGACGAGCGGCGTATTCCCGGCACTGACGAATGTCACCGGGATGCCGACGCCGGCCGGTGAGTCGTTCCTCGCCGCCGACTTCGCGGGCGAAGAGTACGAGGTCGACGTCGAGGCCGCGCAGGACATCCTCTCCGACGCCGGGTACACCCTCGACGGTGAGACCCTCGTCGACCCGGACGGAGCGCCGGTGACCTTCACCCTCAGCAATCCCGCCGGCTGGAACGACTACCTGACCTCGCTGCAGATCGTCGCCGATGCGGTGGCTCCGCTCGGCATCGAGGCGACCGTCGAGGCAGCGAACGTCGACCAGTGGTTCACCGACATCGCCGAGGGCAACTTCCAGGCGTCGTTGCACTGGACGGACACGGGAGCCACACCGTGGGACCTGTACTCGAACATCATGGACGGGGCGCAGTACTTCCCGATCGGTGAGCGTGCGAACTGGAACTACGGCCGTTACCAGAACGACGAAGCCACCGCGGCTCTGGCGGAGTTCGCGACGTCGAGTGACGAGGCGACCCGTCTGGAGGCGATCGCGACGGTGCAGCGCATCTTCGTCGACGAGGTGCCGGCCCTGCCCATGGTCACGCGTCCCTATGCGGCCGAGTACTCCACCAAGTACTGGGAGGGGTGGCCGTCGGAGGAGGACCCTTACAACCAGCCGCAGCCGACCGGACCGCAGGCTTCACAGATCCTGATGAACCTGGAGCGAGCCGAGTAGCACGTCTCGCACACCGGTCCACCGCGAAGCGTGTGGACGAGGGGGATGCGGCGGCGTTCGCCGCATCCCCCGCCTACCCTGTACACACCCAGTCGTAGCGACGACGGAAGACGAGGACGTTGACCATGGCAGAGTCCGGCGACGCGGTAGCGCTTACCGCGACGGCTTTGGAGAAGCACTTCCCGGTGCGCGGCACGCGCTCGAAGAAGGTGCACGCCGTGGACGGCGTCGACATCACGCTTCAGCGGGGCCAGGTCACGGCACTGGTGGGGGAGTCGGGGTCGGGCAAGTCGACGATCGCGAAACTGCTGGCGCTGCTGGAGCCGCGCACCGGTGGTGAGATCCGGCTGGGCGACGACCCGGTCGCGACGGCGGGCCGGAGCGCCTTCCGCCGGTACAGCCGGCGGGTTCAACTGATCTTCCAAGATCCCTTCGCCTCGCTCAATCCGATTCACCCTGTGCGGTACACGCTCACGCGGGCGCTTCGGATCCACCACGGCCCTCTCCGCGGGGCAGAGCTCGAGACGGCGCTCGACTCACTGCTCGAACGGGTGCAGTTGCGGCCACCGGGCCGCTACGTGGACAAGTACCCGCACGAGCTGTCGGGCGGCCAACGCCAGCGGGTCGCGATCGCCCGTGCGCTTGCAGCCGGCCCCGAGGTGCTGCTCGCAGACGAGCCGATCTCCATGCTCGACGTGTCGATCCGGCTCGGCATCCTGAACCTCCTCAAGAGCCTGCGCGACGACCTGCGTCTGGCCATCCTCTACATCACCCACGACATCGCCTCTGCGCGGTACTTCGCGGATCGCACGATGGTCATGTACGCCGGTCGCATCGTGGAGTCGGGCGACAGTGAGAGGGTGACGCAGCATCCCGCGCACCCTTATACCCGGCTGCTCGTCGGCTCTGCCCCCGACCCCGATCAACTCACGATCGCAGCTCCCGCTGCGCGGGGAGAGGCGCCGAGCCTGGTGACCCCGCCGACCGGATGCCGCTTCCACCCTCGCTGCCCCTACGCCACCGAACTCTGCAGCACGGAGCAGCCTCCCCTGCTCGATGTGACGGACGGTCGTGTCGCTGCGTGCTGGGGATACTCAGACCGGGCTGGAGCACCGGAGTTGCCAGCCGAGTTCCCGCGAGCGACGGTCGGCGTGACGTCATGATGTTCCTCCTGCGTCGCGTCGCCTTCTACTTGCTCACCGCGTGGGCGGCCATCACCATCAACTTCTTCCTCCCCAGGGCGCTGCCCGGGAACCCGGTCGACTCCCTTATCAACCGCTACCAGGGTCGCATCAGCCCGGATGCGATCGCCTCGCTCACCGTGCTGTTCGGGCTCGATAGCGATCAGTCGCTGTGGGAGCAGTACGTGAGCTACTGGCGGCTGCTTCTGACCGGCGACCTGGGCCTGTCGTTCACCTTCTTCCCGACGACCGTGTCGGATGTCGTCGGCCAGTCGGTCCCCTGGACGCTCGGGCTCGTCGGCATCGCGACCATCGTCAGCTTCATCCTCGGCACGCTGATCGGAACCGGGATCGGCTGGCGTCGCGGCACCTGGGCCGACGCTCTCGTGCCGATCACCACCTTCTTCTCGGCCGTGCCGTACTTCTGGCTCGGACTGCTGGCGATCATGCTGTTCTCGGTGACCTGGGGCCTGCTTCCCGCCTCACAGGGGTACGACCCTGGCCTCATCCCCAGCTTCGACCTCGCTTTCATCGGCTCGGTGATCGAGCACGGCACGCTCCCGGCGTTGACGATCGTCGCGTCGTCGGTAGCCGGCTGGATCCTCGGCATGCGCAACATGATGGTGACGGTGACGAGCGAGGACTACGTCACAGTCGCCCAGGCGAAGGGGCTGCCCGAGCGCAGGATCGCCTTCGCCTACGCGGCGCGCAACGCGATCCTGCCGCAGATCTCCGGCTTCGCGCTCTCGCTCGGTTTCATCGTCTCGGGCACGCTGGTGATGGAGATGGTGTTCTCCTACCCCGGCATCGGCTTCGTGCTCTACCAGGCTGTCTCAGCGAGCGATTACCCACTGATGCAGGGTGTCTTCCTCGCGATCACGCTCTCGGTGCTCGTCGCCAACATCATCGCTGACGTCGTCTACACCGTGCTCGACCCCCGAACCCGGCAGGAGGCCTGATCATGGCGCTGGACATCACCGTGCCCGACACGGTAGGCGAAGCGACGGATGCGGCATCGCCCGCGGTCGCCGCCCGCTCCGCCCGCCGCCAGTTCGTCTTCCTCCGGAACCGCAAAGCGGCCACCGGCGTCGCGATCCTCGCCGTGTTCACCCTGCTCGGAGTAGTCGGCAGCTGGATCGCACCATACGACCCGAGTGCGTTCGGGCCCGACATCATGGCGCCGCCGAGCCCGGCACACTGGCTCGGCACCACGAACCTCGGCCAGGACATCCTGTCGCAACTGCTCGTCGGCACCCGAGGGGTGATGATCGTCGGCTTCGCTGCGGGCATCGTCGCGACGGCACTCGCGGTGATCGTCGGGGTCACCGCGGGTTACCTCGGCGGCATCGCCGACGAGATGCTGTCGGCGCTGTCGAACATCTTCCTCGTACTTCCCGCCCTGCCGCTGATCATCCTCATCACGAGCGCCCTTCCGGAGGGCGGCGAGGTCCTGATCGCGATGGTCATCGCCCTCACCGGTTGGGCATGGGGATCGCGCATCCTGCGTGCGCAGACCCTCTCGTTGCGCCGCCGGGACTTCGTCGAGGCGGCGCGGGCGAATGGAGAATCGCTCTGGCGAATCATCGGCTTCGAGATCCTGCCGAACCTCACAGCGATCATCGCCTCCAGTTTCGTGGGCACTGTCACCTTCGCGATCCTGTCGCAGATCACGCTCGCGTTCATCGGCGTCACCTCGATCAGCGAGTGGAACTGGGGCACCATCCTGTTCTGGGCGCAGGCGAACCAGGCCCTGGCTCGAGGCGCGTGGTGGTGGTTCGTTCCCGCCGGGCTGTGCATCGCCATGCTCGGAATGGCTCTCGCGCTCATCAACTTCGGCATCGACGAGTTCGTGAATCCGCGATTGCGTTCCACGAGCCAGAACGCGCGGGCCATGCGGCGGCGCGGGATCGTTCCGCGCATCGGCTTCACGCCGGTGGTGTCCTCCGTTCCCCGGCCGGCTGCCCGGCGGGCCGAGGTGAGTCGATGACCGACGTGCTGCGGCATCCGACGTCCGCCTCGCGATCCGGTGGTGGACGCGAGCCGATCCTCGAGATCCGTGACCTGCATGTCGACTACGGGTACGGCGACGACCCCACCCACGCGCTGCGCGGGGTATCGCTGACTCTCGGGCGCGGTGAGGTGCTGGGGCTGGCGGGCGAGAGCGGATGTGGCAAGTCGACCCTCGCGTATGCCGCTACCCGGTTGCTGCCGCCACCCGGGCTCATCACCGGCGGCGAAGTGATATTCACCAGGTCGACCGGCGACCGGGTGGACGTGCTCTCGCTCAGCGATCCCGAACTGCGTGCGCTGCGTTGGAGCGAACTCGCGATCGTGTTCCAGGGCGCGATGAACTCGCTCAACCCGGTGCACCGCGTGCAATCACAACTCGTCGACGCGATCCACGCCCACCGACCGGAGCTACCCCGGCGCGCTCTTGCCGACCGAGCTGCCGAGCTCATGGAACTGGTCGGTATCTCGCCAGACCGCCTGCGCTCGTTTCCCCATCAACTCTCGGGTGGGATGCGGCAGCGCGTCATGATCGCGATGGCTCTCGCGCTCGAACCGCAGGTGCTCATCATGGACGAGCCGACGACGGCGCTCGACGTGGTCATGCAGCGGCAGATCGTCGACCAGATCGCCCAACTGCGCGACCGTCTCGGTTTCGCGGTGATCTTCATCACCCATGACGTCTCTCTGCTCATCGAGATCGCCGACCGCATCGCCATCATGTATGCCGGCGAGATCGTCGAGACGGGCACCGCCTCGGAGCTGTATCGGATGCCGCGGCATCCGTACACCAAGGCGCTACTCGGATCGTTCCCACCACTGCACGGGCCGAGGCGCGAGCTCGGGGGCATCCCCGGCTCTCCGCCGGATCTGCACGGCCTCAGTGAGGGCTGTCCGTTCGCGCCACGCTGCGGTTTCTCATTCGACCGGTGTGTGGTCGACACCCCGCGGCTGGGCCCGACCGTGTTCGGCGCGCGTGAGCCCGACCGCGCGGTCGCCTGCCACCTGCACTCGGGAAGCACTGGCGCGGTGCCCGTCGAACTCGGGCTTCGTCCGGGCGGCTGATCGCGGGGGAGCCGCTCCTGCAGCCGCCGCAGCCGGCGATCCAAGGAGGCGGAACAATCGCGTCAAGTACCCCAGAAGTTCCGCCAAAACGTGTAGCTGGGCCGATTCATCCGCCCCTCGCGCAGGTGCGGCGCTACTCCGGACGCCTGAGGCAGCGGCCGGCCGCGACTCACCGAGCCGGCGCCGGCCCATCCGGAATCCGGAGCAGC
>CAXTLO010000038.1:0-15751 GCA_964244965.1 uncultured Marisediminicola sp.
CACGCAGGGTCGCGTCGTGGAAGATCACGTAGGCGGGCACGCCCTGCTCCTTCGCCTCGGCGGCACGCCACTCGCGGAGACGCTCGAACCGGGACGCCGCCTCGGCGGGCAGCTCCAGCGCCGCCTTCGCCACCCGTGGGGAGCGCTTGGCCTGTCGCTTCGGCTCGCGCCGCAACAACACCGGCCGCGACCCGGAGAGCACTGCCGCGCTCTCGGAGGTGATGACGAGGGTGCCGTAGCCGTCCCCGTGCACGGCGAGCAGACCCTGCGCCAGCAGTTGACGCACCACACCGCGCCACTCCTGGTCGTCGAGTTCGGTGCCGATTCCGAAGGTGGTGAGCTGGTCGTGCCGGTTCTCGACCACGCGGGGGGTCGACTTACCGATGAGGATGTCGATCAACTGTCCGGCGCCGAACCGCTGATCCCGCTCGCGCTGGAGTCGCACGATCGTGGAGAGCAGCTTCTGGGCGGGCACGGTGCCGTCCACCGACTCGGGCGGCGCGAGGCAGGTGTCGCAGTTGCCGCACGGGGTGGAGGACTCTCCGAAGTAGGCGAGCAGCTGCATCCGCCGGCACTGCACCGTCTCGCACAGGGCGAGCATCGCGTCGAGGTGCGCGGTGAGCTTGCGGCGGTGCACGGCGTCGCCCTCGGAGGAGTCGATCATGCGCCGCTGCTGCATCACGTCCTGCAGGCCGTAGGCGAGCCACGCGGTCGACGGGAGCCCGTCGCGTCCGGCGCGACCGGTCTCCTGGTAGTAGCCCTCGACCGACTTGGGCAGGTCGAGGTGGGCGACGAAGCGCACATCCGGTTTGTCGATACCCATCCCGAACGCGATGGTGGCGACCATCACGATGCCGTCTTCGCGCAGGAACCGGGATTGGTTCGCCGCCCGGATCGGCGCCGGCAGCCCCGCGTGGTAGGGCAACGCGGGCACTCCGTTCTCGCTGAGGAACTCGGCGGTCTTCTCCACCGACGCTCTCGAGAGGCAGTAGACGATGCCGGCGTCTCCGTCGTGCTCGCTGCGGATCAGCTGCAGGAGCTGCTGCTGAGGTGCGTTCTTCGGGGCGATGCGGTACTGGATGTTGGGGCGATCGAAGCTCGCGACGAAATGCCGCGCGTCATCGAGTTGGAGCCGCTGCGCGATCTCGCGATGGGTCTGCTCCGTCGCGGTCGCGGTGAGAGCGATGCGCGGCACCGTCGGCCAGCGCTCGTGCAGCATCGACAGTTGCAGGTAGTCCGGACGGAAGTCGTGACCCCACTGCGACACGCAGTGCGCCTCATCGATCGCGAACAGGGCGATGTCGCCGCGGTCGAGCAGCGCGACCGTGGATGCCACCCGCAGCCGCTCCGGCGCGAGATAGAGGAGGTCGAGCTCGCCGGCGAGGTAGGCCCGTTCGACGGCGGCCCTGGCATCCGGATCCTGCGTCGAGTTCAGGTACGCCGCACGCACCCCGACGGCTGACAGCGCGTCGACCTGGTCCTGCATCAGCGCGATGAGCGGGGAGATCACCACGCCGGTTCCGCGGCGCAGCAGCGCCGGGATCTGGTAGCACAGCGATTTGCCGCCGCCGGTGGGCATGAGCACGAGGGCGTCGCCGCCATCGGTGACATGACGGATGATGGGCGCTTGCTCGCCGCGGAACCCGTCGTATCCGAACACTCGCTCGAGTACGTCGAGGGCCGGTCCGCGCTCGTCGGGGAGCGGCGGATGCTCGACAGTGGCGGGCAGGGTCACCCGACGAGTGTAGAAGGTGCGCCCGACAGCGACGGCGGGCTGGGGACAACCCGCTCCCCGCTGATCAGCGCGGTCGCTCCACCGGGGTTGGGCGCGGAGGGGGCGGCGGCCAGCCGGGCGCGCTCGAGTCCTGCGGCGGCAGGTCGGTGATGCGTCCGGGGGCGGCGGGTAGAGCGGAGTCTGGCGGCGCCCAGAATTCCATCGGCGGCTCCGCCGGGAGCACCGAGCGGGTGCGCTCGAGCCCGACGCGGTTCGCCTGCCAGGTGACCAGAGCGGTGAACACACCCATGATGAGACCGGTCGACAGCAGTCCGAGGATGCTCCCCTCGCTTGCGCCGTTGTCCACGAGGCCGAAGGCGCCGAGGACGAACAGGGTCGTGTTGTTCACGACGTGCGCGACGATGGCGGCCTCCAGTCCGCCGGTGCGCCAGGTGAGGTAGCCGGCCGCCAGGCCGAACAGCGAGACATCCAGCAGTCCGAGCAATCCGTACTGGGTGTGCCCGATCGCGAACAGCGGCACGGGCAGGAGTATCGCCCAGGCCGGATGACGCAGCCATCCGCCGATCGTCTGCATCAGGTACCCGCGGAACACGTACTCCTCCGCGGTCGCCTGGAGCGGTGTGAGCACCAGGGCGAGCACGACGAGCAGCGCCGTCGTCGACACGGGGATCGTCGTGGCTTGGCCGCTGCCCTCGGGTGCCGGGATGAGGAACTGGAGACCGAACACCACACCGAACGCCAACAGCGCGAACGGCACGCAGCGCAGCAGCCAGCGCCAGCGGAGCCGCCCGGTGACCGACGAGAGCAGGCCGACCGGGCGCGGGCCCATGATGCGGCGGGCGATGAACACGGACGGGATCATGACGGCGATGGACACGGTGGCCAGCGCGAACGTGAGCGGGTCGGTGAGCTCGAGCGTGACCAGCGGTTCCACGAGTGCGTTCGGGTCGTCGAGCAGCTGCGGCTGAGTTGCGACACGAAGGGCGAGCCAGGCAACGGAGATCACCAGCGACAGCCCGACGAAGATGGCACCGCCGATGAGCAGTACGACGAGAGGGCGCCACCAGGCGTAGTCCGGTGATGACCGGGCGAGGCGGTGATAGGCGAGATCCATCATCCGAGCCTAGGGAGCAGAACTGGATGACGGCAGCGCCAGTACGGGGGGCGCCCGGTCAGATGTAGTACATGTCGGCGGATTCGGGCACCGATCCTCGCGGGACGGCGACGGCCGGGACTCCCGTGAGCACGGAGCCGTCAGGTGCATCGCGCACGACGACCGCCTGCGCGCCGATGACGCTGTCGGCTCCGATGGTGATGGCGCCGAGCACGACCGCTCCGGTCCCGATGACGACGCGATCGCCGATGGTCGGATGGCGCCGCTCCCGTCGGGGACTGCGCCCGCCGAGGGTCACCCCGTGATACAGCATCACGTCATCTCCGAGCACGGCAGTCTCGCCGATCACCACGCCCATCCCGTGGTCGATGAAGAGCCGACGACCGATGGTCGCGCCGGGATGGATCTCGATCCCGGTCACCAGCCGGAGGAGTTGCGACAGCGCGCGGGCGGCGAAGCGTCGGCGTGCCAGCCACAGGCGGTGGGACATCCGGTATCCCCACACCGCGTGCACGCCGGAGTAGAGCAGCGCGACCTCGGCGGTACTGCGGGCGGACGGATCGCGGCGACGGGCCGCAGCGATGTCCTCGCGAGCTCGGGCGAAGGCGTTCACGCGCGGTCGCGGACGGCGTGCGTGCGGAGCATCACTCCGAAAGGTGTTCGAACAGCACGCTGGAGAGGTAGCGCTCGCCGGTGTCGCAGATGATGGCGACGATTGTCTTGCCAGCGTTCTCGGGGCGCCGGCCGAGTTCGAGAGCGGCCCAGATGATCGCCCCGGAGGAGATACCCGTGAAGATACCCTCCTCGGTGGCGAGCCGACGGGCGATGTCGAGTGAGTCGTCGAGCGAGACGTCGATGATCTCGTCGTAGACCTCGGTGTCGAGGATGCCGGGCACGAAGTTCGCGCCGATGCCCTGGATCTTGTGCGGGCCCGCCTTGCCCTGCGTGAGCAGGGGAGAGTCCAGCGGCTCGACCCCGACGATCTGCACCTCGGGCTTGCGTTCCTTCAGCACCTGACCGACGCCGGTGATCGTGCCGCCGGTACCGATGCCGGCGACGAAGATGTCGACCTCCCCATCCGTGTCGTCCCACACCTCGACGGCCGTGGTGTCCCGGTGGATCTGAGGGTTCGCCTCGTTCTCGAACTGCTTCGCCCAGATCGAGTTCGGGGTCTCGTCGACGATCTGCTTCGCGCGGTCGACGGCGCCCCGCATCCCCTCCGGCCCGGGGGTCAGCACGATCTCGGCTCCGAACGCGCGCAGGATGCCGCGGCGCTCGCGACTCATGGTCTCGGGCATCGTCATCACGACCTTGTAGCCCTTCGCCGCTCCAGCCATTGCGAGCGCGATCCCGGTGTTGCCGCTGGTGCCCTCGACGATCGTGCCGCCCGGCTGCAGTGCCCCGGCCTTCTCGGCGGCTTCGATGATGGCGACGCCGATGCGGTCCTTCACGCTCGCGGCCGGATTGTAGAACTCGAGCTTGCCGAGGATCGTGGCATCGATACCTTCGGTGAGGCGGTTGATGCGCACGAGCGGGGTGTTCCCCACGAGCTCGGTGATGTTCGAGTAGATACGGGCCATGATCACGCTGCTTTCGTCGCAGGGGCGGGTGGGTTAGTGGGGTGGAACAACCCTAATGAATCAGCATGGTTGTGACGCCGGGACGACGGATGCCGCACGCCTCTCGGTCGTGGGGCATCCGGGGAGTGCGGATCACTGCGCCGCGAAGAAGTACTCCTCGCCGAGGAATGAGCCGATGCGCCACTGCCCATTGGCGATGTCTGCTGAAGGAACCGCGATCGCGACGTTGCCTGTCGCGCTGCCCCCGGGATAGAGCTCATTCGATTCGAGGATCGAGTTGGGCGTGGTCACGTAAGTGTCGAACGACCCGTGTGTGGTGCCCTGAGCCGTCACGAAGTCCACCTCGATGAGCGACGGTGCACCGGTCTCAGTACCCACATACGTGATGGTGATCGGGAGGATGGCGTATTGGCTGCCTGCGGGAGCCGGCTCGTTGAATTGATTCTCCGCGGCGATCAGAGCGTTCGCGTCGAGTGTTGGAGCGCCCGGCGTGATCTCCCATTCGGGATTCCCATTAGTCGAGAAGGACACAGTGGTACCGATGGGCGCAGGATTCTCCCGCGTGCCCACCGAATCCTCCGCGCCGTCCTCGTCGTCCTGCGGCACATCCTCCGACTCGGACTCCGACGGCTCGGGCAGCGGCTCCACGATCGACCCTTCACCCACCGCCTCATCCACCGCCGTGATGAATCCGGCCGTGTAGACGGTCGCGAGGACGATGGAGAGGATGAGCGCCACGACGGACACGATCGTGCCGGCGATGGCCAGCCCCTTTTTGCGCCCCTTCTGCACCAACGCGACGATGCCCAGCACCACGCCCACCAGAGCGATCAGGCCTGAGACGTAGTTGACGAACGGAACGAAGGACAGCAACAGTGCCACACCCCCGACGATCAACGCGGCGATACCGAGGCCGCTCGTGCGACGCACGTCCGCCGATGGATCGGTGAAATGCGCGGGAGACGGTTCGGGTGGCAGCGTGCGGGAATCAGACATGAGGCGAAGCTTGACAGGTCTGAGCGCCCCTCGCGTCCCCTCGTTGTAGGGACGCGGGTCGTGGGATGCGGGCCGAGGCCCTAATCGGACGACTACTGTGCGGCGAAGAAGTACGGGTCGCTGTACAGCGTGGACACCGCCCACGATCCGGTCGCGACCTCGTCGCTCGGCACGGCGATCACAACGTTGCCCGTCGCTTCCGCGCCCGAGTACAGCTCGTTGATGTCGTCGAATTCCGGGGGCACTGCGGCGTAGACGTCGCCGGACTCGTAGGTGTTGCCGGCCTCGGTCACGAAGGTCACGGTGAGGTCGTACGGGAACCCCGAGTCCTCGCCGAGGTACTGGATCGTCAGCGGAACCAGCACGAACTGCGATCCGGCAGGGGCGACGTCGTTGAACTCGTCCTGGGCGACCTGGGCGGTGGCATCCAGTACCGGCTCGCCCGCGGTCACAACCCATTCGGGGTTGCCCTCGGGGTCGACGAACTCGGCGGATGTGCCGATCGGGGCCGGGTTGGTGCGGCTGCCTTCGTCGCCCTCCTGCGGTCCATCGGCGAAGCCGTCTCCGTCCGCGTCGCCGCTGTCGCTCTCGTCTAGCGGGTCGCCGGAGCCGATGTCGGGCGTGGGCCCGATGTCGCTGAAGTCTCGATCGGCGTCTTCGATCGATTCGACGATCTGCGTCGTGTAGAACACCGCCAGCACGATCGCGAGGATGACGGCGACGGCCGAGACGATCAGACCGGCGAGCGCCAGGCCGCGGCCCGGGTTCTTCTTCGCGAGGGCGACGATGGCGAGCACCACGCCGGTGAGCGCGATCAGGATGGCGAGGAAATTGACGATCGGCACCAGGGCCAGGAGGAGAGCGACCAAGCCGACGATGAGCGCTGCTAGACCGAGTCCGCTGCGGCGAGGCGTAGATCCATCGCCGGGTCCTGTATACGAGCCCGGCGCGGTGCCCTGGGGGCCGTAAGGACCGTTGCCGTACGGCGTACCCGCTGGTGCTCCATACGGCTGGTACTGCTGTCCGGCGGAGGCGTACTGGCCCGGCGCCACCGGCGGCGGGAAGGACGCGTCTCGAGGAGCGCCGGACTGCTCGACCGGCGACGTTCCGGATGCTGGGTCGAGACGAGAGTCGGCGCTGTCGGGACGGGAGTCTGCGGGTGGGGTGCCGTCCGCAGCGTCGGGACGGTCGGCGGGCGGCGGCGAGTCGGACATAGTCTCCGAGTCTGGCAGTCGAACGCCCTCGAGCGCGACGACATGACGTACCTGACCGACGACACGCGGGCACTCGCAGCCGCTACCGATGCGCTCCCGGCTCGTGCGCGCTGTGTGCCGCAGGTTCCAATTGGAAGGTGGAATGGTCCACACTCACGGCGAAATGCGAGGCGACGCAGCGCTGCAACTCATCGAGCAGATCCGGCGAGTGCCCGTCGTGAAAGCATTCGTCGTCGATGACCACGTGCGCGGTCAGCACCGGGAGGTTCTTTGCGATCTGAGTGGCGTGCAGGTCGTGCACCGAGCGCACGTGCGGGATCTCGAGGATGTGCGAGCGAACGTCGTCGAGGTCGAGGCCGGCCGGCGTCGATTCGAGGAGCACCTCGACGGTCTCACGCAGGAGCTTGATCGCCCGGGGCACGATGAGCATCCCGATGAACACGGCGGCGACCGCATCCGCGCCCGACCAGCCGGTCAATGCGATCACGATCGCGGCGACGATGACCCCGATCGAACCCAGCGCGTCGCTGAGCACCTCGAGGAAGGCGCCGCTCAGGTTGAAGTCGTCGTGCCGACCGGAGTACAGCACGGCCAACGCCGCGAGGTTGCCGACGAGACCGATCACGCCGAACACGAGGAGCTGAGTGGAGGGGAGGGCGGCCGGTTCGAAGATCCGCTGCACTCCCTCGATTACGACGAAGACGCCGACTCCGAGCAGCACCGCGGCCTGGAGAGTCGCCGCGAGCACCTCGGCGCGGCGTAATCCCCAGGTGCGGCGCGATGTCGCGGCGCGAGTCACCAGCGTCGACGCGAGCAGCGCCATGAGAAGACCACCCGCGTCGGTGAGCACGTGCGCCGCATCGACCAGGAGGGCGAGGCTGCCGGTGATCGCCGCCCCCAGAACCTCGGCGACGAGCACCGCGAGGGTGATGGCGAACGCGAGGAGAAGACGCCGACGGCTGCCGCCGGAGGTCGCGTGTACGTGCCCAGTCATGTTGAACCAGACCCTTGCCCCATCAGTCCAACTTCCTTCCCCGGCGCGGATGACGCCCGGCGCTCACCCGGCGCGGAACGCCTCGGCGTAGTCCTTCGCGAAGACAGCCACGCTGCGAGGTGGATGCCCGGTGACCTTCTCGATGTCGTCGGAGACCGACTCAGCCTCCCCGCGTTCGTAGTGCTCATAGTCCTCGGCGAGCCCCTCAGCCTGCCACCGGGGCATCCCCGCTCCGACGACCGCCTGCACGAACTCCTCGGACGAGGCGGCGGCGAAGTCGACCGGATGGCCCAGCGCCTCCCCCAGCGCGTCAGCGATCTCGGCATGTGTCACGGCGTGCGGCCCGGTCAGATCGTAGATGCGGCCGGCGTGCCCGTCCTCAGTGAGGGTGGCGGCGGCTACCTCGCCGATGTCACGCGCGTCGACCGCGCTGATACGAGCACTGCCGATCGGGGCCGAGAGATGCCCAGCCGCGATACTCGCGGCGAATGGGAGGTAGGCCTGAAGCACCAGATTGGGGCGTACGAAGGTGAACTCCATGCCGGAGTCGCGGATCGCCTGCTCGACTGCGGCGTGGTAGCGCAGGAACCGCACGCTCGCCTCGGCAGAGGCGTGCAACTGCGACAGCTTCACGATGTGCCCGACACCGGCGTCTCGTGCGGCTTCGACGAAGGCCAGCTGCTGCTGCTCGGTGCGCTCGGTCGAGTTGGTGAGCAGGAACGCGCGCTCGACTCCGTGAAGCACGGGAGCGAGGGACGCCGGGTCGTCCAGGTCGGCGTTGACCACATCCATGCCGGGGCGCGGCGTCACGCGCGCGGGGTCGGACGAGGGTCGGACCATCACGGAGAAGCTCGCTCCCCGATCCACGAGCGCGTCGACGAGCAGGCGCCCGATCATCCCGGTCGCGCCGGTGACCAGCGTGCCGCCGTCTCGTTCAGCGGATCCAGATGTGTCGCTCATGCGTTTCTCCTATTGTCGTCGTGCCCGTTGGCACGTCCTGTTCTCGCAGCGTATGTGACGATCAGATCGGCGATCGAGTCCAGGAACGACGCCGATGCGGACTCGCGCCGGGCCACGACTCGCCAGAATACCGACGCCGCGACGAGGTCGAGGAGTACTGCCCGATCGGCATCTTTGCCAACCTCTCCTCGCGCCACCGCACGGTCGAGGACGATGGCGACTCTGGCACGCCGCGGCTCGGCGAACACCGCCATCATCACGCCTGCGAGCGACGGGTTGCGCGTCGACTCCGCCAGGAGATCGGCGAAGGCGGGACCCGTGCGGTCGCCGTCGAACCAGACCACCATCTCGTCGAGGATGAGGCGGATGTCGCCTCCCAACGATCCGGTGTCGGAGAGGTCGTCAGGGCTTTTCACCCCGAGACGGGCGATCAGCGCCCCTGTCAGTTGTTCCTTCGAAGCCCAGCGGCGGTAGATCGCGCTCTTGCCGACCCTCGCCCGCCGAGCGATCCCGTCCATCGACATCCCCGCGTATCCGCGGGAGGCGAGCTCGTCGAGGCCCGCTTCGAGGATCGCTTCCGTGACAGCGGGGTCGAGTACCGCCGCTCCCCGGGGAACCCGTGAAGTCCGCGCACTCTCCGGCCGCTCAGACACCGCCACTGGTGTCACTTCTCTGCGACCTGCTGCAGGTACCCCAGCCACGCCTCCAAAGACGCGAAGAGTAGTTGCCTAACGTCGTCCGGTTCCGCCGAGGCCGCCTCGGACGACCACGACTCGTTCGTGACGACGACCGTCCCGTCTCCGTCGGGTTCGAACACCCATTCATGGATGCCGGTGATCCCCTCCGCCGTGCCGCCCCACAGAACCCGGCGGCCGGGCTCGAGCTGATAGATGGTGGAGACGACCGCGAATCCGCCGGTCGTGGCCCAGTGGATGCTGTTGCCCACCTCGAACCCGCCATCGAGGTCAGCGGAGGCGATGTCATGCTGCCAGCTCGTCCACTCGTTCACGGCGGTATGGATCTCCCAAACTCGAGTGACCGGTGCAGCGATGCGGCGGCGATGCCGGGAGATCACGGGGGCGGCGAGGTCGATCTCACGCGGAGTTGTCACGATCGGGCTCCTATCGGGCCGTGGGGACGAAACGGTACCGTTTCGACCTAAACTAGCACGATGAAGCATCCGGACATCGACGAGGAAGACCGAGTGAACGACGAATCAGAACCCTCCGTCGAACCCTCGGAGGCACGCTTCGATGTGATCGTCGTCGGCAGCGGGTTCGGCGGGGCAGTCGCGGTAGCCCGACTGGCGCAAGCCGGTCGGCGCGTCGCGGTGATCGAGCGCGGCCGCCGTTGGACGGCGGGCGATTTTCCCCGTGACGCGTCGAGCCTCGACCGGCGGTGGCTGTGGGAGACCAGTCGCGGACTCTACGACGTGCGATGGCTCGAGCACATGATCAGCGTTCAGGGCGCCGGGTATGGGGGTGGGTCCCTGATCTACGCGAATGTCTTCGCCCGCCCGCCCGCAGAGGTGTTCGACTCGGATTGGCCCGATGGCTACGACCGGGCCAGCCTCGATCCCTACTTCGACCTGGCCGGCCACATGCTCGAGGTCGCGCCCGTCGCATCCGATCCGGCCACCGGTGCTGTGCCGTCACGCACCGAACTGATGGAGACGCTCGCCCTCAAGCTCTCCCGGACGTCCCGTACGGTGCGACCGCAGCTCGCGGTTCGGTTCGCCGACCACACCGGACCGATAGTGAACCTCCACGGCCGCGAGCAGCGTGGCTGCACCTTCGTGGGAGAGTGCGTTCTCGGCTGCAATATCGGCGCGAAGAACACCCTCGACTACAACTACCTCGCTGTCGCGGAGGATCACGGCGCCGCGGTTCACACCGATCGCATGGTGCAGGCCGTCCGGGCCGGATCCGGTGGGTACTCGGTCGTGACGACGCACGCGGAGACTGGTTCGGCCGCCGTCTTCACTGCGCCCACGGTCATCGTCGCTGCGGGCGCGGTAGGCACGACCGAACTGCTCCTGCGCTCCCGAGACCTCGACGGAGGGCTTCCACTCCTCTCCCGTCGACTGGGTGAAGGTTTCTCCGGGAACGGCGACTACCTCGCCTTCCTTCGTGGACATCGGTTGCCTAAGCGCGTCGAACGCGGTCCCACCATCACGACCAGCACCATCGTCGACTTCGACTTGCGCGGCAAGCAGGTGTGGTTCCAGGCGCAGGACGGCGGGTACCCGCGGGTGCTCGCCGACCTGGTCGCGAATATCGATCCACTTCGCGACCCGCGGGCGCGGGTGAGAGCCGTCGTCGTCGCGGCACTCGCGGGAGTAGATCGTGCTCTGCCTGCCCCGAGGCCCATCACGAGCCTCTTGTTGATGGGGCGCGACACCGCAGACGGCCGTCTCACGCTCGACCACAACAACGAGGCGAGAGTGCAGTGGAGCAACAAGTTGAACCGCGCCCTGTACCGCAGCGAAGGGCAGGTCGCGCGCCTCATCGGTCGAACGCTCGGCCTGAGGGCGAGCCCGTCGCCGGCGTGGCGGTTCCTGCGCCAGGCGATCACCGTGCACAACCTCGGCGGGGTGCGATTCGGTGCTTCCACGGATGACGGTGTCATCGATCCAGATGGCGAGGTGTTCGGCTACCCCGGCCTGTACGTCATGGACGGTTCTGTACTCCCCCGCGCCACCGGCGTGAATCCCTCAGCGACGATCGCCGCTGTCGCCGAACGAAACGTGGAGCGCCTCATCCGCCGACTCATCGGCGATCCCGATTGGAGAGCTCCCGAAACGGCGTCGGTTCGGCCGCTCGCCGTTCCTGAAGATGCCGCGATGGACGCCTCCAGCGCTGACCGGGCACGGAGGTCGGGCGACGGGGTCGTCTTCCACGAGCGACTGACCGGCCGCGTGACAGTCGGCGACCACCCAGCCTCACTCCGGATGACCCTTCGATGCGAATTGCCCGGGTGGAAGCGGTTCTCGCTCGACCCACGTCGCTCGCTCGAGATCGCCGGTCGGGCCAGACTGGGAGGCGTCGCGGGAACACTGGTTGTGCGCGGCACGCTCGAGCTCTTTCCGGCGGAATCATCCGAGGCGATGCGCTACCGGCTCGAGTTGACCGATGGTCGGTCAGAGGTGTGGCGAATCGCCGCTTCGAAGATCCAACGCTCGGCCTCGCCTCTTGCCATTTGGCGTGACCTCACCACGATGCAGTTCGACCTCACCGCACCGGACGGCCACGTGACGAGAGGATCAGCTCTAATTCTCCCGAACGACGTCCCTCGCCTGGCCGGCTCGATCCGCGGCGAGGCCTTCACCGCTGTCCGCCGGGCGAAGTCTGCCCTCCGCTTCCTGCTCTATTTCGCGTCGTCCGCTCTCCGGGGGGCCAGCCGCGCCCGTTAGGCACTCGAAAGTACCTCGTTCCGCATCCGGTCGTCTCCCGGGACAGTTGAACGGGTAATCGATCCCAGAGGAGCACAGCATGCGAGCAGTAGAGCTACCCCGCTATGGCGGACCAGAGGTACTACGACTTGTCGAGCGCCCAGAACCTGTCGTCGAAGCCGGTCGCGTTCGCGTGAGGATGCGGGCGTCCGCGGTCAATTCGGTGGACACGCTCATCCGCAGCGGAGCACTTGCCGAGGCGACTCCGAACGTGCGGCTTCCGGCGCTCCTCGGATTCGACATCGCGGGCGAGGTGATCGACGACGGTGAGGGCTTTCACGCGGGCGATCATGTGATCGGGGTATTGCCCTGGTTCGAACTGGGCACCGGCGAGGGAGTGAGCGCGGAGATCGTCTCGGCCCTGCCCGACTGGCTGGCTCAGGTATCCGAGAGCGTCGATTGGCCGACAGCCGGCAGCCTGCCGCTCAACGGCAGCACAGCGTCGCAGGCATCGGCGATGCTCCACGCCGCGCCGGGCGACACCGTTCTCGTCACCGGTGCCTCCGGCGCTGTCGGAGCCTTCGCCGTACAGATGCTCGTCGCTGACGGAATCGATGTCATCGCCTCGGCCTCGACGGGCGACGAAGCGTTCGTCGTGTCCCTCAACCCGACGCACACGATTCCGCGACTGTCGAGCGAAGCATTCGTCCGACGGGTACGCGAACTCGCCCCGAGCGGCGTCGATGCGCTCTTCGATGCCGCTCTGCTCGGGTCCGACGTGATCGGCGCAGTTCGAGACGGTGGTCGGTTCATCACCGCTTTCGAGCCGTTCGGTCCCATGCCGGAACGTGGCATCGAAGTAGGCGCGGTGCACGCGACACCGGACCGCTCGGTACTAGAGACCATCGCGAACGAGGTCAGCGCGGGGCGCCTCGTGAGCCGCATCGGTGATGTGCTTCCTCTCGAACGCCTTGCCGAAGCGCACGAGCTGACTGCTGCGGGCGGTCTACGAGGCAAGATCGTCATCACCTTCTGAGTGGGTCAGCCCTACCGCCGACGGAGCGCCTCATCGTCGGCCGTAGGGCTACTCCCCTCGCTCCTCGTACCTGGCACGGGCTTCGAGAATGTCGACGATGTGCTCTTCCGACCAGTTCTTGAGTGCCCTCACCAGCGGCACGAGATCTGCCCCGAGGGTCGTCAGCTCATAATCGACCCGGACGGGAACCGTTGGGGTGATGGTCCGCGCGACCAGCCCATCGCGCTCCAGTGTGCGAAGCGTCTGAGTCAACATCTTCTGACTCGCGCCCGCGATGAGGCGGAGCAATTCACTGTGCCGACGAGAGCCGTCCGCGAGCGCGGTCACGATCAGAGCCGACCACTTGTCGCCCACCGTCGACAGAACCTGACGAGTGGGGCACGACTCATAGAACGCGTTGAACTCCGAACGGGCGAGCGTCCGTGCATGCGCCGCAGTCATCGTCGCCATCATCGACCTCCAGAGGTAGGCACTCATCGTACCTTACGCTCGATCGGTGACCACATGGAGTCAGCACGGGGTACGAGACGAGTAGCCAGGGCGCGACAGGCGCCACTCACTCATTCAGGGAGGCTATACAGCGGGACAGCATCAGCTTGAACCGAGCCTCGTCCCGGCTGCTCAGATGCGACCTCATCCGGTCCTCCACGTCCTTGACCGCGGCGCTTGCGGCCGACAGCTGAGCGCGACCCTTCGCCGTCAGCCTGGCCGGAAGCGCACGTCCGACAGCAGCCACTTCGGGGCGGGTGACGAGCCCCTCGCGCTCGAGCGCCTGAAGGAGCACGTTCATCGACTGGCGGGTCACGAACGCACCCCGAGCCAGCTCAGAATTCGACAGGCCCGGCCGTTGGTCGAGGAGTTCGAGGCAGGAGTAGTGCGTGATACTCATTCCGAGTGGTCGCAGGACGCTTTCCATAGCCGTGCGCAAAGCACTCGACGCCTCCTTCAGCAGGTATCCCACCGATGACTCGAGATCGATGCGTCCTCCGACTTGATTCATGTCAGAATTCTGACATAGACTTCGATTGTCAACATCCTGACATCGATCCAAGGAGTTCTCATGCCCGAAGTATCCGGCCCCGGATTCATTTCTCTTCAAGTACGCGACGTTGCCGCATCAGCCGCGTTCTATGAGAAGTACCTCGGATTCAGTCGGCAGCCCGGCCCGCCGGACGCTGTCGTCTTCGACACCACCCCGGCGACTTTCGCCGTCCGCGAACCCCTTCCGGGCGTCGACCTCGACTCCGTCTCGCAGCTCGGCTTCGGCGTGGGCGTGTGGCTGCATGCTCCGAGCGCCCAGGGCGTTCATGATGTGCTCGTCGCCGACGGAATCACGATCACCTCCGAGCCCATCGATGGTCCGTTCGGCCGCACGTTCACGTTCGCCGACCCCGACGGGTATCGAATCACCCTCTACGACCGCGCCTGATCAGGGTGCCGCAACCCCTTCGAGCTCACAGTTGAGCCTGCTTACCATCGTGAGGTCGCCAGAATCGCGCTCGAGCTGCGGTCGGTGACCTCCCGTCGTCAACGGCGGCCCACCACGATCGATCGGAAGCTCCATGCTGATTCCCCGTGTCACCTCCGCGCATCCTCACCGCACATCGACCGGCTTTCCGGCGTCCGTCCGATCAGTTGCGTTGGTCGGACTCGTCGCCGCTGCGCTGGCCGTCACCGGCTGTGCGAGTGCGGGGAAGGACGGATCCGGCTCGTACGCCGTCGACCGTCCGGCCGACTTCAACGAGCAGGATGTCTCGTTCCTGCAGGAGATGATCCCCCGCCACGAGCGGACCGTCGAGTTCACGGAGACCGTCGTCGAGACGGAGGGCGTCGCGCCGGAGGTGGCGGCGCTCGCGGACCGGATCGGCGCCAGGCACGCCTCCGAGCTCGAGCAGTTGAATGACTGGTTCACGAAGTCGGGCGGCGAGGAGTTGAACTCGGGCACTGAGCTCGACACCGATGGCGCGATCACCGAGGACGACGTCAGTCAGCTCGAGGGGGCGACGGGAGCCGAGGCGTCGAGGCTGTTCCTCGAGCAGATGATCGAGCAGCACGAGGGCGTGACCCCTGTTGCGGAGCAGGAGGCCGAGGGCGGTCAGTCCTTCGGTGTCGTCAACTTCGCTGAGGACCTCGTGGAGCAGCAGGAGGAGGAGATCACCGAGCTCGAAGGGCTCCTCGCGGCGACTCCCGCTGGTTGAGTAGCTCACGAGCGCTACTCAACCAGCGCAAGGCCTACTCGCCGTACTAGAGGACGATCACCAGGCTGGGGAAGGCGGTCGACGCGCTCACCTGGTCGTTGCCCTCGTAGCGAGCGGTGATCAGGTGGATGCCGCGGCTGAGCTTCGGCAGTGACACTCGCACGCGGCCGTCGTCGTCCGCTTCCAGGGTCGCGGTGGCAATCCGCCGCAGACCGTCGTAAATCACGACGTCGCCGGTTGCAGCGAGATCTCCCGCGTCGACCGTGGCCGAGTAGGTGAGTCCGTTTCCGCCGAAGGACAGGAGCCGGTTGACGCCGCCGTAGATGCTCGACGCGACCTTCGCGACGGTCACAGCGGCCGACGTCGCCTCGCCCGGGAGCGAACCCTCCGCCGTTGCCATCACCGTCACGGTGAGGGAACGCGCTGCATCCGCTGACGTAACCACATACGTGGATCCGGTCGCCCCGTCGATCGCCACACCGTCACGATTCCACTGGTAGGCGAGGGTGGGGCTGTCGACGCTCCAGGTGCCT
>CAXTLO010000039.1:0-15363 GCA_964244965.1 uncultured Marisediminicola sp.
GGTGGCACGGGGGATCCCGGTCAGCATCGACACGATGAACTCGTGGACCGCGGGCGCCGCCGTCGAACTCGGCGCGGCGATTGTGAACGACGTCTCGGCGGGCACGGCGGATGCCGACATGCCGAGGGTCGTCGCCGAGCTCGGAGTGATGTTCGTCGCGATGCACTCCCGTGGCGCGAGTGCGACGATGCAGACCCGTGCCATCTACCGGGACCCGGTCGCCGAGGTTCGCCGCGAGCTCGAGCTGCGGATCGCGCACCTCATCTCGCAGGGCGTGGATCCGGATCTCATCGTCGTGGACCCAGGAATCGGCTTCGCGAAGACCGCTGAGCAGAATTGGGCACTGCTGGGAGCGCTGCGCAGTGTCGGTGCGCTCGGCCACCCAGTGCTCGTCGGCGCCTCGCGCAAGCGCTTCCTCGGCGAGCTCCTCCCCGACGGCGCACCGCCGCAGGCGCGGGATCCCGCGACCGCGATCATCAGTGCTCTCGCCGCCGAAGCCGGAGCGTGGGGTGTGCGGGTGCACGACGTCGCCGGCACCCGCGCGGCCCTCGACGTGTGGAGCGCCATGAAGGGCGGGACGCGGTGACGGATTCGATCGCTCTGACCGGGCTGCGGGCATCCGGATTCCACGGCGTGCTCGACGAGGAACGAGTCAACGGGCAGGAATTCGTCATCGACGTCACGGTGACACTCGACCTGCACCCTGCCGCAGCCTCCGACGAGCTCGGCGCGACCATCCACTACGGAACACTGGCCGAGGAGGTGGTGCGCGCCGTCGAGCGCGACCCCGTCGACCTCATCGAGACCGTCGCCGAACGGGTCGCCGCCGTGGTGCTCGCGTATCCGGCCGCCGAGTCGGTGCGGGTGACCGTGCACAAGCCGTCGGCGCCGATCACCGTGCCCTTCGCCGACGTGGCGGTGACGATCGAGCGCCGACGCGCGTCGGGCGGCGACGCATGACCCGCATGCAGCGCATGCGCGTGCGACTGCCGGCGGTGATCGCACTCGGCAGCAATCTCGGCGATCGTGAGCAGTCCCTGCGCGACGCGGTCGCCGCCATCGATGCACTCCAGGGGGTGACCGTCACGGCTGCCTCCAGCATCGTGGAGTCGGCAGCGGTGAAACCGCACGGGATCGACCGATCGGCGCCGAGCTATCTGAACGCCGTCATCCGCGTGCGCAGTTCCCTCGATCCCGATCAGCTCCTCGACGCGCTCACCGGCATCGAACGCGACCTCGGACGGGTGCGGGGTGAGCGGTGGGGCGACCGCACGATCGACCTCGACATGATCACTTTCACCGGCGCCACCCGCGACGGCGAGCGGCTCACGCTCCCGCATCCGCGTGCCTGGCAGCGCCGCTTCGTGCTCCAGCCGTGGCTCGAGATCGCGCCGAGCGCGAAGCTCGGCAGTCACGGACCGGTCGCCGACCTGATCGACGCGACCATCGACGAGGTGCGGCCGTGGGATGCTGCGCCGCTCCTTCCGAGGGGGAACCGGTGAAGCGCACGACTCCCGCCTCGATCGTGGCGCTTTTCGTCATCGGCGCTGCGGGAGCCGCACTGCTGCAGACGGCGCTGGCGAGTACCGGGCGCCCGATCGTCGCGATCCCGGTCACGCTTCCGCTCGCGCTCGCGGCCATCGGCGCGTTGCTGATCAGTCTGGCGATCCCGATCAGGCGGATGACCCGACAGCGCTCGGATTCCGATCGGGCTCCAGCGCGGGGGCGGGCCGTCGATCCGTTCTACGCGACCCGCGTGGTGATGCTCGCCAAGGCGAGCGCGCTGAGCGGGGCGCTGCTGTCCGGTGTGGGAGTGGGGGCGCTCATCTACCTCCTGACCAGATCGGTCACCCCGCCGGTAGGCTCGATCGCGTCCGCCGTGAGCGGGCTCGTGGGCGCGGCCGTGCTGCTGACCTGCGGTCTGATCGCCGAATCGATGTGCCGGGTTCCGCCTGGCGACGACGAGGACGATGACGATGACCAACCGATCCGAGTGCAGCCCTGACGATCGCCGACTGAGGAGCCTGACCTGACCGATCGAATGGAACAGAGCAGTCTCACCGACTCCGGCGGTCGACTCGACCTGCCCGCCGTCACCTGGCGGGGTGTCTCGCGTAAGTACGTGTTCGCGGAACTCGTCGGCCTGGCGGTGACCGCCCTGATCCTCGCGGCGGTGACCTTCCCCTTCTACTTGACGGGGTGGGATCTCGCGCCGTGGCTCACGATCGCCGCGGTCGGATTCGTGCTCCTCTACGCCGCTTTCACTCCGCGGCGGGTGCGAGCGATCGGCTACCAGCTGCGCGACGACGATCTCGTGTTCCGTCGCGGCATCCTGCTCCAGCGGATCGTCGCCGTGCCCTACGGACGCATGCAGCTCGTCGACATCAACCGCGGTCCGCTGTCCCGCGCGCTCGGGCTGAGCGAACTGAAGTTCGTCACTGCCGCCGCGTCCAGTGGCGTCGTGATCCCGGGGATGCCCGCCGAGGAGGCGGAACAACTGCGCGATCACCTGGTCGATCTCGCCGAGAGTCGCCGGGCGGGCCTGTGACCGACGACCGCCGCGAACCGCCGACGGATGCACCGGCGCCCCTGCACCGCGAGGGTGACGCGACTCGGACCGGAGCCGGGCAGTCTGCACCGGCGACCGGGCGAGCGGCAGCTCTCAGCGACGGCGAGTGGCATCGCCTCCACCCGGCCTCTCCGCTGCTCAAGGGTGGGATCGCGCTCATCGCGATCATCGGCATCGTGATCGCCAACCTGCGCGAGCGGTTGATCGAGTTCTTCGTCCCGCAGGCTGGCAGAGACGACGGAGATCCCATCGACTTGATCGTGGAGAACGGCTTCGTCGGCTACGCCCTGCTGATCGTGTTCGCGCTGCTGCTGGTACTGGTGCTGATCTTCTACGTCTCGTGGCGCATGCACTCCTTCCGCATCACGGAGGAGGTCGTCGAAGTGCGCTCGGGTGTGGTGTTCCGCACCAATCGCCGCGCACGGCTCGACCGCATCCAGGGCATCAACATCCAGCGTCCGTTCTTCGCGCGGATCTTCGGCGCGGCGAAGCTCGAGGTGAGCCAGGCCGGGCAGGACGCGAACGTCAAGCTCGAGTACCTCGCCTCCGGCGAGGCCGACGACCTGCGGAGGGAGATCCTCCGCCTGGCCTCGGGCACTCGGGCCGCGACATCCGCCCCGAGCCGTCGCGATCCCGATGGTCAGTCCGTGGTCGAGCGGCGGATCGGCGAGTTCCTCTCCCCGGAACTGGACCCGGATGCAGCCGAGCCGGAGTCGGTGGTGAAGATGAGCGCCGGGCGGCTGCTCGGCTCGATCGCGCTGAGCGGAGCGACGATCTTCCTCATCATCGCGACGATCGCGCTCGTCACCGTGTCGGTCCTCGCCCCGGACGCTCTGCTGAGCCTGTTCGCGCTGATCCCGATGACCATCGGCGTCGTGAGCTACTCGATCCAGAAGTTCACCAAGTCGCTGCGGTACTCGATCGCCGGCACCCCGGACGGCGTGCGAGTCGGCTTCGGTCTGCTCTCCACGAGCAATCAGACCCTTCCGCCCGGGCGCATCCACTCGGTGCGGGTCAGTCAACCCGTGCTGTGGCGCCCGTTCGGCTGGTGGGAGATCCGGGTCAATCGGGCCAGCGGCTCGCTCAGGGACGCTTCGGCAGCGCAGCAGGCGACGACCCTGCTGCCCGTCGGCTCGCTCGACGACGTGAAGCGCGTGCTCGGCCTGGTGCTCCCCGACCTGCTCGACCCGACCGCGCTCGCGGTGGTCGAGCACGGTCTCACCGCCGCGGGAGCAGCGGATGACGGATTCGTGAACTCACCCCGCCGGGCGGCGCCCCTGCGCTGGTTCTCCTGGCGGCGCAACGGGTTCGCCGTGACCGCCAGCGCGGTGCTGCTGCGCAAGGGTGCCATCTGGCGCGAGCTGACGGTCGTGCCGCATCCGCGCGTGCAGAGCGTCGCGGTATCCCAGGGGCCGCTGCTCCGGGCGATGCGGCTCGCGGCCGTGCACCTGCACACCGTGAGCGGTCCGATCACTGCGAAGCTCGGGGCAATCGACCGGGATGCGGCGGTGCTTCTGTTCGACCAGGCCGCATCCGCCGCGGTCGACGCCGCAAGCCGGGATCTCAGCCATCGCTGGGGCGCGGCAGCCGAAGGCTCCCTATCCGGCCCGTCGGCCGAACCGGTCCATGTCGTGTCCTCGCCCGCTCCTCCGGCGGCGTCGGTACCCCCGCTCGAGCGGCCGGAGTGACCCTGGGCGTCCCGCCCGGGCAGCGCTCGGGTCGGCTCGGCGTCGGCATCGTCGGCGCCGGCAGGGTCGGCCCGATCATCGGCGCCGCACTGGCTGGAGCGGGGCACGCGATCGTCGGCATCTCGGCGATCTCCGAAGCGAGCCGGGAACGCGCGGAGGCGATCCTCCCCGGTGTTCCGCTGCTGGAGGTGCCCGACCTGGTGGAGCGCAGCGAACTCGTGGTGCTCGCCGTGCCGGGCGATCAGCTGGCATCGCTCGTCAGCGGATTGGCCGCTACCGGCGCCTGGCAGCTCGGTCAGCTCGTCGTTCACACCGCTCCGGAGCACGGCATCGCCGTGCTCGCCCCCGCCGCGGCCGCCGGCGCCATCCCGCTCGCCATCAACCCCGCGATGTCGTTCACCGGCACCAGCCTCGACCTCGTGCGGCTGCGTGACAGCTACTGCGCCGTCACCGCGCCCGGACCCGTGCACCCCATCGGGCAGGCACTCGTCGTCGAGATGGGCGCCGAGCCCCTCATCGTCGCCGAGGCCGATCGCGCGGCGTGGGCCGAAGCGGTCGCGACGGCCACGAGCTTCTCGACTGCGATCGTGAGCCAGGCGGTCGGCATCCTCGACGACCTCGGGGTGGTATCCCCGGGGCGAGTACTCGGGCCGCTTGTGCGCTCCGCGGTGGAAAATGCCCTCGCGTCGGCGACCCGGGAACACGAACCGTTCGAGTGACGCCGGCGTTCAGGCCGTTGTGAGCGGCGCGGGTAGCATCGTCGAGTGCCGGACGTCGTGGAAACCATCGCCGGCCTGCGCGCCCGCATCGGCTCGGCGGTACCCGCCCCCGGCGACCAGACGGGTGGGCCCCGCGTCGCCTTGGTCCCGACGATGGGCGCTCTGCACGGCGGGCATCTGGAGTTGGTGCGGCGGGCTCGAGAGCTCGCGGATGTCGTCGTGGTCTCGATCTTCGTCAATCCGCTGCAGTTCGGGGCGGGGGAGGACCTCGACCGCTACCCACGTACTCTCGACGATGACATCGCACGTCTCGCCAGCGTCGGCGTCGATCTGGTGTTCGCGCCAACCGCGGCGGAGATGTACCCGAGCGGGCCGAGCGAGACCCTGATCACCGCCGGCCCGGTCGGTGCGCTGTACGAGGGCAGGTCCCGCCGTGGGCACTTCGACGGCGTCCTCACCGTCGTGGCCAAGCTGCTCCACATCGTGCGGCCCCACACCGTGGTATTCGGTGAGAAGGACGCGCAGCAGATCTTCCTGGTCAGGCGCATGGTGCGGGACCTCGACTTCGACGTGCGCGTCGAGGCGGTTCCCACCGTGCGAGATGACGACGGCCTGGCGCTCTCGAGCCGGAACCGATTCCTCGACCCGCGTCAGCGGCGGGCCGCCCGTGGCCTGTTCCAGGCGCTGGAGGCGGCCGAGGCATCCGCCGACCGCGGTCCGGATGCCGTGATCGCCGCCGCCCAGTCGGTGCTCACCGGCGACGCCGTCGTCGAGCTGGACTACCTCGTGGTGGTGGATCCGGCGACGTTCCTCCCCGTCGACAGCGACCATCACGGTCGCGCGGTCGTGCTCGTTGCTGCGCGGGTGGGTGAGACACGCCTTATCGACAACACGACGATCAGCCTCGCCTGAGCTTCGCGGGTCGCCGCTCGAGACGACGGCCGCGAACCGGTGCCGGGACGGCGGCAGAGATATACCGGTGCCTCTATGCGTTCACTCAGACTTCCTGTAGGTTGATCTCAGGTTGCCCCAGCCCTTGGTTCCCGCGGATCTATCGCGCGCCAGGCGGGGACAACCCCCGGAAGATGGAAGTCTCCCCTGCTTCTTCGTTCCCGACCTGGCGCGTGATGGCGACATCTACCAGCTGACGAGTCGAGATGCGAGATGAGCGCCGAGCGTACGGAGAGCGATCCGACCGGCTCTCGTGAGCGTGGCATCGCGGCGTTGCACGCTCCGTTCGTCGATGCGCTCCCCGTGGACGGGGCGACCATCTCGGTCGTCACCGCAGAGGGGACCTACGCGGCTCTGTCCTCGAGCGGCGGTGTCGCGTCGCAGCTCGAGCAGTTGCAGTTCGAACTCGGCGAGGGTCCGCACTGGGAAGCGATCCACACCGGTCGGCCGGTGCTGGTACCCGACACCTCGACGAGCGAGCACACCAGATGGCCGATCTTCGACAATGCCGTTGAGAAGCTCCCGATCCGTGCGCTGTTCTCGTTCCCGATCCTCCTGGGCGCGGTGACCATCGGCGTGGTGAACCTGTACCGCTCGACACCGAGGGCTCTGTCTGCGTCGGAGATCGATCGAGCGGTGCTGCTGGCTAGCGAAGCGGCAGGGCCCGCCAGCCGCCAGGCGATCGGCGCCGCGGACGACGACCACGACACCGACTCCGTGCTCCTGCCTGGGATGCGACGTGAGGTCCACCAAGCCACGGGGATGGTGTCGGTACAGCTCGATACCACCTTGACCGATGCGTTCTCACGCCTCCGCGCGCGTGCATATTCCACCGATCGAAGCGTTCAACAGGTCGCGCACGACGTCGTCGCCCGTGAGTTCAGCTTTCACGACGCTGCGGATTGAGACAGGAGCCAGGAATGTCCGTAATGCCAATCAGTCAGGCGGGAATAGGAACACCATGACCGACATCTCACGGGAAGCGCGCCTCAGTGCTGCGTTCGTCAAGTTGGCCGACACCCTCATCGCCGAGTACGACATGGTCGACCTGCTCGACGTGCTCGTCCGGGAGGCAACCGGATTGGTCGACAGCGACGCCGGTGGCCTGATGATCGCCGACTCCTCCGGGCAGCTGCAGTTGGTGGCGTCCACTAGCGAGGAGGCCGACTTCGTCGAGATCAATCAACTCAACGCCGGCGCCGGACCATGCGTCGACTGCTTCAACACCGGCACACCCGTCTCGGTGGGCAACATCGCAGCCGACGGTGATCGATGGCCGCTGTTCCGCGACGCGGCCCACGAACGCGGTTTCCACTCGATGCACGCGTTCCCGATGCGACTCCGTGGCCAGGTCATCGGCACGATGAATCTGTTCAGCACCACCCTCGGTCAACTCACCGATTCCGACATCGCTGTGGCACAGGCACTCGCCGATGTCGCGACCATCGGGATCCTGCAGGAGCGCAGCATCCGCGACACCAGCATCGTCACCGAGCAACTGCAGAGAGCGCTCGACAGCAGAATCGTCATCGAGCAGGCCAAGGGCGTCATCGCCGAACAGGGCGGCGTCGACATGGACACGGCCTTCAAGATCCTGCGGTCCTACGCTCGAAGCCACAGCCGCAGCCTCCGCGCGGTCGCCGACGACATCGCCGACCGCAGCCTCACCATCACCGCCGCGCAACGCGCCGCCGCTGCGACGGCGGGGGCCCTCACCGCCGGCTGAACTTCGAGGGCGTGACTCGGCCGGGACGCGTCCGTCGGCGGCTCGACCCGGCGGTTGGACGGGCGCCGACGGATGCCTGGGCGCCCGTCGATACGATTGATGCGGCGAATCCGCCCGATCCCCCAGCTGCAGGAGCACCATGACCGACGACGTCGAAGAGACCGCAGACCGCGGTCGCGCCGAGCTGGAGGAACTAGCCCGCCTGCAGCGCGAGACGGACGAGCAGCGCGAGGTGCGCCTCGGCAAGCGCGCGCGACTGATCGAATCCGGCGCCGGCGCCTACCCGGTGCAGGTGCCGGTGACCACCACGATCGCCGCCGTTCGTGGCCGATATCCCGACCTCGAGGCGGATGCCACGACTGGCGATTCGGTGGCGCTCGCGGGCCGCATCGTGCACCTGCGGAATACCGGCAAGCTCTGCTTCGCATCCCTGCAATCCGGAGGCGGCGAGCGCATCCAGGCCATGGTGAGCCTCGCCGAGGTCGGGCAGGAGTCGCTGGACCAGTGGAAAGAACTCGTCGACCTGGGCGATCACCTCTTCGTGCGCGGGGAGGTCATCTCGAGCCGCCGCGGCGAGCTGTCGATCCTCGTCGCCGAGTGGCGCATCGCGTCCAAGGCCATCCGCCCGCTGCCGAACCTGCACTCCGAGCTCAGCGACGAGACACGAGTCCGTAGCCGGTACCTCGACCTCATCTCCCGCGAGGCCGCTCGTGCCATGGTCCGCGCGCGTGCGGCTGCCGTGGCCTCCCTGCGTACCACCTTCGCCGCTCGCGACTACATCGAGGTGGAGACCCCGATGCTGCAGGTCATCCACGGAGGGGCGTCCGCCCGTCCGTTCGCAACCCACAGCAACGCGTTCGACACCGAGTTGTACCTGCGCATCGCTCCCGAACTCTTCCTCAAACGAGCGGTCGTCGGCGGCATCGAGCGGGTGTTCGAGATCAACCGTAATTTCCGCAACGAAGGGGCCGACTCCACCCACAGCCCGGAGTTCGCGATGCTTGAGGCGTATCAGGCGTACGGCGACTACGACCAGATGGCGGACCTCACCCAGGAGCTCATCCAGGCCGCGGCCATCCAGGCGCATGGATCGCATGTGGTCACCTGGGCGGACGGCAGCACCCACGACATCGGCGGCGAGTGGGACCGCATCTCGATGTACGCCTCCCTCAGCGAGGCATCCGGACTGGTTGTCACTCCGGACACCCCGCTCGCCGACCTCGAGAAGCACGCCCGCGCGGTCGATATCGAGGTGCATCTGCCGACGCACGGCAAGTACGTCGAAGAGCTGTGGGAGCACTACGTCAAACCCGTCCTGACCCGGCCGACCTTCGTGCGGGACTTCCCCGTCGACACCTCGCCGCTTGTGCGCGCCCATCGATCGATCGAGGGCGTCGTGGAGAAGTGGGACCTGTATATCGACGGGTTCGAGCTGGCCACCGGCTACTCGGAGCTCGTCGACCCGGTCATCCAGCGCGAGCGCTTCGTCGCGCAGGCCATCCTCGCGGCGGACGGCGATGTCGAGGCGATGCGGCTCGACGAGGAGTTCCTCCGCGCGCTCGAGCACGGTATGCCGCCGACCGGCGGGATGGGGATGGGTATCGACCGGCTGATGATGGCTCTCACCGGTCTCGGCATCCGCGAGACCATCCTGTTCCCTTTGGTGAAGTAGCGTCGGCCCATGAGCTACCTGCCGCCTGAGAAGGCCCGCCCCGGTATTGCTCCCCTTGGTGAAGTAGCGTCGGGTCATGAGCTACCTGCCGCCTGAGAAAAAGGACAAGAACGCGATAACGCCCACGCGCATCGCACTGTGGGTCGCGGTCGGAGCCGTCGGACTGTGGATGCTGGGCTCGGGCGTCATCGGCATTCTGAACGGCTGATGCTGCGGCTCCCAGGGGGCCCGCCTACCCTGTAGCCGTGACGAAAGAGGATGACGGGCGTGCTTGAGGATTTCTGGGCGAACGCGCTCTTCTCGATCACTCCGACGCTGCTGATCGGACTACTCTTCTGGCTCGTGATCCGCTCGATCCTCCGGATGGACCGCACCGAGCGCAGGGTGTACTCGCGGATGGAAGCCGATGAGCGGGCCAAGCGCGGGCTGCCGCCGCGCGACTAGCCGTTGCGCATGATTCAGCGCGCGAGGTAGGCGTCGATTCCGTCGAGCATCCGGGCGAGGCCGAACTCGAACTCGTAGGACGCATCGCCCGGTGCCTGGAAGTACTCGCCGGCCACCTGGCCCACTCGGCCCGAGAGCGGGTATCGCGACTCATCCATCACCCGTTCGAGCACCGGCACGTTGGCCTCCCACCACTGCAGGTCGGTCTGCCCGGATGCGCTCCGTGTCTGCTGTGCTTCGACGGCGGAACGGGCACATCCGGCGGTGAATCCGGTGACGAGCGTGACGATGGAGTTCATGTCGAGGTCGCCGATGCCGAGACCATCCACGAGGGTGAGTTGGTACTCGTACCGGTCGGTGCTTCCCGGTCCAAGCGGCGGTCGTGACGTGTCGACCTGCAGCACCCACGAGTGGCGGGTGTAGAAGCTCCATTCTTCCCGAGCGAGAGCGTCGAGCCTTCCGCGGAGGGTGTCCGCTGTTCCGGCGTCGCGCGGGATCCGCGCGACGACCTCGTCGATCATCAGCTCGAGCAGCTCTGCCTTCCCCGGTACGTAGGTGTAGAGCGTCATGACGCCGATGGAGAGCCGCTCGGCGATCCTCCTGAGCGATAGAGCTGCCAGTCCGTCTTCATCCGCGGCGGCGATCGCGACCTCGACGACCCGATCCACCGTGATGCGCTGGCGAGGACCCCTCTTTCCCGAGGAAGAAGCGTCGCTCGCGAGCTGTCGGCGCCAGAGCAGTGGCAGGGTGCGGTCCGGATCCGTCCCACCCGTCGATTCGGTTGCCACAGATGAAGTCTACTTATCTCGTACAAAGTACGGTAATGTCTCACTCACAGAACCGTACTGTGTACGAAGAAAGGGTGCAGATGCCTGACAACTCATTGATCGCGCGCGGCTTACGCAAGCGATACGGATCCACGGATGCTCTCGACGGCTTCGATCTGGACGTCCGTTCCGGGTCGATCCACGGCTTGCTCGGTCCCAACGGTGCGGGTAAGAGCACCGCCGTCCGCGCGCTCACCACGCTCATCGACCTCGACGGGGGCGCGGCGACCGTCGGCGGCGTGGATCTCCGATCCGAGCCAGCCAAGGTGCGCAGTCGCGTCGGCTCGGTCGGTCAGAACGCCGCCGTCGACGAGATCCTCGGTGGTCGGCAGAATCTGACGATGTTCGGACGACTCTTCGGGCTCTCGAAGTCGGCGGCGATCTCCCGCGGCGACGAGCTACTGGACCGTTTCGGGCTGAAGGATGCCGCGACCCGACCGGTCTCGGCGTACTCCGGCGGGATGCGGCGCCGGCTCGACATCGCGGCGAGCCTGATCCTCAGGCCCGCCGTCCTGTTCCTCGACGAGCCGACCACGGGCCTCGACCCGAGCGGGCGCAACGAGGTGTGGCGCAGCATCCGCGAGGTGGCTGAGGCGGGAACGACCGTGCTCCTCACGACCCAGTACCTCGATGAAGCCGATCAGCTCGCCGAGCGCATCTCGGTGATGAAGGCCGGGCGTGTGATCGTCGAGGGATCGCCGTCGCAGCTGAAGCGCGAATTCGGCGGCGACCTCGTGGTCGTCGTGGTCTCCGATCCGTCGAGCCTGCCGGCCGCCACGCGCATCGTGGAGGCGGTCACCGGAACGACCGCGACGATCGTCGAAGACGAGCGGATGTGCAGTGCGCCGACGGGTTCGGGCGCAACCGCGCTGGTCGAGGTGGTCAGAGCTCTGGATGCCGACGCGATCGCGGTCGACGATCTGAATCTCCGACGGCCGACGCTCGACGAGGTCTTCCTCACGCTGACGACGGAGGTGGCGGCGTGAGCGCGGTCGGTACGTCGGTGCGCAACGGGTGGATCATCACGCAGCGCGACCTGCTCCACTGGGTGCGGCAGCCCGCGGCCCCGATCTTCGGCGTGCTGTTCCAGGTGATGCTGCTGCTGACGTTCGCGTTCCTGTTCGGCGGCGCGGTCGATCTGCCCGGCGGCGGGGACTACATCGGCTTCTTGCTTCCGGGCATCCTCGCTCTCACGATGCTCTTCGGCCTCGAGGGCACGATGACGGCGATGGCGGAGGACGCGAAGAAGGGCATCACCGACCGATTCCGCTCGATGCCGATCGGCAGCTCCGCCGTGGTGCTCGGACGTGCCGGAGCCGACATGGCGACCTCGACGCTCAGCCTCGCGGTACTGGTCGTGGGCGGTCTCGTCATCGGCTGGCGGATCGAGACGGATGCCGCATCCGCCGTGATCGCGATCGCTCTGCTGCTCTGGCTGCGCTTCTCATTCCTATGGGTAGGGATCTACCTCGGGCTGCTGTTCCGGGGTGCGGGCGCCACGACGGCCGTCCAGGTGCTGGTCTGGCCGATCGGGTTCCTCTCCAACGCCTTCGTTGCGACGGGAACGATGCCAGGCTGGCTCGGCGCCCTCGCGGACTGGAATCCGATCTCGGCGACAGCTACGGCGGCACGGCAGCTCTTCGGCAACGCGACCGGTGTCACCGACGGGTGGCTCGCCTCCAACTCGATCGTGATCGCGCTGATCTGGCCGCTCGTGCTCACCCTCGTCTTCCTGCCGCTGTCGGCCGTTGCCTATCGGCGGCTCCGGCGTTGAGGCGGTCGACCCCTTCCCGCACACGCGGCTGACGGCGCGTCAGCGGCGGGGAGTGAGTCGCACGGTCGGCATCACCGGGGCGGGAAGGGGCGCCGCCTCATCCGGGATCCTGCCGAAGCGGCCGTCGTCGATCCCGTGCTCCACCCTCCGCTGCCACTCGTCGCGGAACGCGACGACCTCCTCGTGCGTGCGCCCGACGAAGTTCCACCACATGATGATGCGCTCGCCGAACGGCGCGCCTCCGATCAGGAGGATCCGCGCCGGGGAGGACGCCTCGATTGTGACCCTGCGGCGACCTGTGGACAGGAAGGCGAGGGTGTCGGGGGCAAGCGGTTCACTGTCGACCATGACGGAACCCGAGTCGAGGAGGATGCCGTGTTCGAACCCGACGTCGAGATCGAGGTCGAGCCGCGCGCCACCGGGAAGGTCCAGTTGAGCGCCGAGCAGCGGCGTAGACGTCGGCACCGGTGAAGTGCTGCGCTGGTCGGTCCGACCCGCGAGCGCGCCGAGGAACACGCTGACGGTGGCGGCTCCGAGCCGGAACGGCGTCGGGGAGTAGTGCTCGAATCGCGCGTCGGAGAAGCGAGCGTGCTCCGGGAGCGCGATCCATAGCTGAGCGCCGTGCAGCGTCGTGGTGGCGGGAGTGGACACCTCCGAGTGCTGGATGCCCGCACCCGCTGTCATCAGATTGAGCTCCCCGGGCCGCACCGTCGCGTGAGCGCCGGTGCTGTCCCGGTGCTCGATCTCTCCGGCGAACAGCCAGCTCACGGTCTGCAGCCCGGTATGCGGATGCGGCGGCACCACCATCCCGGTGCCGGCAGTCACGTCATCCGGTCCGTAGTGGTCGACAAAGCACCACGCACCGATGAGGCTGCGTGCGCGTTGTGGAAGCGTGCGGCGCACCCGCATCGCGCGCGGTCCCCCGAGCGGCACATCTCGAGGAAGGAGATGCTCGATCGGTGCCTGCGTAGGCTGCGGCGGATCATCCTCGAGTAGCACTTCCGGAGGCTGTTTCTCGAGGTTGCTCACGCCACCGATGGTAGTCACCGTGCGCGGTCACGCCCATGGCGAACAGGGGCACGAATGGCAGGACTCGCTGGTTACTCTCTATACATCAGCGGGGATCCTGCACCTTGCTCAAGGAGACATCATGTTCGAAAGATTCACCGACCGTGCACGTCGCGTCGTCGTCTTGGCCCAAGAAGAGGCCAAGATGCTCAACCACAACTACATCGGCACCGAGCACATCCTGCTCGGTCTCATCCACGAGGGCGAGGGCGTCGCCGCCAAGGCGCTGGAGTCGCTCGGCATCGCGCTCGACGCGGTCCGCGAGCAGGTCCAGGACATCATCGGCCAGGGCCAGCAGCAGCCGACCGGTCACATCCCCTTCACGCCACGCGCCAAAAAGGTCCTCGAGCTGTCCCTGCGCGAAGCGCTGCAGCTCGGCCACAACTACATCGGCACCGAGCACATCCTGCTCGGCCTCATCCGCGAGGGTGAGGGCGTCGCCGCGCAGGTGCTCGTCAAGCTCGGCGCCGACCTCAACAAGGTGCGTCAGCAGGTCATCCAGCTGCTCTCCGGCTACCAGGGCAAGGAGCAGGTCGCCGTCGGCGGCAACGACCAGGCGACTGCGCAGGCCGGCAGCCAGGTGCTCGACCAGTTCGGGCGCAACCTGACCCAGGCCGCGCGCGACGGCAAGCTCGACCCCGTCATCGGGCGCGAGAAGGAGATGGAGCGGGTCATGCAGATCCTCTCCCGCCGCTCGAAGAACAATCCGGTGCTGATCGGTGAGCCCGGCGTCGGCAAGACCGCTGTCGTCGAGGGACTCGCCCAGGCGATCGTGCGCAACGATGTGCCCGAGACCCTCAAGGACAAGCAGCTCTACACGCTCGACCTCGGCTCGCTCATCGCCGGCTCCCGCTACCGCGGCGACTTCGAGGAGCGCCTCAAGAAGGTGACCAAGGAGATCCGCACCCGGGGCGACATCATCACCTTCATCGACGAGATCCACACTCTCGTCGGCGCTGGTGCTGCAGAGGGCGCCATCGACGCGGCTAGCATCCTCAAGCCGCTGCTAGCCCGCGGCGAGCTGCAGACGATCGGTGCGACGACCATCGACGAGTATCGCAAGCACTTCGAGAAGGACGCCGCTCTCGAGCGCCGTTTCCAGCCGGTTCAGGTGCACGAGCCTTCTCTGCCGCACACGATCAACATCCTCAAGGGACTGCGCGACAAGTACGAGTCGTTCCACAAGGTGTCGATCACGGACGGTGCCATCGTCGCGGCGGCGAACCTCGCCGACCGTTACGTGGCGGACCGCTTCCTGCCAGATAAGGCGATCGACCTGATCGACGAGGCCGGCGCTCGGCTGCGTCTGTCGATCCTGTCGGCCCCGCCGGAGTTGCGCGAGTTCGACGACCGCATCGCGGGCGTTCGCGGGCAGAAGGAAGCCGCGATCGAGGACCAGGACTTCGAGAAGGCCGCGTCGCTGCGCGATGAGGAGAAGAAGCTCCTCGGCGAGCGTCTCCGCCTCGAGAAGCAGTGGAAGAGCGGCGAGTCCGGCTCGACCGGCACGGTGGACGAAGGCGTGATCGCCGAAGTCCTCGCCGCCGCGACCGGCATCCCGGTGTTCAAGCTCACCGAGGAGGAGACCGCGCGCCTGGTGTTCATGGAGCGCGCGCTGCACCAGCGGGTCATCGGCCAGGAGGAGGCCATCTCGGCTCTGTCCAAGACGATCCGCCGCACGCGGGCCGGCCTCAAGGACCCGCGTCGCCCATCCGGTTCGTTCATCTTCGCCGGCCCCACCGGTGTCGGAAAGACCGAGCTGGCCAAGGCGCTCGCCGAGTTCCTGTTCGACGACGAGGATGCCCTGATCTCGCTCGACATGTCCGAGTACGGCGAGAAGCACACTGTTTCGCGCCTGTTCGGAGCCCCTCCCGGGTTCGTCGGATTCGAAGAGGGCGGGCAGCTCACCGAGAAGGTGCGCCGCAAGC
>CAXTLO010000040.1:0-6959 GCA_964244965.1 uncultured Marisediminicola sp.
TCCAGGAAATGAGTGGCGGGACGAAGCCCTTCCGGGCTCGGTATCCAGTACAGACCGTGTTGACAGGACAAGGTCAAGTGCGGCGCCGTGCACCGATCACGCGGAGTCGTCGCTCGTTGGACGAGCGGCGCGCAGCTGCTCGTTGGCGAGGATGCTGGCACGACCGAAGACGTCGAGCTGGGCGGAGTTGTACAGCTCCACCACCGCATCGACGAACGTCTGCTGCGCAGCGCGTGCGTTCTTCGACAGGCGCGCAGCCGGTTCGTTCAGCCAGGGGTAGTCGATCATGTTCTGCATGAGAGTCGGAGCGAGCTGTTCGATGAGGCGCTGCTTGGTCGCCTCGTCGGCATCGGCTGGGAGAGCGTCGATCTCCTCATTGAGGGAAGCTGATTCGCCCTCCACCATCTTCTTGAGATCCACCAGAGCATCCTCGTCGTAGAGCCGGCTGTAGAGGTGGATCATCGAGCTGTCGGCGTAGGAGAGTCGCGAGGCCACAGACGTAAAGCCCGACGGCGCATCCGCTGGCGCGCCGTCACGGAGGATGACCGCGATGTCGTCCCGCGCCTTCTGCAAGCGCTCAATGCTCGTGGCGAGATCCGCGTCCACTTCCCGGAGCGCGGCTTCAGTACTGTCGCCGCCGGCGCTGACCTGATCCACCTGCGAGAGCGGAACGCCTAAGTCGGCGAGTCGACGAATCCGTAGGAGGCGGACAAGGTGTAGCACCCCATACTCCTTGTAACCGTTGTAGCGACGCTGCGGCTCTGAGAGGAGGCCGAGGCGATGGTAGTGCCGGATCGTGTTGACCGTTGTCCCCGCCAGCCTTGCGAGCTCTTGCGTGCTCCACGCCACGGTGTCTCCTCCTCTTTCTCCAGGTCAGGCTGTCATGGCAGCGAGTTCCACGCACAGTCGGAGGCACCATGGACGAGGACGGCTGTCATGTTCGCGTTCACCCGGGCGCTGAACGTTAAGCGGCAACGGGCCCGCAACCATGACTGCTCGGTGCTGCTGCTCCGGTAGAAGACCTACTTAATCGGTTCATTGACATGTCGCCTCATGACTGCTTTACTCAGGATCCCACCGTCATGCAAGGAGGCATCGATGAAGGCATCACGCGCGCTCGCCGTTGGCGCGATCGCATTCACAGCGGTCACTATCACCGGCTGCACCGCCGGTAGTTCGGGCGATCCGGACACGGTGACGATCCTGTCCAACGTCCAATCGGGAACTCCCACCGGCGACGTACAAGAGGACGTCATCGCCGCCTTCGAGGAGGAGACCGGCGCGACGGTCAATCTCGTGCAGGTTGGCGAGACCATCCCCGACGTCTTCGAGACATCGGTCGCCGGGGGCAAGCAAGCGGACATCGTGATGGTGAATCTCGCAGAGAAGACCACCACCTGGGTCGAGCAGGGGATCGCCATCCCGGCATCCGAGTACCTCGACGACTGGGGACTCACGGATCGCATCAACCCCGAAGCACTCGCCGCCTGGACCAATGCAGACGGCGATGTTCAGGGTTTCCCGTACAACGGCTTCGTCTGGCCCGTGTGGTTCAACATGGACCTCTTGGAGCAGGCGGGCATCGACGCAGTGCCGACGACCACCGACGACCTTCTCGAGGACGTGGCTCTCCTTCGGGACGCCGGCATCCCCCCGATGATCGTCGGCGGCAACGACTGGTCGGGACAAAAGCTCTTCCTTCAGATCGCGCAGTCGTATATGGACCCGGAGGAGGCCACCTCGGTCTACTCGGAGGGCGGCTACTGCGATAGCGCCGACGCGATGAAGGGCATCGAACTCTTCACCGAACTGCGCGATGCCGGACTGTTCGTCGACGACACCCAGGGGTACACCGCCGATCAGATGAACGCGTCCTTCTACGAGGGCGACGCCGCCATCATGGCTGCCGGCTCGTGGGCATTCGGAGACACCCCAGAAGAGCTGCGCCCCAACATCGTCCTCGGGGGTTTCCCGATACCTTCCGACGGGACCTATGACAAGCCGACCGCGTACGAGGGGTACACCGGCGGCGGTTTCTGGGTCAGTCAGAACGGCGCGGAGGATGGCAAGATCGACCTCGTCGAGACCTTCATCACGTCGTGGTACGAGCCTGAAGTTGCCGCCGCGTGGGCGCAGGCATCGAACGGTCCAACCGCCGTCGTGACCGAGGACGCTGACGCTGCCGAGATCGAGAACTCCGTAACGGCACAGGCTGTGAACGAGGTGCCCGAGCTGGTCGACTTCGCGGTCATGCCTGACACCGTGGTGCCCGGCGCGCTCGCCGACCCCATGATCCGTCAGACGAGCGTCGCGTTCGCGCCCGGCACGGACGCGCAGGCGATCTGCGGATCATTGGACGCCCTCTACCAGTAGCAATCGTGGATGCGGCGGGCCCGCTCGGGGTCGCCGCATCCGCACTCATGCTCTTGGAGCTGACGAGCAATGACCCAGATCATCACACCGGCGACGATCGCGGTGCCCCGCAGCCAGCGGCGTTCGCGCGCAGTTCCGTCAGGCCTACTCGGACTCGGCCTCCCGGCCATCATCTGGTACCTGATCTTCACCATCGGTCCGCTGTTCGCGATGTTCTATATCGCGCTATTGGACTGGCCCAGCTTCATCGCCACCACGCAGTTCGTGGGCGTCGACAACTTCCGGCGCCTTGCCGACGATCCGGTGTTCTGGCAGGCAGTGCGCAACTCGATCCTTCAGGTCGCCGTCGTGCTTCCGCTGATGATCCCGGCGGCGTTCATGCTCGGCTACTACGTGAGCCTCAAGCCGCGCGGTCATCGCATCCTGCGAGTGGTCCTCTTCACGCCTGCGCTGATCTCGCTTGCGGCCAAGTCGATCATCTTCCTCTCGGTCTTCTCGCCGACCGGTCTGGTGAACGGCTTCCTGTCCAATGTGGGACTGGACGGGCTGGTCACTCCGTGGCTGGCGTCGCAATCCACGGCATTCGCGACCGTCATGGCCGTCGATCTCTGGAGCGGCATCGGCTTCACCGCCATCCTGTTCAGTGCACGCCTGTCGTCGATCCCTCCCGAGGTCTTCGAGGCATCCGAACTCGACGGAGCGGGCCACCTCCGGCGCATCTGGGGGATCGCGTACCCGATCTGTCGCGATTACTTCGGCGTCCTGCTCATGCTCCAGTTCATCTGGGTGTTGTTCGGTTCGGCGGGATCGATCCTGCTCCTCACCAACGGCGGACCCGGCAACTCCTCGACCAATCTCTCCTTCCTGGTCTACGACAAGGCGTTCACGCAGTCACAGATCGGCTACAGCCAGGCAGTGGGAGTGATTCTCTTCGGGGTCGGGATCGTGGGAATGGTCGTCATCCGCCGAATCTTCCGGCCGAAGTACTAGGAGACACCGACGATGTCGCGCATTCGAACCAGCCGATCCAACCGAATCAGTCCGATCGCTCACGGTCTGGTCTGGTTCTACGCCCTACTCCTGGTCGTTCCGCTCTACTTCCTCGTCGTGTCTGCGTTCAAAGACAACCGAACGATCTTCAACGCTCCGTTCGCCCCACCGAGTTCGTTGAATCTCGACAACTTCGTCAATGCGTGGGAACGAGTCGATCTCGGGACAGGTCTCCTGAACTCGACTCTGATCACCGTTGTCGCTGAGATCATCACCCTCCTCCTCGCCGTCCCGGCCTCATATGCCATCGCTCGTGCCGGCGGCCGCCTCGGCGCGTATGTCGAACGCTTCTTCGCGCTCGGTCTTCTCATTCCGGGATTCGCGGCCCTCGTGCCCACGGTCATCCTGTCGATCGCTGTCGGCCTGTTCCACACGCGGGAGTTCCTCTTCTTGTTCTTCCCCGCCACGGTGATGCCGCTATCGGTCATCCTCCTGACGCAGTTCATGCGGGCGGTGCCCGCTGAGCTCGAGGAGAGCGCCATGATGGACGGCGCCAGCCGCATCCGGATCCTGGTCAGCATCTACGTGCCGATCGTGGTGCCGGGGATCGCCACCGTCGCGATCTTGAACTTCCTGACCTTCTGGAACGAGTACCTCTTCGCGCTGATCCTCGGCGGCCCCGACCCGGCAGTGCGCACTGCACAGGTGGCGTTACCCAACCTCGTGTCGCAGACGGACACGCAGTACGGCGTGCTCCTCGCGGGTGCGTTGATCACCATGATCCCGGTGTATGTGGTCTACATCATCCTCAACCGTCGTCTCGAGGACGCTCTGCTTCACGGCGCCGTGAAAAGCTGAACTCTCACCGCGACCCGACCACGAAGACGGTGCCCATCACGATGATCGTCGGCAGCGCCCCGCTCGAGACCACAAGACTGATAGGAGAGGCCGTGCCGTGTCCCGCGTGACCATCAGCGACATCGCCCGTCAGGCCGGTTTGTCGAAAGGTGCCGTGTCCTACGCACTCAACGACAAGCCGGGGGTGTCGGACGAGACCCGACAGCGGGTGCACGAGATCGCAGACGATCTCGGCTGGAGGCCGAACCTCGCGGCCCGCTCGCTCTCCACGTCGCGAGCCGAAGCGATCGGCCTGGTGCTGAAACGTCCTGCACGGATGCTCGGGAACGAGCCGTTCTACATGGAGTTCATCGCCGGTGTCGAAGACGTCATCGCGCATCAAGACATCGCGCTCATGCTGCACATCGTCGATACCCCGGAACGGGAACTCGCCACCTACGAACGTTGGTGGGCGCAGCGCCGGGTGGATGGCGTGTTGATGGTAGACCTCGCAGCAGACGACCGCCGGGTCGACGCCGTTCGAGCGATCGGAATCCCGACGGTCAGCATCGCGAGCACAGAGGCGTCGCGGGGGCTTCCGCACCTGTGGACCGACGATCGACGCGCGATGCAGGACGCTGTCCGCTACCTCGTGCGCCTCGGCCATCGACGCATAGCCCGCGTCGGAGGGATACCCGGTCTCGACCACTCGGTGATCCGGGACCAGGCCTTCGTCGCCGGGACTGAGGAAGCCGGATTACCGGCACCTCCGATCATCTCCACCGACTTCAGCGGGGAGGCGGGGTCGCGAGCGACGCGCGCACTTCTCGCCAGCCCCGAACCTCCGACCGCGATCGTCTACGACAACGACATCATGGCTGTGGCCGGACTGGGGGTCGCGTCGGAGATGGGCATCGAAGTGCCGCGTGAGCTCTCGTTACTGGCCTGGGACGACTCTCCTCTGTGCCGGTTGACGCACCCGCCTCTCTCGGCCATGCAGCGAGATGTGGCGAGCCTGGGTGTCGACGCTGCCGAGATGCTGTTGGAGCTGATCAACAACGGATTCGTCGACGATCGGCAAGCCGTGTTGCCGGTGATCGCGCCCCGGGCGACGACATCGGTCCCTCCTGATACCGATCACCTGCGGCACTGAGCTCCAGCTCCTATGAATCGTCCTCGAGAGAATCAGGGAACTCCCGTGCATGATCATCTGATCGACGACTTCGGCGCTGTCGGCGACGGCGTCACCCTCGACACCAACGCCATCCAGCGCGCCATCGACAGCGCTCACGCCACCGGCGGCGGACGTGTCGTGCTCACGCCCGGCAAGATCTACCTGGCCGGTTCCGTCGTGGTGAAGTCGCACGTGGAACTGCACGTGCCGTCCGGTTCGACCCTTCTCGCCTCACCCCGGTTCGACGACTTCGCCGTCGTCCAGAGTGGCGTCGTACAGATGGACGAACCGGCCAGCGCACACAGCAGCATTCCGACCGCATCCTTCATCTTCGCCGACGACGCCGAGGACGTGTCGATCACCGGTCGCGGTGTCATCGATGGCAATGGCAGGAGCTACATCACCCAGGTGGGTGACGAGATCCACGTCGCCGAGGATCAGCGCGTGTTCACCGTGCACTTCCGCGACGTCCGGCGGGTCGCCGTGACCGACATCCGCATCGTCGACGGGTCGTCGTGGACCGTGCGACTCAGCCGGTGCGACGACGTCGTCGTGCACGCCATCACCATCGACAACGACGTGCGGATGCCGAACAACGACGGTCTCGACATCGACGCCTGCCGACGCGTGCGCATCAGCGACTGCGACATCCGGGCCGGCGATGACGCCATCTGCCTGAAAGCGGCCATCGAGAGCACGCGCGACGGCCGGGTGTGTGAGGACGTCACTATCACCGGGTGCACGCTGGTGAGCTCGTCGACCGCCATACTCTGCGGCGTCGAATGTGACACGGCCATTCGGAATGTGGTGGTGAGCGCGTGTGTGATCAGGTCCTCCAACCGCGGCATCGCCGTGAGCCTGCACGAGCGAGGCGTCATCGAGCGGATCCGGTTCGAGAACATCGTGGTCGAGACCCGCATGTTCGACGAGAGGTGGTGGGGGCACGGCGAGCCGCTGTACGTCGCCGCCGTCGCTCGCCACGAGCGGGTGGGTAGCGTCTCCGACGTCACTTTCCGCGGAATCACCGCACGCTCGCCGAGGGGTGCCTTCGTCTTCGGAGACGGCGACGGGTCGCTCCGTGACATCCGGCTCGTCGATTGCGAACTCACCATCGTGGAATCTCCGGCCATGGATCCGCATGTCGCCGACATCCGACCTGTACCGACGGGCGGTCTGTTCGCCGATGCCGTGTCCGCTGTGCGCATCCACGGCGCACGAGATGTCAGCGTCGACGGGTTGCGGATGAGGTGGGAGGGCCTCGATGGTCGACGCGGGGACGCCGTGCGGGTGACGGAGTCCATCGGGACGCAGCTGTCGCGGGTGCAGGTCTAGCACTATCTGCTCGCGAAACGCGAGCGCGGTGAGTCTGACGCGACCGGCCCGGTTTTATCAGCTGATCTTCCGCCGGTGTATCGCCGTCGCGACCACGTACGCGACGACGAGGGTCCCGACGCACCACGCAACGGCGTCCCAGATGTCGGCGCCCACCGGCTGCCCGCTCAGCAGGTTGCGGATCGCATCGACAATCGACGTCACCGGTTGATTCTCGGCGAACGCCCGCACCGGCCCTGGCATGCTCTCGGTG
>CAXTLO010000040.1:6969-15271 GCA_964244965.1 uncultured Marisediminicola sp.
GACGAAGGGCAGGAAGATGAGGGGGTAGGAGAACGCGCTCGCGCCCTCCATCGTCGTCGCGGAGAGGCCGGGGATCACCGCGATCCAGGTCAGGGCGAGGGTGAACAGCACCAGGATGCCGACGACCGCGAGCCACTCCAGCACGCTCGCGCCGGAACGGAAGCCCATGATTACAGCGACCAGCACCACTACCACGAGCGACGTCACATTGGCGACGACCGACGTGAGCACGTGCGCCCACAGTACCGACGACCGGGCGATCGGCATCGACTGGAACCGCTCGAAGATGCCGCCCTCCAGATCGAGGAACAGGCGGTACGCGGTGTAGGCGATGCCCGACGCGATAGTGATGAGCAGGATGCCCGGCAGCAGGTAGTCCACATATGAACCAGGTGCCGATCCGGTGTCGATCGCGCCGCCGAACACGTAGACGAACAGCAGCATGAATGCGATCGGCATGATGGCCGTCGTGACGATGGTGTCGGGGCTGCGCAGGATGTGACGCAGCGACCGACCGAGCAGGATGCCGGTGTCGGGAACGAAGCGGGCGGTCATCTCTCTCCTCCATCTGCATTGTCTGCGGCTGCCTCATCCGCGGCTGCCTTGTCGCCGACGATCGCGAGGAACACGTCCTCGAGCGTCGGCTCCTTCTCGACGTACTGGACCTCGGTGGGCGGGAGTAGTCGCTTCAGTTCGTGGAGGGTGCCGTCGACGATGATGCGTCCCTCGTGGAGGATCGCGATCCGGTCGGCGAGCTGCTCGGCCTCATCCAGGTACTGCGTGGTGAGGAGCACGGTCGTGCCCCGCTCGGCGAGTTGCCGCACCGCATGCCATACCTCGATGCGCGCCTGCGGATCGAGTCCGGTCGTCGGTTCATCGAGGAAGATGACGTCCGGGCTCCCGATCAGGCTCATCGCGATGTCCAGGCGGCGACGCATGCCGCCCGAGTAGGTCGAGACCCGTCGGGCGCCCGCGTCAGTCAGCGAGAACCGCTCGAGCAGGCCATCCGCGATGCTGCGCGGTTCCTCGAGATGGCGCAGCCGGGCCACCAGCACGAGGTTCTCCCGCCCGGTGAGGATCTCGTCGACGGCGGCGAACTGCCCGGTGAGGCTCACGGATTCGCGCACGCGCGCCGGCTCGGCGGCGACGTCGAACCCGTTCACCGCTGCTGTTCCGGCGTCAGGAGTGAGCAGTGTGGCCAGGATCCGCACCACGGTCGTCTTGCCCGCTCCGTTCGAGCCGAGCAGGGCGAAGATGCTGCCGCGCTCGACGTCGAAGTCGACTCCCCGCAGCACATGCACCTTCTTGTAGGACTTCTGAAGGCCATGCACCTGGATAGCCGGCGCCTCTCGACGGCCTGATGGTTCGCTCATTTCATTCCTTCCTCGTCATCTGCGCATCAGGGAACGCGTCGAATTTCAATGTCGCCGTATTGGGTGCGCGCCCGTACCGAGACGGTCGGTTCGGATGCCCCGGGAGCGCCATCCCCGGCGAGCTCGTTGCGCACCCGCCCCGCCTTGGTCGAGAGGTCGAGCCAGGCCGCGACTCCGGGCTTCACGCCGATCGCCACCTCCCCGTATCCGCTCTCCACCGCGATGGAGCCGATCGACACCTCGCGGAGTTGGATGCCGCCATACGCCGATTTCGCCTCCACCGACGCGAGGGCGCGCACGATCTCGAGGTCCCCGTAGGAGAGCTTCGCGTTCACGTCGCCACCGGACTCCGCGATCGAGATCGATCCATGCGAGGCCTTGAGGGTCGCATCGCCGGTTACTGTGCCGATCCGGATTTGTCCGTGGTCGGCGGTGATCTCGATATCGCCATCGGCTGTATCGACCGTCGCGTTCCCGTGCCCGGCACGCAGCCAGAGGTCACCGGTTGTGGCGAGGTCGATCGAGCCGCTCGAACCCTTGATGCGCGTCGCGCCGAGGCGGCCGGTGGTGCGCACCCCCCCGGCCGCGATCTCGACGGTCAGCCGAGAGTCCTCGGGCAGTTCGACCTTGACGTCAACCGACTCGTTCGGGCCGATCAAGGTGAAACGCGGCCGCGGCCCGGTGACGGTGATCCGCTCCCCATCGAAATCGACCCTGGTCTCTTCGGCGCCGCGGCGGTCGACCGCCTTCGTCGCACTTCGGGGTGACACCGTCACGACGGTGTCGTCTCGGTCACTCGCGATCACTTCGATCCCGCCTGCAGACAAGGCGATGGCGAGATCGATCGGTGTGGGCGTTCGGTAAATGGGCATGCTGAAGGTCCCCTTCTGTGGGCGTGTCGATCCACCGCACCGGACGGCGCGGCGATGGGTTGGGGAGGAGCCGCTTAGCGGGCCCAGCCGGCGAAACTGTCTCCGGTGTGCGATGCGCGCTGCGCGGATCGTCGTTGCTTCGGATGGAGAGCGCTTGCGACCGCTCGCACCAACCAGGAATTCACCGACAAGCCGTCGGCCGCCGCCGCTTCGTCCACCTGCGCCTTGAGCGCGTCGGGGAGGCGCAGCGTGGTTCGAGACGTACTCGGATCGTCGAGGTCGATCGTCGAAGCCGGCTGGCGGTCGCTGTCGGCATCGGTGGTTGGTTGCGTGACCACGAATTCGACCTCCCGACCGCGCAGACGCAGGTCGACCGACCCCGGCGCGAGATCTTGCGTGATTTCCCCCACTGCGGCCGAGAGCGCATCGAGCAACACGAGGCGGGTCGCGGCGTCGAGGCCGGAGGCGAGTCTCTCCGCGATGATCCGGGTGTCGTCCGTTCCGTACGCCGCGGCATTCACCAGCTGCCGTTGCAGGTCACCGACGTATTGCGCTAAGTCCATGTCACCATGGTGACACCACTATGGTGTCATGTCAAGTGTGAAGTGGTGTCTACCATCAGTCGATGGGCCGGGTCTCCCCTGATCCGCGCTCGATGAGCACCGTCGGCACCATGGTCGTCGTCGCTGGGTGGTGTCACGGTCGAGACGCGCGAATACCCGGTATCGAGACCGTCTATCAGACGCTCGCCGTATCTCCGGCCCGACGTCGCATCGAATCTGTTTCTCGGTCGAGAGGAACGCCGCGCGGGGATCCTCGGCAGTGTCTTCCGGATGCTCGATACCAAAGGTATGAGGCAGAAGGCGCGAGACGAGCTGACCGAACTCGGGATCTCGACGCTGCAGGATGTCACCGTGCCTGTCGAGAACCTGTCGGGCGGGCAGCGGCAGGCCGTCGCCGTCGCCCGCGCGGCCTCATTCGGCTCCCAAGTCGTCGTCCTCGACGAACCCACTGCTCTGGGCGTGCGGGAATCGAAGCAGGTGTTCCAACTCGTGCGCAGTCTCCGCGAACGCGGCGTCCCGGTCATCCTCATCAGCCACAACATGCGGCAAGTGTTAGAAGTCGCCGATCGATCCTCATCCAGCGGCTCGGGAAGCGCGCCGCGACCATCACCCCCCAGTCGCACTCGATGACCGACGCCGTGGCGATCATGACAGGAGCGGCGACCGCCTGAACCCCGCCTCCTATGCGACACCGAGCAGCAACGACACGATGACCGCGACTATCACGGTGTTGAAGACGAACGCGAGCACGCCGTGGCCGGTGATGATGCTCCGTGCCCGCCGATCGACAGCGACGACATCCGTCGATCCGAAAGTCGTCTGAACCGCGAGGGAAACGTAGAGGTAGTCGCGGAAGTGCCGTTCGTCCTGGTCGGGGAAGCGGAGACCACCGACCAGGGCGTCGACCCGCGCATAGTGCACCGCGTACATGATCGCGACGTCCACCCACGACGACGCGACCATGACGACAGCGGCGGCAAGCAGAACCGGACTGGTGCGCAACGACGGCACCACGACGAGGGCACCGACGACGAGGATCGCAAGTAGAGAGACCTGCACCGACCAGGATGGCCCTGCGGCCGGAGACTCGTTCGACCCGCCCGAGGCGCCAAGCCGCGTAGCGCGGCTGAGGGGTTCCCCACTCAGATCGCTATAGACCAGCCAGGTCAGCCCACTGTGCGCGCTCGCGAGGATCGCCCATGCGACGACGAAGCCGAGCGCCGGTGCAATGGTCGCCACCCCGGGCACCGAGTAGGACAGCGCGAGAACGATGACGAAGGTGGTACCCGACGCGATAGCCACGCTCAGCCAAGACCGGTGCGACTCCGATTCGATCCACCGCCGCCGCGGTGTCGAAGTAGTCGGCCTCCGGCTCACGAGGTCATTCTAGGGAGACGGTCGCCAGGCGCGGAACGAGCCACCGTGCCCGACCAGGGCTCGACGGTGGCTCGTTCCGCAACTCTCGGCCGACCGCTGATTACTCCTTGCGGAACTTGTCCTGCGCTGCTCCCGCGATCTTCTCCACAGCGTTGGGAAGCTCCGTCGTCCCGTAGAGCCGGGCGTCGGGGTGGGTCACCGGTGGCATGGGTGCCGTCGACGTCGGTCCGCCGTGGTAGGTGAACTCGCCCTTGCCGTCGGGAGTCGGGCCGGACGCCCAGCTACCCTCGGCTGCGGCGACACCGTCGGAGAAGTTCAGGTACTGATACGAGAACTCGCCCGCCTCCTTCGACTGCGGGAAGTTGCTCGGCACGGGCAGCTCCTCGACCCCTTCGGCCTGCAACTCAGCGGCAGCGGCGATCCACTGGTTCTGATGCATCGTGTCGCGCGCGATGAGGAACGAGATCAGATCCCGCACTCCGTGATCGTCGGTCATGTGATAGATCCGAGCCGCTTGCACGCGGCCCTGCATCTCCGCGTTCGCGTTGGCCGTGAAGTCCGCCAGCAGGTTGCCGCTCGCGGTGATGTAGCTGCCCTGCCACGGGTTGCCGTTGCTGTCGACCGCTCGCGCGCCAGCGCCGGCGACGATCGCGTGCTGCACATCGGTGCCACCCACGACGGCTGCCACCACGGGATCGCTCTGCACCGCGTCATCGGTGATTCCGAGCGGGGACTTCTCGAGCAACTGAGCGATCATGACCGCGAGCATTTCGACGTGACCGAACTCCTCGGCTCCAATACCGAACAGCAGGTCGCGGTACTTGCCGGGGATGTGCATGTTCCAGGCCTGGAAGCCGTACTGCATCGCCACGCTGATCTCGCCGTACTGCCCGCCGAGGAGCTCCTGCATCTTGCGCGCGAAGACGGCGTCCGGCTTGTCGGGCGTCGACTTGAACTGCAGTTCTTGCTTGTGAAAGAACACGTTTCTGCCTCCGTTGTTCGAGCCTCGCCGAGATGGCGAGGCTCGAACACACTAAGAAGCGGTCATGCGTCGTCTCAAGGGCTTGCGACCGTATGGAAAAGGTCCAGGCGGGTGCGCTGCGACGCAGTCTTTTATTGCGTTGGAGTCCACTCCAGGACCTACGGTGGCGTGCATGACGATCGACGCAGTGCGCGAAGCGGATGCCGCGGCGCCGGTACCCCTCGGGATCCGCGATGTGGCATCGCTCAGTGGCCTCACGCAGGACACGCTGCGCTGGTACGAACGCGAAGGGCTGCTTCCTCGGGTCACGCGGGGAGGCGACCGTCGTCGTCGGTACAGCGAACGTGATGCCGCGTTGGTCGTGATGCTCGCAAAACTGCGCGCGACGGGAATGCCCACCGAGGAGATGCGTGAGTTCTCCGAGCTGGTCTCGGGCGGAGCGGCGACGCACGGTCTACGGCTGGCGATACTCGAGCGGCACAGCGAGCGGATCGCGCGGCGGCAGATCGAGCTCGCCGCCGGACTCGCCGCGCTCGACGAGAAGGCGGACCACTACCGCGAGCTCATCGCGGCCGGTCTGGATTGCGACCGGCGGCCGATCGGCAGCGACCTGGCGCGCCTGCAGGCGCGCACCACACGAGAAGGAGACGGCCGATGACGACCCTGCCCACCACATCCCTCGGGGACGGACTCACCGTCAGCGCGCTCGGCTTCGGAGGGATGGCGCTGTCCGGGGTCTACGGCGAGAGCTCCGACGAAGCCGGGCTCGCGACGCTGAATCACGCCGTCGACGCCGGGGTGACCTTCATCGATACGGCCGACGTCTACGGCGGGGGGCAGAACGAGGAGCTGATCGCGAGATTGCTCCGCGACCGACGCGATGAGGTGACACTGGCGACGAAGTTCGGCATCACGGGCAGCATCGCGGAGAAATCAATGCGCGCCCGCAATGAGCCCGCTTATGTGCACGAGGCGGCCGACGCCAGTCTCGCCCGGCTCGGTATCAATGTCATCGACCTCTTCTATCTCCACCGGCGCGAGGTCGGCGTGCCGATCGAGGACGTCGTCGGAGCCATGGCGGAGTTGGTGACCGCAGGCAAGGTGCGCCATCTCGGCCTGTCCGAGGTGACCGCCGAAGAGTTGGAGGCCGCGCATGCCGTGCATCCGATCGCTGCCGTCCAGAGCGAGTGGTCGGTGTGGAGTCGCGACGTCGAGCGCGCGGTGGTTCCCGCGGCTGCCCGATTGGGCATCGGCTTCGTGCCGTACTCGCCGCTCGGGCGCGGTTTTCTCACGGCCACTCTCACCGACCCGTCGCAGTTCGCGGATGACTGGAGGGGTGGGCTCACCCGTTTCTCCGGCGACGCATTCGACGCGAACCAGGCGGTCGTCCGCGCTCTGACCGAGATCGCCGCCGACCACGGCGCGACCGCTGCGCAGATCGCGCTCGCCTGGCTGTACCACGCAGGCCGCACGTATGGTCTGCCGGTGGTCCCAATCCCCGGGACCCGCAAGGCGTCGAGAGTAGACGAGAACGCCGGGGCGGTGGCCGTGCAGCTCACTGCCGCCGAGGTCGACCGGCTGAACGGTCTCTCCGACGCGGTCATCGGTGCCCGATCGGATTCCGCCGACCCGAACTGGACCAGCGACTCACGGGAACGCTCCGCTGGCTGACTTCTACCCTATTCTCAGTGGCACCGAGTTCTCAATGGCACCGACGCTCGGCTGGACGAGGAGACCTCTATGCACGTTCTGGTGACCGGTGCGACGGGATTCGTCGGCTCGGCTGTCGTGCGGGCCCTGCGCAACAAGGGGCACGAGGTCACCGGCCTCGTGCGCAACGCGTCGCGCGCGACATCCGTCACCTCGACCGGCGCCACCGCCCACGAGGGCGACATGCTCGTCCCGGCCACCTACGTGCCGCTGGTCGAAGACGTCGACGCGGTGGTGCACGCGGCTCAGCTCGCCATTCCAGGTCGGCTCACCCCTGCGCGATCGGGTCAGCTGTTCGACGCCGACGCCGTCATGACCCAGGCGCTCGCCGATGAGTGCGTGCGGCAGGGCAAGCGCTTGGTATACACGGGCGGATGCTTCGACTGGGGTGATCACGGAGAGGAGTGGGTCGACGAGGCAACTCCGCTCACCCCGTCGCCGATGGGCGTCGGACACGCCAGGCAGGCTGAGTACCTCGATGGACGCCACCGTAACGACGGCCTCGATGTCGTGCGCCTGTCCCCGGCGTTCGTGTACGGGCCGGGTGGCCTGTTCAAATCCGCGTTCGTCGATCAGGTGCGCGCCGGGCGGATGCGCTGCATCGGCCGAGGCCAGAACTGGTGGAGTTGCGTGCACGTCGACGACCTCGCCGATGCCTACGTCGCCGCCGTCGCCTCTGCGCCCGCTGGCGCGGCATACGCCGTCGCCGACGAGGAGCCGCTGCGGTTGCGCGAGCTCACCGATCTCACCACGGACGCCCTCGGCAAGCCCAGGGTCGGGGCGGCCCCGCCCGCCCTGCTCAGTGCCTTCCTCGGTCGCACCCTGGTCTCGAGCTTGATCACTTCGTTCCGCATCGATCCCGCCCACATCCGGTCCGAGCTCGGGTGGACGCCGGCGCACCCCCGGTTCCGCGACGCCGTCGACTCGGTCGTCGCGTCGATGCCCTGAATGATGGCTTCACGAGCCGCCACCATCGCTCGATCACTCGCGGCCGTTTGTGCGGTGCTCGCTCTCGTGGCCTCCGTCTCCGCAACGGCCGGTGTCGCGGAGGCAACCGCCGACACGAAATTCGTCGAGGTCTGGCGCCTGGTCGGGATGCTGACCTTCACCGCGCTGTTCGCGGTGCTCGCGGTACGACCGCTCGGTCAGTCGGCGCTGTGGTGCACCGTCATCGTGAGCAAGGCCGCGCTGACGGTGGCGGCATCCGTTCTCGGCCCCTCTGTGCAAGGTGCGTCGGAGGCGCTGTTCTGGGACGGGCTGCTCACAGTGCTCTTGATCGCGGGCTTCCTGTTCGCGCGTCGTGCCGATCGAGCACAGACGACTTCGCCCTTCGACGGGTGAAGCGCACGCGCCGTAGGGCGGCCGGCCCTGGGCCGAGCGTCGTGCAGGCGAGAGCCGGGTGCACGGTGAACGCTTGAGGATGAG
>CAXTLO010000041.1:0-15227 GCA_964244965.1 uncultured Marisediminicola sp.
CCCACAACGAACGCGACCTCAAACGCTTCTGCACCCGCGGCCTGTATCTCGACAAGGGGAGCCTCGTTCTCGACGCATCCATCACCGAGGTGCTCGACCGGTACGACGCCGACTACGGGGTGACGAAGTGAGCGATGTGAGCGCGGGCGGCATCACCCCGCCCGCCGCAGTGGAGAAGGGCTTCGAGCGCCTGCTGTCGGTGCAGAGACCGCTGGTGGTCGCGCACGTGAAGAGCATCAGGAAGCTGCATCCGGATGCCTCGCCCGAACGTGTGGTGCAGATCCTGGAACGCCGCTATCTCGCCGCCGTCACCGCGGGAGGCGCCGCCGTCGGTGCCAGTGCCGTCATACCCGGTGTCGGTACGGCCGCCTCACTCGCGCTGTCCGGTGTGGAGACGGCGGGATTCCTCGAGGCGAGCGCGTTGTTCGCGCAGTCGGTCACCGAGGTGCACGGCATTGCGGTCACCGACCCCGAACGTGCTCGCACCCTGGTGATGGCGATGATGCTCGGTACGGCCGGCGCTGATCTGGTGCGGCAGTTCGCGGGTCAGGCGACGGGGCGAGGCCCCAACCGCTCCGGATTCTGGGGCGAGATCGTCACCAGCAGGTTGCCGAAGGCGGCGATGGGGCAGATCGCCGACCGAATCAAGAAGTCATTCGTGCGCCGCTTCGTCGCCAGGCAGAGCGGCAGCGTGATCGGTCGTGCCATCCCATTCGGCGTCGGCGCGGTCATCGGCGGCAGCGGCAACCACCTTCTCGGGCGGAAAGTCATCCAGAGTTCGCGCGACGCGTTCGGACCCCCGCCGCCGTCGTTCCCGCTGATTCTCGAACCGACCGAGAGGGTCGCGAAGGCGCCGAAGGAGCTCTCTCCGAAGCGAGGACTCTTCAGCCGTCGTACGCACGACGACCCCGAGACCGGGTCCGAAGCCTCGTCGTCGGAGTAGCGCGCCGGAGCATCATTCGTCGTCCTCGTCCTCGTCGCGGTCTCCCCCGCCCCCATCGCGGGTGGCCGGATCGTCGGCGTGCACCCGCGCGTGGCGGTCCCACTCGTCCATCAGGTGCTGCACAGCAGCGTGGAATCTCGCCGTCGCGATCCCCGGAGTGGTATCGCCGAAATGGTGGTGCACCCAGTACTGCAGCCGGTCGAGCGACTCCGTGCTCCCGAGCACGCGGTCGACGACCGATACGGCGTCGGAGGAGTCGGCTGCGGTGAGCCACTCGGCATCGCCCAGGTATCCATCGAGATCGACCTCCGCTTCGGCGGATGCCGGGCGCGTCACGACGAGTGGGCGACCGGTGGCGAGCCGGTCGTAGACCATCGCGGAGATGTCGGTGATGGCGACATCCGTTGCAGCCAACTGCCAACCGAGGTGCCCACCGTCGTCGAAGATGTGCTGCGCAGCGGGATCGCGGAGGTTCGCGGCTGCGATCGCGGCGATGATGCTCTGGTTCGCGCGAGCGTAGTGCGGATCGAGCACGCCGCTGCGGGGGTGCGGACGGTACACGACGCGATGCCGACCCGATTCGAGGAGAGCTTGCACCGCGTCCACCCCGTGCGATGCGATCGAACCGTAGGCGGCGGAGGCCCGATCTCCCTCCCAGGTCGGGGCGTACAGCACGACGGTGCGGTCGTCCGGCGTGTACGGCAGGGCTCCCGCCAGGTGATCGGTCTGCGGTCGGCCGATGGGGATCGTGCGCTTGTCGAGATCGAAGTCCCAGAGCTTGCGGCGGAGCCGCGAGAGCGCAGCGTCCCCGGCGACCAGGCTGTAGTCGTAGGCCTTGAACTGATTCGTGGTCATGTACATCTTGTCGCTCTCGCCGTGATTGACGAACACGTGCCAGATACGCGCGTACCGCATCATCTGGAAGTTGCGGGTGTTCTGATTCACGTAGAAGACGACTCGCAGATCCTGCTCGCCGATGAACCGCTCGAGCTCCACCACCTGCCGCAAGTACACCACCGGCACCGGCGACTCCTCCAGCAGCTGGAGGGCGGCGCGAGGAGAGCGGGAGATGATCGCGACCGGCCAGGTCTTCGACAGTTCCGCCAGCGGGCCGTACCACTGGCGGATCTGGTACATGTTCACGAGTCCGTCAGCGAAGTAGACGGCGATGCGGATGCTGCCCGCCGCCGGCTCGGCGAGGGCCCGCCGCGCGAGTCGATTCCGGGCCCTCCGCGAGCGCCACAGGTTGAGTACTACTTTCCTCGCGGTGCGGAGATCGTTCAGCAGAGACATCCCGGACCTCCGACGCTGTGCACCCTGCCATTCAATCAGGGCCGGATGTCCCGGGTCGTGAGGATACGATCGAGCCGATGGCTGCATTCACGTTCGGAGCGGGTAACGCCCGAGCGCTGCTGAGGACTCCCCTCTACCTCGGCGGGATGCTCGCGGCCCGTCTCGTGCCGCGCAGTCCGCGGCTCTGGGTCTTCGGCAGTGGGATCGGACCCGGCGAGGGTGCGCGCGAGCTGTTCGAGCTCGCCGATCGCGAACTCCCCGGCGTACGACCCGTGTGGCTCTCCGGGAGCGACGCGGAGACCGCCCGGGCTCGCGCACTGGGTATGACCGTCGTGCGCAAGGACAGATGGCGCGGCTTCCGGATCACTCTTCGCGCGTCGGTGGTCGTCGTCACGCACGGGTTCGGTGATGTGAACCGCTTCGCCGTGCCAGGAGCCTTCGTCGTGCAGCTGTGGCACGGCATCCCGCTCAAGAAGCTCCACCTCGACTCCCCCGCGGCCCTTCGACTTCGTCCACTTCCCGATCATCCGGTCATACGACGGGTTCTCCGGCTGCTGTACCGACGCGCCGGGCGGCAGATCGCCCTCTTCCCCGCCGCTTCCGCAGTCTCGGCGCACCGGCTCCGCTCCGCGTTCGGACTCGGGCACGACGTGATGGCGGTCACCGGCGACCCCCGGAACGATGTGCTCCTCAGAGGCACCGCCGATGATCGGCGCGCCGCCGCGCGCGACATCCTCACGCGCACACTCGGTCCCCTCCCTCCCCGCATCGTGCTGTATGCCCCCACCTGGCGGGACGGCGATGTGGATCCTGCGGCACCCACGAAAGCGGAGTGGACCGCGATCGCCGAGTGGCTGGAGGCTGACGACGCCGTACTGCTCGTCCGTTCCCACCCGCTCGGCGCGGGCGACTATGCCGATGGCCCGGCCGGTTCCCGTCGGGTACGGATGCTGGGAGCCGATGTCCTCCCCGAGGTGATGCCCGTGCTTCCTGCGGTGGATCTGCTCATCACCGACTACTCGTCCATCGCCTACGACTACTCGTTGACCGGCGGGCCGATCGCCCTCATCGCAGCGGATCTCTCCCGCTACGAGACCTCGCGCGGCCTGTACGAGCCGTACCGACGGTTCAGCGGGGACACCCACACCGCAGACTGGGTCTCCCTCATCGTTCGAGCGGATCACCACGAGACCCACGAGCTGTCCCGCAGGCTGCGCGCCGAGCACTTCGACCACGACGACGACGGCTCAGCGAGGAGGGTGCTCGCCGAGATCCTCGCGCGGACCGGCGCAGCCGCCGCTCCTGACACGACGTCCCCACCGCTCAATCGGCCGGTTCTGACTCGAGTCGAGCGGGATGGTCACGTGCTGGTGATCTCCGGCCCCTCCCCCGTGCCCGCTTCTGTCCGCCTGTCGGGTCACCGCCTCGTACTCGACGGTGCGGTGCAGACGGATGCCGCGAGCTGGACCGCCCGCGTTCCGCTGACCATCCCGCGCTGGGGGTCCGATGCCCTGGCGCCACCCTCCGGGCGCTATCGCCTCATCCTCGGTTCGGCCGACGGGGTGGTGACCGCCAGGGTCGATATCCGCGCATCACTGCCGAGTCCGGCTGTCACCGATCTGTACCGGGTCACTGTCGACGGGGATGACGGCGGACTGACCGCGACATTCGCCTCGCCACTTCGTGACGACGAACTCACGGGGCAGCGCGGGCTCGAGAGGCACTACCGCACCAGCACCGCCGAGCCTCAGCCCGCGGTCTTCTTCGAGAGCTTCTACAGCCAGGTGGTCGCGTGCAACCCGCGGGCGATCGATCGCAGGCTGGCGCTCGAGCGGCCCGACGTGATCCGCTACTGGAGCACCGTCGACTCATCCGTCGCCATCCCGGACGGCGCAGTCAGGGTGCTCGAGGGCAGCCGTGAGTGGTGGGCCGCGCGCCGGGATGCTCGGCTGCTGGTCGTCAACGACTGGCTGCACAAGCGCTATCGTCGTCGGCCGCACCAGAAGGTGCTGCAGACCTGGCACGGAACGATGCTCAAACGCCTGGCGCTGGATCGCCCGCACGTGAGCCTTCGGACCCGCCTCGCGGTGGTCCGCGAGAGCGCCAGATGGGACATCATGCTCGCGCAGAACCCGCACAGTGCTCGGATCTTCCGCTCCGCCTACCGATTCCGCGGCGACCTGTGGGAAGAAGGGTATCCGCGCGACGACCGCCTCATCACGACCAGCGGAGCGGACATCCGTGAACGCCTCGGGCTGCCTCGTGATGTGCGGATCGTGATGTACGCGCCGACCTGGCGCGACGACCGCGCCGACCTGGTCGACTTCCTCGACCTCCGGGCGTTCGCGGCGGAGCTCGGTGACGACACGATCACGCTCGTGCGCGGACACTCGCGCACGCTCCGGCACGGCGACGACATCGTCGGCGAGCATCTCCTCGACGTCACCAGTTACCCGGATGTCGCCGACTTGCTCGCGATCACCGATGTGCTCGTGACCGACTACTCGTCGCTGATGTTCGACTTCTCCGCCACCGGGCGCCCGATCGTCTTCTACACGCCCGACGTCGAGCACTACGGCGACGACCTCCGCGGGTTCTACTTCGATCTGCTCGCCGAGGCCCCCGGGCCGGTGACGCAGACGCACGAGGATCTCGTCCGTGAGATCCGTCAGGCCCTGACCACGGATGCGGCGGTCGGGATCGACTCGACGGCGCAGGACATCCGGTACGCGCGGTGGCGTGCCCGATTCAACCCGCACGACGACGGTCACGCCGCCGAACGCGTCGTGCGCCGCATCCTGGACGCCGGCCTGCTCGACTGACCGCTCAGCTCTCGGTGCGGGAGGTGTCCACCGCATCGCGGGCGCCACGAAGCACTCCGAGGATGAACCCCGCGCCCCAGCTGAGGTGCATGATCGCGAGTGCGAGGATGCTGGCCACTCGATCGCGCGCCGAGCGGCCGCCGACGGGGGTGAACGCGATCACGATCAGCAGCACCAGGTAGAGCAGCGGCCCGAGGTAGAGCACGCTGAGCACGGCCGAGACGATGCCGCTCACCACACCGGTGGCTTGCAGCACGGCGAGCACGGCGCTCAGCGCTACCGAGACGAGCAGCGCCGGTGGTGCGAAGAAACGCAGCGGATTGCGCCCGCCGAGGCGCCTCACGAGCTCACCACGCCAGATGCCGGTGGAGTAGAACTGCCGCGCCAGCTTCGGCGGGGTGTCCCGCGGCCAATAGCTCACCGCGAGCGCGGGGTCGAGCCACACCAGGTGACCAGCTCGCCGCAGCCGGAGGTTGAGTTCCCAGTCCTCACCGCGACGCAGGCTCTCGTCGAACAGGCCGACCGACTCCAGCGCCTCCTTGCGCATGATCCCCATGTACGCCGACTCCGCGGGACCCTCGACAGCACCGCCGTGGTATGCCCCGCCGCCGAGACCGAAGCGGCTGTTGTACGCCCTCGCCACTGCGGATTGGAATGTCGACCTGCCCTTCGCCGCCATGATGCCGCCGAGGCTGACGGCGCCGGTCCGCTGCAGCGTCTCGATCCCTCGCCGGGTGTAATCGGCGTCGAGCCCAGTGTGTGCGTCGACGCGGACGATGACGGGGTGGGTACTCGCCCGGATCGCGAGGTTCAGCCCGATCGGGATGTCGATGCCCGGATTGGGCACGACCCGGATTCGCGGTTCGGTCTTCACCAGGCGGGCGACGATCTCCGGCGTCTCATCCGTCGACGGCCCGAGCGCGAGGATGACCTCGGATGCGCCGGTGTACGTCTGCGCGAAGATGCTGGCTACCGCATCGCCGACGTAGGCAGCCTCGTTGAGCACCGGCATCACATAGGTCACTCCGGGCAGGTCGCTGGAGGAGGAGCCTGGGACGCTCGGAGCCATCTCGTCCTGTCTCGGCGATACCCGCGCAGTGTCATCCGGAGTTCGAAGCAGCCGCTTCGCTCACGGGGTAGTGGAAATTCGGTCGAGCCTAGCAGCGGCGCTGAGGCAGCTCCGTGGACACACGAGAAGCGGGAGCGCCGAAGACACTCCCGCTTCTCGTTACGTGCTGTTCTGAATCACTCCGAGCCGAGGGTCCCGAGTGTCACGTCCACCGTTTCGGACCCACCGTCGCGCACGAAGGTGAGGGTCGTCTCCGCTCCGCCGGCAAGTGCCCTGATCTGCGCGGTGAGATCGGTCCGGCTGGTGACCGGTACGTCGCCGACCCTGGTCACCACATCGCCGGACTCGAGGCCGGCCTGGTCGGCCGCGCTCCCGGCTTCCACGTCCTGGATGAGGGCACCGACCACCGTTGCGTCATCGGCGGTCACGTCGGTGACATTGGCGCCCAGCAGGCCATGACTTCCGGCGCCGTTCTCGACGAGCTCACCCGCGATCCGCTCGGCGAGATTGGATGGGATGGCGAAGCCGACTCCGATGCTGCCCGCTGCCGATTGGCTCTGGCCCTGACCGGCACTCGCGATCGCCACGTTGACGCCGATCAGGCGACCCTCGTCGTCGAGGAGGGCGCCACCGGAGTTACCGGGGTTGATCGCCGCATCCGTCTGGATCACAGACAGGGCGATCGTCGAGGTGGCCTGCGTCTGCGGCTGCCCCTCCTGACCGAACTGCCAGAAGTCGAAAGGGCTCTCGCCGGGCTCGGGCGCGCTGTCCTCCGGGCTCTCCGGTGCGGCGGATGAGGCGACGGTGATGCTCCGGTTCAGCGAACTCACGATGCCATTGGTGACGGTATTGGCGAGGCCGAGCGGGGCGCCGATCGCGACCGCGGTGTCTCCGACGTTGAGCTGGTCCGAGTCTGCGAACTCGATGGGCTGGAAGCCGTCGCCGTCCATCTTGAGGACGGCGAGGTCGGAGATCGGGTCCGTGCCGACGACCTCGGCCTGGATCAGGCGACCGTCCGCGGTCTGCACGGAGACGGTAGGTGACGCGCTCGCCCCATCGAGGGTGACGACGTGCGAATTGGTGAGCACGTAGCCGTCTTCGCTGAGGATGACGCCGGATCCCGTTCCGCCCGACTGGCTCCCTCCGTCGGAGACGGAGATCGTGACGACGGATGGCCCGGCCGCAGCAGCCACCGCGGTGATCGCCGTCGCGTCCGCGGCGTCGTTGACGGTGATGTTCGCGGGGTTCGCGGCAGACGTCGACTGCCCGGACTCGTTCGCCGAGATCGTCGCTCCTGCTACGGCCGCGCCGGAGACTCCACCGACGAGTGCGCCGACGGCGAGCGCCGCGATGATGGGCACGACGCCCCGCCGGCTCCTCGACGGCCCCGCAGCAGGCTGCGAGCCAGAGGCGGGCTGGCCGAACGCACCCTGCGACGACGGTTGAGGTGCCGAGGGGTAGGAGGTGCCGGGATTCTGCCGAGCGTGCTCGGCACGGGCAGCAGCAGCTGGAGGAGCGAACGGGTAGCCGGATTGCTGCGGAGCGCCGTTGGCATAGTGGTTCTGCGTGGGAGCGGGCGGTGCGTAGTTCGGTTGCGTCGGCCCGGTTGGCGGAGCGTAGGCGGAGGGCGCGGCAGCCGGAGGCGATGCGTTCTCGGGTGTGGTCACCCCGTCAGCCGCTGTGTGGGGCCGTCCCGAGGTCGAATCGGATTCGACCGGTGTCACCGGCTCGCCGTCGGGACGGGGGGAGCGATCGGCTGGGTTCTCTGGGGTGTCGTTCATGAGGTGCTCCTTCCAAGCGCTGCCCAGCTTCATAGCCGAACCTGGACATTGTATTTGCGCCTCCTAGGAGCGAGCCTGCGCCTTCCAATGCGCGGGATGTGACGTCAACAGCCCGGTCCGCGTGGGTTCGATGCGCAGTCCCTCGCCACCAGGACCGTGTCCGCGTCGCTCGCTCGAGCGCTCAGCGGGGCGGAGGGGACGGGTACTGTGCCCTCGACCGCTGTCCACACGCCACCGCCGAAGGTGTACTCCGCCCGGAAGTCGACCGATACCGAGATCGCGTAACTACCCGGAGATCGGAACACGTGGCTCGTCGGCGTCGGGTCGAACTCGCGGAGCCCGAGAGCCCGCCACGACGCGCCCTTGGTCGCGTGGCGCGCCGACGTGCCGTCGCCGTAGTTCCAGTTGTACGCGACGGGCGTGAATCGAACGGATGCCGGGAGGCCGAGCAGCATGCCGTCCTCGACATGCGCACCGGTCTCGACGTAGAAATTGGTGTCGAGGCCGACGACCATCCACCCCGATGGTTCCATCCGCTGCACCGCGACCTGCGGACGGAAGTTCGCCAGGTCGGCCAGCGTGATCGGCCCCCGCCCGTCGGTCGGTGTCGTGACGGTGAAGCCGTCGCGGCACACGCGCACGCATGTGGCCTCGGGCTCCTCGGCGTCACCTCCACCGCCTCCAGATCGAGGTCCATCTGATCGCGACCCACCCGGAGTAGCGACGCTCCCGCCGAGGTCGACGCCGCCGTTGCCCATGCTCGGTGTGACGGTCGCGCAGGTCCCCTCTATAACTTGCGCCGGCTTGCATGCTGAAGCGACTGCCGCGGCCGGGGCTGCCGCGACAAAAACTGACAACATGGCGCTAACCGCAGCAATCAGCAGAAGTTTTGGCCGGACCACACATCGCTCCTCGCTATCAATAAACCTCTGGCTGCACCGTCTGAGACCTCGAATTCGACCTCGAGCGGAACTCGATCGATCCGATCGGGCGGCGTGATATCTATGCCTGCAGAATCAATCAATTGCACATCGGTTACGTCGTAACAGAGGTAAACCGAAAGCGAATCCCCGGTCGAGAGCGTGCCTGACGCATGCTGAAGTCGAATGGAGTCGAACGAAGAGTCGCCTGTTATACGGTTGCCGGACTCACGGTATCTCGCATAGGTGTCCCGCTCTTCATCGCCGTAAGCAGCTGCGACGTGCTCCTCGATTCGACTCGGGTCGCCACCAGCCTGTTGCAATATCGCGTCCGACGTCTCAAGGTAGGCGGCATACGCCTCCGTCGCGGCGGCGAGGGCTTCCTCCTCCGACGCGAAGACGGGGCTGACACTCGGCGACGGTGACGGCTCCGGAGACGGGGTGGCGGCGCATCCGCTGATCATCACGCTGCTTACCGCGACCGCGGCGAGCAGCGTGATCCGAGGATGCATCGGCATGCCTCGAAGGGTAGAACACCCTCGCGGCATCTCGCCAGATCTGTCCACAGGTAGGTTGGGACGACCATGACGATCACCGGCGGATGGGCACGGACGGCGCGCGCGGCGATGCTGCTGGATACCGACGGCCGGCTGCGCCCGACGATCTTCGCGGAGATGTCTGCGCTTGCCACATCCACGGGCTCCATCAACCTCGGGCAGGGCTTTCCCGACGAGGACGGCCCGTCCGAAGTGCTCGAGGCTGCTCGGCAGGCGATCTCCGACGGCATGAACCAGTACCCGCCCGGCCCGGGCATGCCGGTGCTGCGTCGCGCCATCGCCGACCATCAGCGGCGCTTCTACGGGCTTGAGGTCGAGCCCGACACCGAAGTCCTGGTCACCGCGGGAGCGACGGAGGCGCTCACAGCGTCGATCTTGGCTCTCGCTGACGAGGGAGACGAGATCGTCACGCTCGAGCCGTTCTACGACTCCTACGCGGCCATCACCGGCCTGGCGAAAGGGCGGCACGTGACGGTTTCACTCCGCGCCCCGACGTACCAGCCCGATCATGACGACCTCCGTGCGGCGATCACCGACCGCACTCGCCTGATCCTTTTGAACACTCCGCACAACCCGAGCGGGTCGATGTTGGATTCCGCGACGCTCGAGTTGATCGTCGAACTCGCGCACCGGCACGACGCGCTGATCGTCACCGATGAGGTGTACGAGCACCTGACCTTCGGCACTCCGCACGTTCCCATCGCGGCGGTGCCGGGGGCTCGCGAGCGCACCATCTCCATCTCCAGCGGAGGCAAGACCTTCAACACCACCGGCTGGAAGGTCGGCTGGCTCACCGCACCTTCCGAGCTAGTGAGCGCCGTCACCGCCGTGAAGCAGTACCTGACCTTCGTCAACGGCGCTCCTTTCCAGCCGGCGATCGCAGTCGGTCTCGGGCTGCCCGATCCGTTCTTCCATCACCTCGCCGACGACCTACGCCACAAGCGCGACATCCTCGCGGCCGGACTCATCGGCGCCGGGTTCGACATCACGCTTCCGCAGGGCGGGTACTTCATCGTCGCGGATGCGGCAGGTCTGGGTCACGGCGACGCCGCCGAGTTCTGCCGGGCGCTTCCAGAACTCGCGGGTGTGGTCGGTGTGCCGATCAGTGCGTTCGTGCACGAGGAGAACCGGAGCGGCTACTCGTCGCTGGTGCGATTCGCGTTCTGCAAACGGGTCGACGTGCTCGAGCGAGCGTCGGCTCAACTGGCGGCGCTCCGCTCCTGAACCGGCTCAGCTCGTGAGAGGCACCACGCCGAAGCGGCGCAGCGCCAGGGCGGGGTTGATCGCGCGTACGGCCGCGATCCGCGCCGTCGACATCCAGGCGACCGCGACATCCGTCACCTCACCTATGGTGACGAGCTCCACACCCATCGGATCGACGATCATGCTGTTGCCCACGCCCGTCGGCGGGGCCTGGTCGGCGGCCACCACATAGACGGTGTTCTCGATCGCACGCGCGGTGACGAGCGTGCGCCAGTGGTGTTCCTTCAGCGGGCCACGAACCCATTCCGACGGCATGAGCACCACGTCGACTCCGGCATCGACGAGCCGTCTCGTCACCTCGGGGAATCGCGCGTCGTAGCAAGTCTGCATCCCGAAAGTGAGGCCGGCGACGTGAAAAGTCTGCGGTTGCTCGACAGCACCGGCCGTCACGAAATCGCTCTCCCGATCGCCGAATGCGTCATAGAGGTGGAGCTTGCGGTAGGTGGCGACCAGCGCGCCGCCAGGATCGACGGCGACCAGGGTGTTGCTGAAGCGTGACGGATCGGTGCCGCTCTCAAGCATGCCCGAGACGACAAACACGCCGAGCACTTTGGCCATCGCCTCGATCCCTGCTACGAAGCGTCCGTCGAGCGGCTCGGCGGCCGCGACGGAGCCAGGCCCGAGCGGGCTCTCGAAGAAGGCGGAGTACTCCGGGAACACCACAACGCGTGCCCCACGTTCGGCCGCGACGGTGGCGAGCGTCCGCATCACGAGCAGGTTGTCGTCCGTGTCGGCCGTCGGTGCGAATTGCGCGATGGCGACGGCGATCGGGTCATCCGAAAGGACCATCTTCACAGAGTAGACCGGTCCTTCCTCGGGGCCCGGGTTATGCTGACAACCTCTCGGGGGAGGACGACGAGTACTCACATGGCGGTCACCAGAGCGGATGTGGCGAAGCTAGCCGGTGTATCTCCGGCAGTCGTCAGCTACGTGCTGAATCCCGGTTCACGACCCGTGTCCGCTGCCGCACGGGAACGCATCGAGTCGGCGATCCGGGAACTCAACTACCGCCCCAACGCCATTGCTCAGGCTCTGCGCCGGTCATCCACTATGTCGATCGGGCTCATGGTGCCCGACCTGGCCAACCCGCTGATCGCAGCGGTCACCCGTGAGATCGAGGACATCGCATACGACCTCGGATACGTCATGTTCGTCGGCACGGTCGGCCATGATCCGAAGCGGGAAGAACGGTACGTGCGCAACTACGTCGACCGCAAGGTCGACGCGCTGATCGTCATCGGCGCCCATCGCGTGGACGTGCTTCAAGAGATCAGCGACCAAGGCGTTCCGGTACTGGTGCTCGACCGCATCGACGCCGGAACGGGGCTCTCCTCGGTCCATGCCGAGACCCGGATCAGCGCGCGACTCGCAGTGGAACACCTCATCGAGCATGGTCACACGCGGATCGCCTGCGTCGGCGGCCCGGAGTCAGTCGGTGGCGCCGCTCAGGACCGGGTGCTCGGATGGCGAGACGCTCTCGACGCGGCAGGGTTGCCCTCCGGCGACGAGCTCCTGCATCGCGCGTCTGCCTTCACCCGGTCTGCCGGGTACTCCGCTGCCCAGACGATGCTCGACGAATCCCAGGCGACCGCCGTGTTCGTGTCCGCCGACGTGCAGGCGGTCGGGGTCATCGGTGCGATCCGAGAGCGCGCCCTCCTCGTGCCCGCGGACATCGCCGTCACCTCGTTCGACGGATCGGAGCTCGCCGAGCGGGCGTTTCCGGGTCTCACGTCCGTCGACGTGCGAGTCGACCAGATCGCGAAGAGGACGATGGAACGGCTCATGGCCAAGCTCGACAAGTCCGACCTCAGCGAGACACACGACGTGATCGCGACCGAGCTCGTCATCCGGCGCAGTTGCGGATGCGACGTGCCGATCGCCGCAGCCAGCTGAGGTCCTCCACCGTCCGGACGCCCTAGCGGCAAGAGAAAGGCCCGGAACCTGAGGTTCCGGGCCTTCACTGTTGCGGGGACAGGATTTGAACCTGCGACCTCTGGGTTATGAGCCCAGCGAGCTACCGAACTGCTCCACCCCGCGGCACGAGAGTCAACACTACCAGAGATCTTCGGCACCCGACACGCGACCCGGGCGGGCGCCGGGGAAGGCGACTTCGCGGCGGAAGTCGTCACTCCCGCCGCGAGCGGGATCATCCCGTCATGACCTGTAGTAGTTACGGAGTCGCGGCGATGGCGCGTTCGATCGCGTCCTGCAACGCCTGGTCGGCCTGCGCCGCCGCGACGAGGTCGTTAGCAGAGTAGGCAGCGGAGCGGTCGGTGAGAGCCTGCTGCGCGTCGGCGAGAGCCTGGTCCAGCTCCGCATTGCCGGTACCGGCGCTCGGCGTGGTCGGCTCCTCGGGTGTCTCCGGATCGACCGGGGTCTCAGGCTCTGCGGGCGCGTCGGGATCGACGGTACCGTCATCCGGCACCGTCGGCACTCCCTCATCTCCAGCATCGGCGCCCGAATTACCTCCGAACAGCGAATCGAGCGCGGCGTCCAGGGTGTCCTCGAAGGCGATCTGGTTGCCGAACGACACCAGTACCTTCCGCAGGATCGGGAACGCCGTCTCCGCTGTCGACTGCACGTAGATCGGCTGCACATACAGCAGGCCGCCACCCACCGGGAGGGTCAGCAGGTTCCCACGCAGCACTTCGGTCTCGCCACGTTGAAGCAGCGCGAGCTGATTGGCCACCTCGGTGTCGGAGTTGAAGTCGTTCTGCACCTGACCCGGACCCGGCACCGTCGTCTGTCGCGGGAGAGTCAGCAGGGTGAACTGCCCGTAGGTGTCGGCGCGCTCGCCCGCCGCGCTGCCGGCATTCGAGTTGACCGACAGATATCCGGTCAGCACGCTCCGGGCGTTCTCGCCGGTGTCCTGCGGGATGTAGTTGGTGTACAGCGAGTAATCCGGCTCCTCCGCCCCTGGAACCTGCGTGGTCAGGTAGTACGGCGGCTGCGGTTGCGCCTGTCCGGCGGGCTGGGTCGGATCGTTCGGCGGGGTCCACGCGTCATCACCGGAGAAGAACGAGTCGGTGTCGATCACGTGGTACGTGCTGAGGATCTCGCGCTGCACCTTGAACAGGTCCGCGGGGTAGCGCACGTGCGCCATCAGATCACCCGACATCTCGCTCATCGGTTCGAGCGTCGTGGGGAAGATCTTCTGCCAGGTCTGCAGGATCGGATCCTGATCGTCCCAGGCGTACAGCACGACCTCGCCGGTGTACGCATCGACAGTGGCCTTCACCGAGTTGCGGATGTAGTTGATGTCGTCCACCGGATACGTCGGCGGCGGGGTCGCCGTATCGACGATCGCGGTCGACAGCGCCTGCACCCGCGAATACGGGTAGGTGGCGCTGGTCGTGTACCCGTCGACGATCCAGAGCACCTTGTCGCCGACCACGGCCGGGTAGGCGTCACTGTCGAGTGTCAGGTACGGCGCGACCTTCTGAACGCGCTCCTTGGGGTCGCGGTCATAGAGGATCTGGGACTCGTCGTTGACAGCGTCGGACAAGAAGATCTGCTCGGACTGGAACTTGATCGCATAGATCAGTTTCTTGAACACGTTGTCCAGTGCCGGCCCACCCTCGGCGGCGTAGGTGGTCACCTCGTTGTCGCTCGCGCCCTCGGGATCTTCGCCCGCCGGGAAGTCGAGCTCGACCGGATCATCACCTTCCGGCGCCCCGACGATCGAGAACGGCGGAGAGTCCTCGCCGAAGTAGATGCGCGGCTCGAAGTCGGTGCCGAGGAGTCCCGTGCTCGGGATGCCCTCCTGCAAGAAGACCGGCTGGCCCTCGGGCGAGCGCTGATTGCCGTAGGCGGCCACCAGGCCATAGCCATGGGTATAGACGAAGGTGCGGTTGTAGAAGGTGTTGTTCGAGCCCAGGCCGTCGAGGTTCAGCTCGCGCACGGCGATGACGGTGTCCTGCACCTGACCCTCGATCTCGTAGCGGTCGACGTCGAGTTCGTCCGTGAACTGGTAGTACTGGCGGAACTGCTGCAGTTGAGCGAACGTGTCGGATACGAGCGCCGGGTCGATGATGCGGATGTTCGCCGTGGTCTCGGCGTCGTCGCGTAGGCCGCCGGCCTCGGCATCCGTCTCAGGACTGAAGTTCTGCTCCTCCACACCGGCGACTCCGTAAGCCTCGCGCGTGGCCTCGATGTTCCGCTCGATGTAGGGCGCCTCGACGGTGCGCGCGCTCGGGTCGACCTGGAAGCGCTGCACGACGAACGGATACACCGATCCGACCAGCACGCCCAGTACAAGCAGGAGACCGGTCGCGACGATCGGGAAACGCCAGCGGCCGATGACGGCGGTGACGATGAACAGGATGGCGACGATCGCCGCCACTCCGGCGAGGATCGCGCGAGCCGGGATGAGCGCGTTCGCATCGGCGTATGACGCTCCCGTGAGCAGTCCGCTGCTGCTGGTGAACAAGGTGGTGTACTGATCCAGCCAGATACTCACGGCCTGGATGGCGAGGTACAGCGCCGCGATGATCGCCAGTTGGATGCGGGCCGCCTTGGAGATGCGCACCTCGCGACCGTTGAAGCGGATGGCGCCGTACAGGTAGCAGGTCGCGAGCGC
>CAXTLO010000042.1:0-15221 GCA_964244965.1 uncultured Marisediminicola sp.
CGCTCGCGCTCGACCTCGTCGGCCGGCACGTCGTCGCGGCTGAGCACCCGCGGGTCGGCGAAGGCGATGTGCTGCGCGATCGACCGCGCGGTCTCGTCGTCGTCCCCGGTGTAGGCAACCACCACGCCGATCTGGGGCGGGAGGTCCTTGTTGGTGCGGTGCAGGTAGACGGAGAACTTGTCACCCGGGATGCGGACGATGCGGCGCAGTTCCACCTTCTCGCCCAACGTCGCGGCCTGACCCGAGATCAGGTCGCCCACGGTCGAGGCGCCCGAGGTGGTGGCGAGTGCCGCATCCACCGTCTCGGCGCCGGAGTCGGCGAGAGCCTGGAGCACCGAGTCGCCGAGTCCGATGAAGCGCTCGCTCTTCGCGACGAAGTCGGTCTCGCTCGCGAGCTCGATCATCGTCACGGCGGTCGCGCTCTCGACAACGGCGACCAAGCCCTCGCTGGTGGAGCGGTCGGCGCGCTTGGCGTTGCCCTTGGCGCCCTTCAGGCGAAGCAGCTCGGTCGCCTTCTCGAGGTCGCCGTCGGCTTCCACGAGGGCGTTCTTGGTGTCGACCATCCCGGTCCCGAGACGGTCGCGGAGGGTCTTGACGTCGGCGAGGCTGACGTTTGCCATTGGAAGTGTCCTTTGCGTCGAATGGTTCCGCACCCGGCTTCTCGACGGGTGCGGATCCGGTTGCTGAATGTAGTGGCGGGCCCGTGGCCCCGCGATCAGACCGTCGCTGCGGTCTCGCGGGTGGCCTGCTCCTCGGGAGTGGCCTCTGCCTCGAGGCGCGCCTCGGTGGCCTGGTCGGACTCTGGCGTGTGCACCGGAACCTCGGTCGGGTCGCCAGCGGCGAGATCGGCGGAGGCGACGGCATCAGCGTCGTTCTCCTCGACCGGGAGGTCGGCCGGAGCTTCAGCGGCAGGAGCATCGGCGGCAGAAGCTTCGACAGCGGGTGCATCGGCGGCAGGTGCTTCGGCAGCAGGGGCGTCGGCTGCGGGAGCCTCGGCCTGGCCGAGGAGTTCGGCCTCCCAAGCGGCGAGCGGCTCAACGGGCTCCGCGCCCTCCTCGGGCTTCTGGTGCCGCTGGATGAGGCCCTCGGCTGCGGCATCCGCGATGATGCGGGTGAGCAGACCGACGGACCGGATCGCGTCATCGTTACCCGGGATCGGGTAGGCGACCTCGTCGGGATCGCAGTTGGTGTCGAGGATCGCGATGACCGGGATGCCGAGCTTGTGCGCCTCGTCGATGGCGAGGTGCTCCTTCTTGGTGTCGACGATCCAGATCGCCGATGGTGTCTTCGTCAGGTTGCGGATCCCGCCCAGGCTGCGCTGGAGCTTCACGAGCTCGCGCTTCTTGATCAGCAGTTCCTTCTTGGTGAAGCCTTTGGTGGTGTCGTCGAAGTCGAGCTCCTCGAGCTCCTTCATCCGAGCGAGACGCTTCGAGACGGTCTGGAAGTTGGTGAGCAGCCCACCGAGCCAGCGCTGGTTGACGAACGGCTGACCGACGCGCTGCGCCTGCTCGGCGATCGACCCCTGAGCCTGCTTCTTCGTGCCGACGAACAGGATGGTGCCGCCGTGAGCGACGGTGTCCTTGACGTAGTCGTACGTCTTGTCGATGTGCGCGAGCGACTGCTGCAGGTCGATGATGTGGCTGCCGGAGCGCTCGGTCAGGATGAAGCGCTTCATCTTCGGGTTCCAGCGCCGGGTCTGGTGCCCGAAGTGGACTCCGCTGTCGAGCAGCTGGCGGATGGTGACAACGGCCATGGCCGTCTCCTTTTCTCGGCAGGCTCGCGCCTGCTCATTCTCAGTTCGTCGTCGCAGCCGTATGGCGCGATCCCTGGTGCCATGTCGCGCATCCGCTGCTCCGCGACGAGCCCGATTGAGGCTTGTCGGAGGGTCAGACTGAGGGATGTCGCGGCTGATGCTGTCAATCGCCGAGTTCGTCGGCGGCTGGATCACCAGCTCGATGGCACGCGTAGTCGGCACGATCGCTCGTACCGCGTCGACAATGATAGCACCGCGCTCGCCGGCCTCCCCGGCCTCTCCTCCCACGCGACCTTCCTCGCCCCATCGTCCTCGGATCGAGGATCCGCATCCGCGGGGGCGGCTCGTCAGGTCATGCTCGACGCGTGTCGTTCCCGTCTCTTCCCGCCGGGCCATCCCGGCTTAGTGGTTCTGCGGCGGCGCTCGTGCTCGTCGCACTGCTGGTCGGCCCTTCGGGACCGCCTCACGCAGGGCGGTCGGAGGCGGGGACGGCACCTCGATGGGAATGGCCGGTCACTGCGCCGACGGGTTATCTCATCACCGCCCCCGCTGGCGGCGTGGTGCACTTCGCCGGTGTCGTCGTCGACCGACCTGTGCTGTCGATTCGGCATCCGGATTGCCTCCGTCGAGCTTCGAGCCAGTGCGGTCGCCGCCTGCCGAGGGCGACGTCGTGCCACGTCCTACGTGCCGCGCCGGAACGAAGGCTCCTAGGCCGGAGCTTTCTTCAGCAGCCGCGTGACGGCGACCATCGCCCCGCCCAGGACCGCGGGGATGCCACCGCCGGGGTGAACTGATGCGCCGACTCTCCACAGCCAGGGGCGAAGTGGGTCGACATACGCTGGCCGGTGGAACGGCCCGCTCATCCACGGCGGCCGCGCGGCCCCGTACAGCGCACCGTGCGGCTCACCGAACGTGCCGTAGTACTGCGGATCGAGCACGATGTGCTCGTCGAGGTAGTCGGTGAGCGGAACGGGGAGCCCCATTGCCGTCGAGATCCGCTCGATCTCGCGACGCACGAACGGGTGGTCGACGGAGTAGTCGGCGCCATCGGCCGGGCAGGTCAGCAGGATGCCCACGGTGCTGCGCTCATTCGGGTACACCTCGCCGGCGCGGTAGTAATTGACGAAGGCCATCGTGTCGGCCGGTTGGTCACCGGCCTCGAGGCTGCGGTGCAGGGCGGCGGGCCGGGTCGGCAGAAGGACGCTGTGCGCCGCGATGTCGACCGGCAATCCCTCGCGTAGTACCCCGTACACCGCGATGGCAGAACAGGAGAGGGTGCGCGGCCGCGGGAGGAGGCTCGAAAGCCCGGCGAGGCTGGGGCCGACGAGTGAGCGGAGGCGCTCGGTATCCATCGCACTGACGACGAGGTCAGCCGGGTACACGCCGCCGCTGCTGGTGACGGTGCCCTTCTCGATGTGGGTTACCTGCTCCCCGGTGTGGATCGTGACGCCTGCGGCATCGGCCAGGCGCGCGAGGGCCTCGACCACCTCGTACACTCCGCCGCGCGGCACCCAGGCCCCGGTCTCGGCCATGATGGCTGGCATGCTCGCGTACAGGGCGGGGGTTCTCGATGGAGACACTCCCGCGTTGAGGGTGTGGATGGCGATGATCTCGCGCAGCCCATCGGGCATCCAGTCGAGGCCGTCGAGGTACGCCCGCGTGGTGAGGCGACTGCCGTAGACACGGAGCAGTCGGCGGAGAGCCGGGAGGGCGGCACGATCGAGCGGGTCGGTGAGGAGCAGCGCCGAGACGTCGTCGGCGAGCGGAGCGTGCTCGTGGCAGAAACGTTGCCACGCGGGAAACCACGGGTGACCGTCGGGCACCGGGAGGTTCACCGTCTCACCCTGGTAGTAGTAACGACCCACTTCGGGCATCCGCACCAGGTCTAGCTCACCGATCGCCTCGGCCGACGTCTCGCCGAGTCGCCTTCGTAACTCGTGCCACACGGTGGGGAACGTGACGAGCGAAGGTCCGGTGTCGATGCGCTGCCCGCCCACCAGCATCCGACGGCTCTTGCCGCCCAGAGTGGTCGCCTGCTCGAGCAGGGTCACGGTGTGCCCGGCTTTGGCGATCAAGGCGGATGCCGCGAGCCCGCCAAGGCCGCCGCCGACGACCACAACGCGGCTCACGAGCACGCCTCCTGATCGCGCAGGGTGTTGAGGCTTTCCCCGGCGCTCACCGGCCGACCCCGGTTGCGATTGCGAGGGTGAGCTGAACGCCCGCCACCGACCCCGCAACGTACGGGAAGGCGACGGACAACGGATAGAGGCGATGGCCGGTCTCGGGCGTGGGAGTACGCAACAGGCGCACCACCAGAATGCCCACGATCAGCGCATTCACGGCAGCGACCGGAAGGTTCACGGTTGCGAACAGCACCGTCGACATCAACCACCATGCTCCGCTCCACAGCGCCACGCCTTTCGGCCCGATCAGCACGGCCGTCGTGGTTATGCCGGCATCCCCGTCCTCCACGATGTCCTGAACCGCATCGAACGCGTGCTTGGCCACGCTCCACGCCATGAGTCCGACGACCGCGGGCCACAGCGGTGGAGAGTCGAGGGCGACGGGCACGATCACCAGGGGCAGCGCGTACGCCGCGTTGCTCAGCGAGTCGATGAACGGTCGGCTCTTGAACCGCAGCGGCGGGGCAGAGTAGTAGACGAACACTCCGACGTAGAGCAGGATCACCGCAACGGCCGGCAGCGGGAGGGCGAGTACGAAGTACACGAGGAAGGGCACGTTGAGGATGGCGACCGACCACCCGATGAACCGCACCTCGCGCGGATCGATCCTTGCTCCCTCGATCGATCCCTTGCGATCGTTGATTGCGTCGGTGTCCTGGTCGTAGATGTCGTTGACGCCGTAAATCAGCAGGTTGAACGGGAGCGTGAGCCAGAGGATCACCGGCAGGGCCTGCAGGTCGAAGAGCTGGCCGGTCAGCCAGACGCCGACGATCCCGGTGCCGATCGCGTTGATCCACAGCACGGGACGCGAGATGTGCACGAGTCGCCGAATGGATGCAGCGGGGAAGGAAAGCCTCGTGCGGGGCGTCGCCCGTGCTGGGTCAGGAACAGACAGTCCGGTCACGTGACTCACCTGCCTGGGTGACGCAATCGGGCATAGCCGTGCTCCTCGAATACGCTTGGTGGCTATCAAAGGGTGCTGCACTGCCGAGGTGTCGGCACAATCGCCACGCGCAGGCTCGGGAGCCTCCCAGGCTGCGCGGCTCTGCTCCGGCGGTGACGCCGAACTACGGGCCGCGATTCCGCAACGCCCACGAGCTGCCACAAACTAGCGCGGTGCGAATAATGCTGCTCACGGCCGGAACCCGAGGCGACGTCGAGCCGTTCGCCGCCCTGGCACGCCATACGGCCTCGCAGGGCCACGATGTGCGGCTCGCCATTCCCGACGACACCGGCGTCGATCTGTCGGGGGTGGATGCCGTCAGCCTCGAGTTGCAGTTCGGGCGCCTGCTGCCCGATTCCGGCATGACGCCCTGGTCGCTGCTCAGCCATCTGCGCCGGGAGGTGCGCCCCGCGATGCGCAGGATGTTCGCTGCGGCGGTGCGGGAGACCGTCGCGTTCGCGCCGGAGGTGGTGGTGCACCACCCGCTAATCCTTTCTGCGCCGATGGTCGCCGACAGCCTTCGGGTTCCCCGCGTTCTCGTCGAGTTCTCACCCGTGGCCACCCCGAGCGCGGAGTTCGCGGCACCCGGCGGGCCAACCGCGACCCGCGACCTCGGGCGGTACAACCGGTCGACCTACGCGGTGCCGCGGGCCGCCGCACGGCTATTCGATGCGGACGTCGCGATGGCGGCATCGGAGCTGCCGGGCGGTCAGCGTGCAGCCCGCCGCTCGCCGTCTCGCGCGACGCTCATGGCCGTGAGTCCCGAGCTGGTGCCGCGGCCACGGGATTGGCCGGAACGCGTGCACCTCACCGGTGCCTGGTATGACGCATCGTCCGGGGCATCCGTCGATCCGGTCGTCGCCGACTTCGTGCGGGGCGGCGAGTACGTCGTGGCGTCGTTCGGATCGATGAAGACCGGTGGCGCGCGCGCCAGGGGGCGGGCCGTGATCGAGGCAGCCCGTTCCCACGGTTTGCGTGTGCTCATGCTCACCGGGTGGGGCGGCCTGGAGGTTCCCTTCGGAGTCGACGGTGTGGATGTGCTCGCCGTGCGGTCGGCCCCCTTCGAGGCCGTGCTGCCGGCGGCGTCTCTGGCCATCCACCATGGCGGAGCCGGCACATCGCACGCTGTCGCGCGGGCGGGGATCCCATCGGTCGTCGTGCCGTTCACCGCCGACCAGCCGTTCTGGGGTGCGCGGCTTCACCAGCGGGGAATCGCGGCTGCCGCCATCCCCGTGTCAAAGCTCACCGCGGATGCCGTCCGCGCGGGAATCGCCGATGCCCGGCAACTCAGGCCGCGGTCCCAGCAGATGGGGCTGGCCATTCGTGCTGAGAACGGGCTCGGGGCTGCATTGAGGGTGTTGGAGACCATCTGACATCGGCTGCCGCGGCAGCGAGTCCCTCGAGGGTACAGAAGATCCGCAGGTCTGGGCCGTGCCGGATGCGCGCGAGGTAGCGGCGACGCGAGTGCTGCGGGCAGACGCACTCCGAGTCCCGTGAGCCGTATAGCACCGCGCTACGAAGCCGGGCGAGCGTCTCCTCCTCCCCCGGACGAGCACTGCCTGATCGTCCCCGGATCGGAGTCCGACGGCCGGCACAGCTCTCGGCCCGCGTCATGCTCGACGCGTGTCGTTCCCGTCTCTTCCCGCCGGGCCATCCCGGCTTAGTGGTTCTGCGGCGGCGCTCGTGCTCGTCGCACTGCTGGTCGGCCCTTCGGGACCGCCTCACGCAGGGCGGTCGGAGGCGGGGACGGCACCTCGATGGGAATGGCCGATCGCTGCGCCGCATCCGATCGTCCGCCCCTTCATCGCTCCGCCCACGCCCTATTCGGCGGGGCACAGGGGTATCGACATCGGTACTGCGCCCGAGACCCCCGTCGTCGCTCCGGCCGACGGGATCGTGCACTTCGCCGGCGTCGTCGTCGATCGCCCCGTGCTCTCGCTGCGACATGCGGGCGGGCTCATCTCGAGCTTCGAACCGGTGACGTCGGAACTCGTCGAGGGCGCGGATGTCACGCGCGGGTCAGTGATCGGCGCCCTCGCGGCCGGACACTGCAGCACGCCATGTCTGCACTTCGGGGTGCGTCTGCACGGCGAGTACGTGTCCCCGCTCAACTATCTCGGCGGCATCCCGCCATCGGTGCTGCTGCCGACGCGCCCGTTGTGACCGCTCCCTCGGTCGTGATCAGGCGCGCGGGTGCGCCGACCGATAGCTCTCCTTGAGTCGCTCCGTCGACACGTGCGTGTAGATCTGTGTCGTGCCGAGGCTGGCATGGCCGAGCATTTCCTGAACCGCACGCAGGTCGGCTCCCCCGTCGAGCAGATGGGTCGCGGCGCTGTGCCGTAGCGCGTGCGGACCGGTCGGCACGCCGCCCGGCAGATCCGCTGTCATACGGGACACCAGCGAGTACACGCTCCGAGTACCGAGCCGACGACCCTTGGGTCCGAGGAAGACGGCGCGCTCGGGCGTGGCCGCAAGCAGCGCCGGGCGCCCCTCGTCGAGGTAGTGCTCGAGCGCGTCACGAGCCGGAACGCCGAAGGGCACTACGCGTTCCTTCGACCCTTTTCCGACTACCCGCGCGGTGAGCCGGCTCAGGTCGAGCTGGTCGAGGTCGAGCCCGGTCACCTCGCTCACCCTGAGGGCGCAGGCGTACACGAGCTCGACGACGGCACGATCGCGCAACGCGTTCGGATCGCCGGTGCCCGCCCGCGTCGCGAGCGAGTCGAGCACGCCGGTGACCTGCGGCCCGGTCAGCACCCTCGGGAGGTAGCGGTCGGGTTTGGGCGCCTTCAGTCGGGCCGCGGCATCCGTCGGCTCCTGTCCGCTGCCGGTGAGCCAGGTGGTGAACCCTCGCACGGCGGCCGAGCGTCGCGCCAGCGTCGACTTGGACAGCCCGGCCTGGGAACCGCTCCACAGCCAGTCGCGGAGGAATTCGAGGTCGAGGTGTGCGGTGTCCGCCAGATCGCGACCCGCCGCGAAGCCGACCAGGGAGGCGAGGTCGGATCGGTACGACCGCACGGTGTTCGCGCTGAATCCCCGTTCGACGGCGAGATGATCGGCGAAGGCGTCGACGGCTCGGGGGAGATCCATCTGCTCATCGTCGCTCATGGCATCGCGAGCGCAGCACAGGGCGCGCGGGGGCGCGCCCGGCTTCATCGGGGCTCGGTCAGTCCGTCTCGAGGTCGGCTACTGAGAAGGTGGAGGCCTTGTTCGAGAACGCTTCAAGCCGTTCATCCGCCGTCATGCGCAGGAACGCGGCGAGAACGTCGGGACCGAAGCCGCTGACGGGTGGGAAGTCCCCGACGGGGACGACGGAATGCACGGTGCGATCCGCGTACACGTGCATCAGCGTGTACGCCTGGCCCCCGCCGACACCGAGCAGGGTGGACGGCGGCGCGCTGACGTCGAGGGTGTAGCAGGTCGCCGATGCGACGCTGACCGGGATGCCGGCGAAGGTGCTGTGGGTGGAGTAGTGCAGATGACCGCCGAGGATGACGCGGACGTCCGAGTCGCGCAACACCTCGGCGAGTCGATCCTGGCGGCGCAGTTCGAGGATCGCCATCGCCTCTACGGGTGACGGCACGGGCGGGTGGTGCATGGCGAGCACCGTGCCGAGCGGCGCGGGCGTCGCGAGCTGCGCCTCGAGCCAGTCGAATTGTTCGTCGGCGATGTCGCCGTGGTGGTATCCCGGGACGGTCGTGTCGAAGGCGATGAGTCGGAGCCCGCCGAGGTCGTACACCCGGTCTTGCGGCTCGTCGGTGCCCGCTTCGCCGAACAACTCGGATTGATATCGCGCACGTTCGTCGTGGTTGCCCATCACCCAGACGATCTCGGTACCGATGCGCGTGGCAGCCGGCTCCACGATCTCGCGTAGGCGACGATACGCATCGGCCTCGCCGAGATCGGCGAGATCTCCGGTGAATACGATCGCCGCGACCTGCTCCTCTGACCGCTCGAGCTGTGCCAGAGCGCGAAGGAGGTTCGCCCCGGTGTCGACGGCTCCGTAGAGCGGCCGGCCGCCCGCTAAGAGGTGCGGGTCGCTGAAGTGGGCGATCGCGAGCAGGGGCGGCGGGTACTGGCCGAGCTGGGTCACCGGTTCAGGCTAGGCGACGGGTCGCCAACGGAGTGCAGCGACTTCGGCAGCCGGGACCGCCATGGTCACCGCTGCTGCTTCCGCACGTAGAAGATGACCGAACCGACGGCGATACCCAGTCCGAGACCGATGCTCAACCCCAGGCCGATACCCACAGCTGGAAGCAGCGCGCCCACGATGGTGCCGACGATCACGCCCGCGGTCATCCCGATCACGATGTACCACACGAGGAGATTGTCGTCGCTCTTGCCACTGGGAGTACTCATCGATCGACCATAACGTGCGCCGGCGCTGCCGTCGGGGGCGCGATCGTGTGGACCCGAACGGTGTCGAGTCGTTTAGCTCGGCGACGGCGGTATGTCCCCGCGATCAGGGTCGGGTCAGGTAACGCGCCCGCGTCGGCTGGTCGAGTTTCTCGATCGACGCGCGCACGGCCGCGCGGGACATCTCGGAAGCGTGGGTATCCAGGTGGGCGAGCAGCCGCGCTCGGTCGATCTCGCCGACGCAACGGAGCATCCAACCGGTCGCCTTCTGCACCAGTTCTTCGGTGTCGTCCGCGAGAACAACGGCGATATCGAGGGCGTCACCGACTTCTCCTCGACGGAGGAACGCCGCCGTGGCGACGACTGCGCTGCGCCGCTCGGGCCAGAAACCGGAGCGCGCCAGCGCATACAACGGCGCGCGCGAGCGATCGAGAAGCCAAGTTCCCAGCACCTGATGTGCGACCAAGTCCACGAGGTCCCAGGTGTCGATTCTGTCGTGACGCCTGAGACACAGCTCGTACAGCTCGCGGCGCCGTTGCTCGCCTGCTCCCCTGGCATTAGCCGCCTTCCCCATGATCGAGCAGGCACCGACCCGGACCTCGTGCGTCGAGTTGTCGAGCAGCGTCTCGAGCTCCCCGACCGGCAACTCGATCGCATCCTTCGCGAGGGCGAAGATATCCCCCATCCGAACGCCGATGAAAGTCTCGTCGCCAGGGAAGTACCGCCGATACGCGATCCGCTGCTCCTCAGTGGCGAGCGCTCGGACTGCGGCCTCGAAACCGCTCGCGGTCGATTCTCCGGCTCGTCTTGTTGCCACCTGGTCCTCCCGAAGTCACCTTCGCACAGGTGGTTCAGCGGCGGGGAACCACCACCCAACCCGACTCCCGCGACGACACGCGGCCGTCGAGTTCGAGCATGCCGAGCACGCTCTGGACGCGGGCTACCGCCAGCCCTGCTCGTGCTGCGACATCGTCCACTCGGCGTGGGACTCGAGCGCTGAGGGCGTCGATCACCCGCACGCCATCCGCCGAGATGTCGGCGTGATCGGGCGGAGTGTCGAAGTCCCCCGCACGGCCAGGGACGTCAGCGCCGAGAGGCGCCAACTCCGCCATCTCGTCGGCGGATGTCACGCACGCCGCGTCGAAGTCGCGGATGAGCCGATGACATCCGGCAGAGGCCGCACTGGTAACCGGACCGGGCACCGCGCCGAGCGGCCTCCCGAGTGCGGCGGCGTGACCGGCCGTGTTCAGCGATCCGGATCGCCACCCCGCCTCGAGCACAATCGTCGCGAGGGTCGATGCGGCGATGAGCCGGTTGCGCTGCAGGAACCTCCACTTGGTCGGCGGCGACCCGCAGGGCAGCTCCGACACGACCGCGCCGGTCTCGACGATCCGATTCAGCAACGCGTCGTGACCACTCGGATAGAACCGATCGACGCCACCGGCCAAGAACGCGACGGTGGTGCCAGAACTCGCCAGGGCGGATCGGTGCGCCATTCCATCGATGCCATAGGCGGCACCGGAGGTGATGGTGTAGCCCCGGTCCACCAGCCCGGCGGATGCCTCCATGGTCACGTGTTCGCCGTAGCCGGTCGCCGCCCTGGCACCCACCAGGGCGATGGAACGGGCATGGGTCGCCACGGCCGCGACATCCCCTCGCACCCACAGGGCGATCGGAGCGTGATCACCCAGATCATCGACACCGCTGGGCCATTCGGAGTCGTCCGGCGTGAGGAGCCGCACCCCGTAGCGCATCGCCTGCTGGAGCGCGAGAAGCCGAGCGGGTGGACCGAGCCGCGGCGCCCACCGCGCGAGACCGGCTGTCAGTTCGGACCGGCTCACGGTGTCGGGCAGCGGAGCGAGCATGTCCGCGGGCTTCCACCCGTCGAGGACCGCAGTGAGCGCCGTCGATGCACCCAGGCCCGCGACGAGCGCGCCGGCCACTCGGTCGCCTGGCTCGGCGATTCCGGTCCAGGTCGCACGAGCGAAGCGCTCGAGCAGCTGATCCCGCGGCATCCGCTCGTCGTCGTCGCCGCAGAGTCGCCGGAGGAGCGGGGCCACCACTGCCTCCTTCACACCGAACATGGTCATGTGGTGATCGCCTTCCTGAGATAGAGAGCCCGGCCGAGGTGCTCGGAGCTGGGCGGGCCGATCCCGTCGAGATCCGCCAGCGTCCACGCAAGCCGCAGCACCCGGTCGTACCCGCGCATGGTGAGTCCACCGCGCTCGAGCGCACGGTCGATGATCCCCGTGGTCGCGGTGGACAGCCGCCTCTCCGGTGCGCGCAGCCATGCGCCTGGTACCTGCGAATTGAGGGTCCACCCAGTGCCCGCGAGCCGAGCCCTCGCGACTGCGCGGGCGTCGCTGACTCTCGCGCGCGCGTCCGCCGACGTCAGTCCGGGTCGTTCCGACGACAGACGGAGTTGCGCCGAGGTGATGCGGCTGACACGCAACTGGATGTCGATCCGGTCGAGCAACGGGCCGGAGATACGCGCGAGGTAACGGCGCCGTGTGTTCGGGGTGCAGGTGCACTCGGAGTCATTCGCGCCGTACTGACCACACGGACAGGGGTTGGCCGCGAGTACGAGCTGGAATCGCCCCGGGAAATGGGCGACGGAGTTGGCGCGATGGATCGTGATCACCCCGGACTCGAGCGGCTGGCGCAGTGCGTCGAGGACGGTGCTCGGGAATTCGGGAGCCTCGTCCATGAACAGCACCCCGTGCGAGGCGCGCGCGGCGGCACCCGGCCGGATCACGCCGCTTCCACCGCCGACGATGGAAGCGGCGGTTGCGGTGTGATGGGGTGATTCGAGCGGCGGGCGGACGCTGAGCGCGCTGCCCACCGAGAGCCCCGACAACGACCGGATGCTGCTGACCTCGAGCGCGGCGCTCGGTTCCAGATCGGGGAGCAGTCCGGGGAGGCGGGAGGCGAGCATCGTCTTGCCCGCACCGGGCGGGCCGAGGAGGAAGACGTGGTGACCACCGGCCGCCGCCACTTGCATCGCCTCGACGGCGTCGTCGTTGCCGATCACGTCGGCCAGGTCGGCGACCTCCTGCGGTGGCGGCTCGACCACTGAGCGGAGGATCGGATCGACGGGTTCCGGCTCGAACTCGCCGCCGTGCCAGATCGCGGCATCGCGCAACGACCCGACGCCGACGACGCGGATGCCCGGCACGAGCGTCGCTTCGTCGGCGTTGCCGCTCGGTACCATCACTGTCGAGGCGCCGGCCCTCGCAGCCGCGAGCACAGCAGGCAGGATGCCGGCGATCGGGCGGAGTCTCCCGTCCAACGCCAACTCGCCGAGGTGCACGACTCGGCCGATCGACTCTGTGTCGATATCTCCAGCTGCCGCGATCGCCGCGAGCGCGATGCCGAGGTCGAAGGCCGACCCGTGCTTCGGAAGTGCCGCGGGCGAGAGGTTGATCGTCAGGCGACGGCTGGTGAAGTCCATACCGGAGTTGACGACGGCCGCTCGCACGCGGTGCTGCGCTTCGGAGAGCGCGCTGTCGGGCAGCCCGATGATCACCACCTTCGGCAGCGCGTTGGAGATATCGGCCTCGATCTCCACCATGGCACCCTGCAGCCCGAGCAGGGTGACCGACCGCGTGCGCGCGACGGGCATCAGAACACCCGCCGCAGGTGTTCGACTACGGGTACCTTGCCCGCGGGTGCGATCACCGCGATGGCGTCTATGCGGATGGCGGAAGCACGATCGTCGTGCACCTCGCACCATGCCGCCGCGAGGCGTCGCAGCCGCGCCAGCTTGCGCATGGTGATGGCCTCGAACGGATGACCGTACCCGAGCCCCGAGCGCGTCTTCACCTCGACGAATGCGAGTTCGTCGCCATCGCGCGCGATCACATCGATCTCGCCGAGGGGGCATCGCCAGTTGCGCTCGACGACGATCATCCCCGCTCGCAGGAGGAACTCCGCGGCGATCGTCTCACCCCGTCGGCCCAGCTCGTCCTTGGCTGCCATGAGCACCTCCGGAACGAGCGTGCCCGTCAGAGATGCCGGGCGGACCGCCTCATCCGGATCTCTGAACAGACACGCGAGCCGGCCGACTCGGGAGGAGGGGCGGGCTACTCGTCGAGGGCCGGTCTCTACTCGTCGAGGGCGAGCTCTTTCGGCAGCTCCAGCTCCTTCGCCGACAGCTCCTCGATGTTGACGTCCTTGAAGGTGAGCACTCGCACCGACTTCACGAACCGGTCGGAACGGTACACGTCCCAGACCCACACATCGGTCATGGTGAGCTCGAAATAGAAATCGTGCTCGGTCTGCCGCAGCACCTGTTCGACCTCGTTCGCGAGATAGAAGCGACGCTCGGTCTCGACGACGTACCGAAACTGCGACACGACATCCCGGTACTCGCGGTACAGCGCCAGCTCGACCTCGCGGTCGTAGTCGTCGAACTCGTCGTCATCCATGCTCAGGCAATCCTACGCGCGCAGCGATCTGCGCCGACGGGCCTCAGCCGGCCTCCTCCATCAGCTGCGGCTCGCGCAACCAGGTGTGCCGATGCAAGGCGGAGGGCCCTAGTTCATCGATCGCCGCGAGATGAGCCGACGACGCGTACCCCTTGTTGCCGACCCAGCCATAGCCGGGGGTGGTCTCGTGCGCGTCGATCATCAGTCGGTCACGGTGGACCTTCGCGACGACGGATGCAGCGGACACCGACGCGCAATCCCGGTCGGCCTTGATCCGCGTGATCACGGTGCGCGGATGCTCGAGCATCGGGTTCAGCCAGTCCCACGAGCCGTCGAGCAGCACCACCGCCTGGTCGACGACATCCGGGTCGATTGCCGCGAGAGCACGAGCACCGGCGAGCCCGAGCGCGATCGAGAGCCCGAGCTCGTCGACTTCCCAGGCCTCCGCGAGACCCACCGCGGTGTGTCTCGCCCAGCGATGCGCGAGCGGGGCGAGTTCCTCGCGGCGTCGCTCGCTGAGCAGCTTCGAATCGCGCAGTCCCACCGGGAACTTGCGCACCCCGACCTCGACGATCGCGAGTCCTACCGCGACCGGACCGGCGATGGCACCTCGTCCGACCTCGTCGCATCCGATGACGAAGCGGTGACCGTCACGGTGCAGCGAGCGCTCGAGTCGCAGAGTGGGGTCGGCGACCGGCATCAGTCGTCTCCCCGCGCCACCTCGGCGAACGTCTCGGGATAGTTGTCGAGCCAACTCCAGTTACTGACCGGCCAGGTGACGACGAAGGCGCGCCCGACGACGTTGTCGATCGGAACGAATCCGAGGCTCGGGGTATCGGTGTTGTACCGGGAGTCCTTCGAGCTGTAGCGGTTGTCGCCCATCACCCAGAGCGATCCCTCCGGCACCGTCTGCTCGAAGTCGTCGGCCGACACACGCTTCGACCCGTCGGGCAACTGCAGGTACGGCTCGTCGAGCGGGACGCCGTTGACCTCCATCTGCCCGAGTTCGTTGCAGCAGGTGACGGTGTCACCCGGTAGCCCGATGACCCGCTTGATCAGGTGGTCGTTGCTGTCCGAGGCGCTGAGACCGATGAGGGTGAGGAACCAGTCGAATCCCGCGGCGATCGGGCTCAGTTCCGGCTGCGGAAGAGGATCGAGCCAGCCCCCCGGATCGCGGAAGACTACGACGTCGCCGCGTTCGAGCCCGACCAGGTCGGGTACCAGTTCGTTGACGATGATCCGGTCGTTCTGCACCAGGGTGCTCTCCATCGACCCCGAGGGGATGTAGAAGGAGCGGATGAGGAACGCCTTGATACCCACCGAGATGATGATCGCCGCGATGAAGATGATCAGAATGTCGCGGAGGAACAGGAGCACGCCGCGGGAGCGCCGCTTCCCTGCATCGCCGTCGGTGTGCGTGGTGTCCTCGGCAGCGCTGTCCGCGCGCGACGAAGGAGCCGTTTCTGTCATTTAACCCCTGAGCTCCCCACCATGGTACGTGGTGGGGAGCTCGGAGAACGTGCGGGGGAAGCGGTCAACGCTTCGGTGTGAAGCTCAGCGCT
>CAXTLO010000043.1:0-14651 GCA_964244965.1 uncultured Marisediminicola sp.
ACCGGCTGCGCCTTCACCCAGCGGATGGCGGCATCCAGGTCCTGCAGGTGCATGTCCTGCGGCAACACGCCCAGGCCGCCGCGGCGCGCCAGCGTCGCGGCCAGACGAGGGCCCGTTACCGAGTTCATGTTGGCCGCGACGATCGGCAGGCTGGTGCCAGTGCCGTCGACCGGGGCGATGGAGACGTCCAGTCGGCTCGCGATGGCCGATCGGCGAGGTACCAGAAACACGTCGGAATAGGTCAGATCGTGCACCGGGCTCGTCTCGTAGAACTCCATGCCTGCGAGGGTACTCCCGCCCTCACGAGTCGTCCCCGGCCGGGAAAGCGATAGCCTGGGAGGGGGCAAGCGGCCATCGATGGACGCGTATTCCCTATCCGGAACATGAGATGCAGGAAGTGGGCGGTCGGCTGTGTCCAGCCAAGTGACTGGCCTCGCGGCGGAGGATGGATCCTCGGGCGAGTTCGGTGCCAACGAATGGCTTGTAGACGAAATGTACGAGCGATACCTCGAAGACAAGGACTCGGTGGACCAGTCGTGGTGGCCGATCCTCGAGGCCTACCGTCGGTCCGACGATCCGGGTGCCGCATCCGGCGGTGAGCCGAACGAGACCGCGGGTGCTGATCCGACGACGCAACAGGTCGTCGATGCTGAGGCGGAACCGGCCCAGGAGCCGCAGATCCCCATCGAGGTCGCACCGGATGCTGCCGCGGATCCCACGCCCGCCGCGGATCCGACTCCGCCGTCGGCCAGCCAGCCGATAGCGCGCACGACCTCGGTGCAGCCGAAGCCACAGCCGATTCCGGCCGATGCGCCGAAGTCGTCCAAGCTGCCGGAGAAGACCGCGCCGAAGGTTCCCGATGCGGCTCCTCCCGCAGCCGACGAGGGCACCGTCACCCCGCTACGCGGGATGTCGAAGGCCCTCGCGGCGAACATGGACGCGAGCCTCGCTGTGCCGACCGCCACGAGCGTGCGCACCATCCCCGCGAAGCTCATGATCGACAACCGCATCGTGATCAACAACCACCTGAAGCGTGCTCGCGGCGGCAAGGTGTCGTTCACGCACCTCATCGGCTGGGCCATCGTGCAGGCGATCAAGGAGTTCCCGAGCCAGAACGTGTTCTACCAGGAGACTGACGGCAAGCCCGCGGTCGTCTCCCCTGCTCACGTCAACCTCGGTCTCGCCATCGATATCCCGAAGCCCGACGGCACACGTGCCCTCTTGGTGCCCGGCATCAAGAAGACCGAGGCGATGGGTTTCGGCGACTTCATCGCCGACTACGAAGCACTCGTACAGAAGGCACGCGCGAACAAGCTCACCGCGGCGGACTTCGCCGGCACCACCATCTCGCTGACCAACCCCGGCGGCATCGGTACCGAGCATTCCGTGCCGCGATTGATGCCCGGTCAGGGCTGCATCGTCGGCGCCGGAGCGCTCGAGTACCCGGCCGAGTTCCAGGGGGCGAGTACCAAAACCCTCGCCGAGCTCGGGATCGGGAAGACCATCACGCTCACCTCGACCTACGACCACCGTGTCATTCAGGGCGCGGGCTCCGGCGAGTTTTTGAAGAAGGTGCACGAACTGCTGATCGGGCAGCGCGGCTTCTACGAGGGCATCTTCGCCGAGCTGCGCATCCCGTACGACCCGATCCACTGGGCATCCGACATCAGCGTCGACCTCGCCGACAACGTGAGTAAGACCTCGCGGGTGCAGGAGCTCATCAACTCGTTCCGGGTTCGCGGGCACATGATGGCCGACGTCGACCCGCTCGAATACCAGCAGCGCTCGCATCCCGACCTGGAGATCTCCAGCCACGGCCTGACGTTCTGGGACCTCGACCGCGAGTTCGTCACCGGCGGCTTCGGCGGCAAGCGCCAAGCGCTGCTGCGGGAGATCCTCGGCGTGCTGCGTGACTCGTACTGCCGCACCATCGGCATCGAATACATGCACATCCAAGACCCCGATCAGCGCAAGTGGGTCCAGGACCACATCGAGAAGCCGTATCGCAAGCCGACCCACGACGCGCAGATGCGCGTGCTCGCGAAACTCAACGAGGCCGAGGCGTTCGAGACCTTCCTCCAGACCAAGTACGTCGGCCAGAAGCGCTTCAGTCTCGAAGGCGGAGAATCGACGATCGCCCTGCTCGACGCCATCCTGCAGGACGCCGCGAGCACCGGCCTCGACGAGGTCGCGATCGGGATGGCCCACCGCGGCCGGCTGAACGTGCTCACGAACATCGCCGGCAAGAGCTACGGGCAGATGTTCCGTGAGTTCGAGGGCACCCAGGACCCGCGTACTGTGCAGGGCTCCGGCGACGTGAAGTACCACCTCGGCACCGAAGGCACCTTCACCAGCGCGAACGGCGACCAGATCCCGGTCTACCTCGCAGCCAATCCCTCCCACCTCGAGGCCGTCGACGGCGTGCTCGAGGGGATCGTCCGGGCCAAGCAGGACCGGAAGGCGTTCGGGTCGTTCAGCGTGCTGCCGATCATGGTGCACGGCGACGCGGCGATGTCCGGGCAGGGCATCGTGGTGGAGATCCTGCAGATGTCGCAGCTACGCGGGTATCGCACCGGCGGCACCATCCACGTCGTGGTCAACAACCAGGTCGGGTTCACCACCCCGCCAGGCGAGGCGCACAGCTCGATCTACTCCACCGATGTCGCGAAGACGATCCAGGCGCCGATCTTCCATGTCAACGGCGACGACCCCGAGGCCGTCGTACGGGTAGCGGAACTCGCCTTCGCCTACCGTCAGGCGTTCCATCGCGATGTGATCATCGACATGGTCTGCTACCGCCGCCGCGGCCACAACGAGGGCGACGACCCGTCGATGACGCAGCCGCTGATGTACAACCTCATCGAGGCGAAGCGATCGGTGCGCAGCCTCTACGCCGACGCACTTGTCGGACGTGGCGACATCACCGAAGAGGAATACGACCTCGCCCACGCCGACTTCCAGGACCGACTGGAGCGGGCGTTCGCGGAGACGCACGCAGCCCAGACCGCGTCGATGCCGATCCCCGTTCAGGACGCGAACGCGGTCGCCGACCTCGAGCGCCCGGAATCCCAGCAGGACGACAGCGCAGGCGAACCGGCGACCACCGCGGTCGCCGACTCCGTCATCAGCCTCATCGGCGACGCGTTCGACAATCCGCCCGCCGGATTCGCCGTGCATCAGAAACTGCAGGCACTGCTCAAGAAGCGCGTCGACATGGCTCACAACGGAGGCATCGACTGGGCCTTCGGCGAGCTGCTCGCGCTCGGTTCGCTGCTGCTCGAGGGCACCCCGGTGCGCATGGCCGGTCAGGACACCCGGCGCGGTACGTTCGTGCAGCGCCACGCGGTGTTGCACGACCGGCAGAACGGTCAGGAGTGGCTGCCGCTGGCGAATCTCGGCGACAATCAGGCGCGGTTCTGGATCTACGACTCCCTGCTCAGCGAGTATGCGGCGATGGGCTTCGAGTACGGGTACTCCGTCGAGCGCGCCGACGCCCTCGTCTTATGGGAGGCGCAGTTCGGCGACTTCGCCAACGGTGCGCAGATCGTCATCGACGAGTTCATCTCCAGCGCAGAGCAGAAGTGGGGTCAGCGCTCCAGCGTGGTGCTGCTGCTCCCTCACGGGTACGAGGGGCAGGGACCGGACCATTCGTCCGCCCGTATCGAGCGGTACCTGCAGCTGTGCGCCGAGAACAACATGACCGTCGCACGTCCGTCGACGCCCGCGTCGTACTTCCATCTGCTCCGCCGTCAGGCCTATGCTCGCCCGCGTCGCCCGCTCGTCGTGTTCACGCCCAAAGCGATGCTGCGGTTGCGCGGTGCGACCAGCGACGTGGCGGACTTCACCAGCGGTCGCTTCGAGCCGGTCCTCGATGACCGGAAGGTCGCCGACAAGGGCGCCGTCAAGCGGGTAGTGCTGCATGCGGGCAAGCTGCACTACGACCTCGCGGCCGAGGTGGCCAAGCGCGAGTTGACGGATGTGGCGCTGGTGCGACTCGAGCAGTTCTATCCACTGCCGCTCACGCAGCTGCACAGCGTGCTCGACCAGTATCCGGATGCCGACCTCGTGTGGGCTCAGGAGGAGCCAGAGAACCAGGGCGCCTGGCCGTTCGTGTGCCTCGAGCTCGCGAAGCACCTGCGCGGCCGGACCATCTCGGTCGCCTCACGAGCTGCCGCAGCATCCCCCGCGACCGGGTCGAACAAGCGCAGCGCGCAAGAGCAGGTGGACCTCATCGATCGGGCTCTGACCCGCTGACCGCGCGTGCCGCTCAACCGTTGATCGAGCGTGCCGAGATCTCGTCACCTAACAGGATCTCGACTCGCTCGATCAGTGGGACGGGCTCGATCAGCCGAATCGGTTCGATCAGCGGAACGTGTCGATCAGCGGAATGAAGCTCAGTGGCACGGGACTCAGTGAGCCTGGATCTCCCGTAGCCGCGTGAGCACCTGATCGCGCAGGTCCTCCGGCGCGATCTCCTTGCAGGCGCGTTGGACGGCGAGAGTCAGCACGATTCCCACGCGGCGCTCGCCATCGCAGTCACCGCAGTTGGCCATGTGCTCGGCGATGTCAGCGGCCTCGGTGCTCGCCAACTCGTTGTGCAGGTACTCCTCGAGCTCGGCTTTCGCCGTCTCGCAGCCGCAGTCGGTCATTTCTGCTGTCCTTTCGCGGACAGGGTCAGTCCGCGCTCCTGGGCGTAGTCGGCGAGGATTCCGCGGAGTAGGCGCCTGCCTCGATGCAGGCGGCTCATCACGGTACCGACGGGCGTTTTCATGATGTCGGCGATCTCCTGGTAGGAGAAGCCCTCCACGTCTGCGAAGTAGACCGCGAGACGGAAGTCCTCGGGAATGGACTGCAGCGCATCCTTGACGGCGCTGTCCGGCAGGTGGTCGATCGCCTCGGCTTCCGCCGAACGGGTGGACCTGCCCTGCGTGAGCGATTCCGCGCCACCGAGCTGCCAATCCTCGAGCTCGTCGATGGTGCCCTGATACGGATCGCGCTGCTTCTTGCGGTAGCTGTTGATGAAGGTGTTGGTGAGGATGCGGTACAGCCACGCCTTCAGATTGGTGCCCTGTTGGAAGTTCTTGAACGCGGCGAACGCCTTCACGAACGTCTCCTGCACCAGATCGCCCGCGTCGGCGGGGTTTCGTGTCATCCGGAGTGCGGCGCCGTACAGCTGATCCATGAACGGAATCGCCTGCTGCTCGAACAGTCCGCGGAGGACGTCCGGATCGGTGATCTTCTCAGGCGGTGTGTCTGCCGCCTCTACTTCAGAATCCGCCTCGCCGATCGGGGTGCTCACAACCGTGTCGTCGGTGGCCGCGCTCGTGTTCTCGGGGGTGCTCATTGCGGAAGAGTCTAGTTCGCACGCGCTGCGGCGGGTCCCGGGGTTGCGGATGGGACGGGTGAGGGTCTGCATCGTCAGCGTCATCCGGTCCCCTCCATGGTCGAGTCGGTCGCTACCCTGTAACCGATGCAGGTATTCAGGTATTCCGGCCCGGAGTTCAATCCCTACGAGGACGACCGGCTGACCAGCGATCGCCGTCCCGGGCCATGGAGCGCGCCGACGGCACGTGGTCCGCTCGAGTCGACGGTGGCGCTTCCCGGCTCGAAGTCGCTCACCAACCGGGAACTCGTACTCTCCGCGCTCGCGGACGGCGAGTCCACGCTCCGCGCTCCCCTGCACTCGCGGGATTCGATGCTGATGATGGACGCGCTCCGCGCTCTGGGCACCATCATCGAGCCGAGGGGCGACGGAGCGTTCGGGCCGGATCTGCGGATCACTCCGGGCGAGCTCTCCGGGAGTACGTCGATCGACTGTGGTCTCGCCGGTACGGTCATGCGATTCATCCCACCCGTGGCCGCGCTCGCGCTCGGTCCGACCGCCTTCGACGGCGACGACGCCGCCCGTCGCCGGCCGATGCGCACGACCATCGACTCGCTGCGCGGCCTGGGAGTCGATGTCGGCGACGACGGGTCGTCCCGGCTGCCATTCACCGTGTTCGGCACCGGAGCGGTCGACGGCGGGGAATTGGAGATCGACGCGTCGGCGTCCAGTCAGTTCGTGTCCGGGCTGCTGCTCGCGGCGCCGCGGTTCACCCGCGGCCTCACGCTCACCCACGTCGGCGACACGCTGCCGAGCCTGCCGCACATCGAGATGACCGTAGCCGCCCTGGCGGCGCGTGGCGTGACCGTGACATCACCCCGGGCAGGTGTCTGGGTGGTGCCGCAAAGTCCGGTCGCCGGAAGGGAAGTGCTCATCGAGCCGGACCTCTCCAACGCCGCGCCGTTCCTCGCTGCCGCTCTCGTCGCCGGTGGCACGGTCAGCGTGCCCGACTGGCCCGAAGCCACCACCCAGGTGGGCGCGCTGCTCGCGGAGCTGCTCGCGCGGTGGGGCGCCGTGGTGACGCGGGCCGGCGGCACGCTGACCGTAGATGGCGGCCCAGGGGTGATCGGGGGCGCGACACTGCCAGGCATCCGGCTCGATCTCGGTGCAGGTGGAGAGCTCGCCCCCGTGCTGGTGGCCCTCACCGCGCTCGCCTCGGAGCCGAGCGAGATCACCGGGATCGGGCACTTGCGCGGTCACGAGACGGACCGCCTCGCCGCCCTCGCCGAGAACATCGGCGCCCTCGGCGGCTCTGTCGAGGTTCGTGAGGACGGTCTGATCGTCACGCCTCGTCCGTTGCACGGAGCGCCGTGGAGGGCCTTCGACGATCACCGCATCGCGCAGGCCGGCGCCCTCATCGGACTCGCCGTTCCGGGAGTCGAGATCGACGACATCAGCTCCACTGCGAAGACGCTGCCGGAGTTCCCCGAGCTGTGGGCGCGCCTGGCCGGCGTCGTGCCCCCCGTCTCCGTCGACCCCATGTCGATCTTCTGAGATGAGCTGGCTCTCCGACGACGACGAAGACGACGAGGACCGCTACGCCGACTACGAGGCGAAGGTACGCCCTAACCCCCGCGGCAATCGGGCGCGGACCAAGATCCGTCCGGAACACCTGGACTCGGTGACCGGTCGTGTGCTGACGGTCGACCGCGGGCGGTACCCCGTACTCGTCGGCGAGGGCACCGACCTGGAGCACGAGGCCATCGCGGCGCGGGCGAGCGAGCTGCGCAAGCAGCCGGTCGTGACCGGGGATCGCGTGGACCTCGTGGGAGACACGACCGGCGAGGACGGCACTTTGTCGAGGATCGTGCGCATCCAGGAGCGGTCCACGCTGCTGAGACGGAGCGCCGACGACTCCGACGAGGTGGAGCGGATCATCGTCGCGAACGCCGATCAGATGCTGATCGTCGTGGCGGCCGCCGACCCCGAGCCGCGCCCGCGGCTGGTGGACCGGTACCTCGTCGCCGCGTTCGACGCGGGGATCGCCCCCATCCTCTGCATCACGAAGACCGACCTCGCCGACCCGTCCGGGTTCCTGCGCAACTTCGCTGGACTCGACCTCCCCGTAGTGACCAGTGCGCAGGACCGCTGGCCGATCGACGAACTGCGAGTGCTCCTCAGCGGGCACTCGACGGTCGCAGTCGGACATTCCGGTGTCGGCAAGTCGACCATCGTCAACGCGCTGGTTCCCGACGCGCATCGCGCGATCGGGCGAGTGAACACCGTGACCGGCCGCGGTCGCCATACCTCGTCGTCGACGATCTCGCTGCGGGTGGGTGACGGATGGATCATCGACACACCGGGAGTGCGCAGCTTCGGGCTCGGTCACGTCGATCCTGACAACATCCTCGCCTCGTTCACCGACCTCGCACGCTTCTCTGTGGAGTGCCCGAGAGGATGCACGCATCTGCCGGAGTCCCCCGACTGCGCGATCGCCGAGCACGTCGAGTCGGGTGAGCTCGGTGAGATCGGCAAGCTCCGCCTCGACTCGCTGCACCGTCTGCTCGAGACCCTCGCCGGAGGCATCCGCGTCACGAAGGACACGTCCGCTACCTCCGACGACGAGCCCCCTCCGCCGCCGGGCGAGTAGCGCCAGCTCGGCCCGGCCGGTGAGCCGGAGCCACCACGCCGCTACCCTGGACACGTGCCTCAGTTCTCACTGCAGTCCGATCTCCGATTGGCGAGGGAACTCGCCGACATGGCTGACGAGATCTCCGCCGACCGCTTCCGAGCCAACGACCTGCTGGTCACCATGAAGCCCGACATGACGCACGTCACCGACGCCGATAAGGCGGTCGAGGCGGCAATCCGCGGCGGACTGGCCGACTCGCGTCCGGATGACTCGATCCTCGGCGAGGAGTTCGGGTCGGATGACCGCGCAGACCTCCACCGACAGTGGATCATCGACCCGATCGCCGGCACCGCGAACTTCGTGCGCGGGGTACCGGTGTGGGCGACGCTCATCTCCCTCGCAGTCGACGGCGTGCCGGTGGTCGGCGTGGTCAGCGCTCCGGCACTTGGCCAACGGTGGTGGGCCGCGGCGGGCCAAGGCGCCTGGACCAGCGAGCGGGTATCTCCGACCGAGCGCCGAGAACGCCGCATCTTCGTCTCCGGAGTGACGGAGCTCGGCGACGCGTCGCTGAGCTACAACAGCCTCAAAGGCTGGGACGAGCACGACCGCCTCGGCCAGCTCATCACTCTCTCTCGGGAGGTGTGGCGCACCCGCGCGTACGGCGATATGTGGTCGTACATGCTCGTCGCGGAGGGCATGATCGACATCGCAGGCGAGTTCGATCTCAAGCCGTGGGATATGGCCGCGATCGTGCCGATCGTGGAGGAGGCGGGCGGGGCCTTCACTTCCGCCGACGGCATCCCCGGACCGTGGAACGGGTCGGCGATTGCGACGAATGGGCTATTGCACGCGGCCGTGCTCGATCTGATCCGGCCCTGATCGCCCGCTGGTCGAGCGTGCCGAGACCCGGCTGACTCAGGCCGGAGCGCCACCGGGCTGAGGAACCGGCCCGCCCGCCTCGACCCTCGCCGCCAGCATCCGCTTACGCAGGTCGAACAGGGCGAACACGAGCGCGACCACGATGAGCGCGATCGAGATAGCTGCACCGTTCCGGAATCCGTCGTGGTACTGCGTGATCATGCTCACCTGGCCGGCCTCCCGGTACAGAGTCGAGAAGAAGACGGATGACGCTGCCGCGACACCGATCGCCGTGCCGACGCGCTGACCGACCTGACCCATCGATCCCGCCACGCCACCTTCGGCGACCGGGATCTCGGCGAGGGTGAGCGTCTGGTTCGGCGAGATCACGAAGCCCCCGCCGGCGCCGGCGATGGTCATCGACGCCGCCATGAACCATGGCGCGGACTCCGGCGGCAGCAGGATGGCGACGCACACGGTGAGCACGAACCCTACGATCACGCTGGCCAGCCCGGCGACCACCAGCAGGCGCCCGTACCGGTCGACGAGCCGCCCGCCGATGAACGCGGTCACCGCCGAGGCGAGAGCGAACGGGATGGTCACCATCCCGGCGTACACGGGTTCGAGCCCGAGGCCCTGCTGGAGGTACAGAGTGGACAGCAGGAACAGGGCCGGCAGCGCGCCGAAGTACGCCGTCGCAACCAGGAGCCCGTTCCGGTACGAGCTCAGACGGAACAGTCCGAGCCGCACCACCGGCGAGCGCCCCGTGCGCTGGTAGTGCCTCTCCCACATCACGAACCCCGTGCCGGCGATCACGAAGAGGACCAGCGTCAGCCAGCGACGCGGATCATCTGTCGGTCCTCCGGTGGTGAACACGAACGGCAGCATCAAGGCGAGCGTCGCGATGCCGAGCAGAGCGATGCCGATCAGGTCGAGTTGAGTGCTCTCGGGGCGTTCGGCCGGTCTCTTCGGCAGCAGCCGGATGGCGAAGCCGAGGGCGAGGAGGCTGAGGGGGACGTTCATCCAGAACAGCAGCCGCCAGCCGTCCTCGGGCCCGCCGACGGCGATGAGGAGTCCACCGAGGGTCGGGCCGAGTGCGGTCGACAGACCGATTGTGGCACCGAACGCCCCGAAGGCCCGGCCGCGCTCCTTGCCCTGGAAGAGCTGCTGCACCAGCCCGAGTACCTGTGGCATCTGGATGCCTGCGGCCACGCCTTGCAGCGTTCGTCCGATCAGCAGCATGGTGATGTCGGGAGCGACGGCGCAGAGGATGCTGGTCAGCGTGAACGCACACAGTCCGATGACGAACATGAGCTTGCGCGAGTGGAGGTCGCCCAGCCGGCCGGCGGGAACCAGGGTCAGGCCGAAGGCGAGCGCGTACCCGGCGACGATGAGCTGCAGCTGCGTCGATCCGGCCCCGAGCGACTCCTCGATCGACGGGAGACCGACGTTCACCTTGGACAGGTCGAGGATCGTCAGCGCGGCGACGGCGACGCAGACTCCGAACGCCCTCCACCTGGTGCTGTCGGGAAGCGCAGGGGCAGGATTGGGCTGAGACATGTCCTTCCGTTATATCCCGGATTCGGGAGCGCTCTCGACCTGTAGCGGGGGCTTGCGGGTGGGACGGAACGAATGCGCGTGGAGGAGATCGAGGATCCGCTGATGCAGAAGATCCGCTACCCGGACAAGCTCGTCGACGAACTCGCGAAGGGACGCCCGATGAGCAAGGTGCTCCGCAGCGCTTGACGACTCAGCGGATCGACGCCTTCATCAGCTGGATGACCTTCGCCTCGACCGCGTCGTTCCACACCGGGATCGCGTACGACACCGGCCAGATGGCCCCCTCGTCGAGCTGCGCGGCATCCTGGAACTCCAGAGTCGAGTAGCGCTGGCTGAACTTCTTGGCGTTCTTGAACGCGACGATGATCTTCCCGTCTGCGTTCGTGTAGGCGGGCATTCCGTACCAGGTCTTCGGCGACAGCTCGGGGGCGGCGGATGTCACAGCGACGTGCACACGTTCGGCGAGTGCACGGTCGTCCGGCTCCAGCTCGGAGATCTTGTCGAGCACTGCCTGTAGCCCGTCGGCCTTCTTCGACCCGGCCCTGCCTTCGGCTCGCAGCTCGGCGGCGCGTTCTTTCATCGCGCTTCGTTCTTCAGCAGTGAACCCACCGGAGTCGGTGTCGGTCTTCGCAGGCATGATCGGGCCCTTTCTACTCGCATCGCTCCGCCGTGTGCCTGAGCTTCTGATCGTCGTGAACCGAGGCTACGGCGCCGCGGCGGGTTGCGCTTCTTCATTCCCGCTCGACTTCACGCAGGCTCCAACATCCCGGTAGCCTCCTCCCGATGATTCCGGAGAAGGTCGACTACGCCACCTCACTCCCGCGCCTGCTGATGTGGACCCGCACCGATGTCGCCGGCTCCGAGGTCGTCGTGTTCGACGAGGCGGACGGGCTGATCGCACGCGGGTCCCAGCACGCGGTCGACCCGATTCCCTATCGGCTCGAGTACGAGCTCTGGACCGACACTGCCGGGGCGGCGACTCGGCTTGTCGCGCACGCCTCCGGCGCCGGATGGACACGCGATCTCGAGCTCCGGCGATCAGAAGCCGGATGGAGTTGCACACCCACCATGGATGGAGCGTCGCAGCTCACCTCCTTCGACGGCGTGGGCGAGCGGGCGCCGGCTCGGCCGGGCTTCGTCGACGCGGAATCGCTCCGGGATGCGTTCGACATCGACATCGGAGGCTCGCCGCTGACGAATGCTCTTCCGCTACGCCGCCTCGGACTGCTCGGCGCCCCGCCTGGCACGGTCGCGCAACTGGTCAGCGCATGGGTTCTGCCCCCGACGCTCGAGGTCATCGCCTCGACGCAGACCTACACCGTCCGCGGCAGCACTCGCATCCACTATGGCGACGCTGGGGTGGGAGTCGAGATCGAGTACGACGCCGACGGGTGGGTACGCGATTACCCGGGCCTCGCGCAGCGGGTCGCGCTTGAGGCGTAGTCGGACCGTTTGGTCATCCGCTCTACCGCACCGTCATCACCGGCCGTAACGTTCCGGTCGTCGCCTGCACCAAGGCGATGGACGCGATGGCCGCCTAGCAGGCTCCTGCACTCAGCAGGTCTCGTTCCCTTCGATCACCTTCTTGAGGACGTATACCGGTAAGTGCCTGGTCGCACCGGCCGATGCAACGCCGAGACGATACTCAATCACCATCGACGGAAATCTCCGGTTGGTTACGCGCCGCCTTCACCGATATTGATGGCGTCGGTGAAGCGGTGTTGTCCGACGATGTTGAGCAGCTGCAGCTGCTCGGCGTCGTGACTGCGAGGCGTGGTGGTGAGTACTACCAGCGTTTGGCTTTGGTCTTCGGTGAATAAGGCCTGACAGTCGAATCGGGTGCGGCCGATCTCCGGATGGACGATCGTCTTGTGGTCTTCGAATCTTCGGGTGACTTCTTGGCGGGCCCAGATCTCTGCGAACTCCGGGCTGTGCTGATTGAGTCGATGTGCGAGGTTGGCGGCGTAGGACTTCCTGCCGCGTCTGGTCGTGGCGATCCGCAATGCTGAGACGAGGGCGCGACCTTGCCGCGCCCTATCCTCTGTGGGGTAGATCTCGCGCTCGATCTCGGGATGGATGAACCAGCGGTAGATGCCGCTGCGTTCGTCGCCCTGGTATTGGTTGTGGTCACCGAAGAGCGCGGTCGCGAGGGTGTTCTGGCTGAGCGTTATGCCGACGTCGGAGACGATGAACGCGGGCGCCTGCAGGATACTGTCGAGGACCCGCTGGAGCCCGGGCGCCACATGAGCAGAGCCGAGGATCCGTTCGGGCACGTTATGTCCAGCGAGCCGGTAGAGGTGTTCGCGTTCGTCGAGAGTCATGCGGAAAGTGCGGGCCAAGACATCGATCATCGCTGTTGACGGCTGAGCTCCACTGCCGCGCTCAAGCCGGCTGTAATAGTCGACCGACATGACGGCAAGTTGGGCGACTTCTTCACGGCGCAGCCCATGGACGCGGCGGCGCGGATTCACTGGAAGTCCTACGTCTTCCGGTCGCAGCGCTTCGCGACGCGAACGGAGGAATGCTGCCAACGCCGTGTGGTCCATCTTTCGAGTGTCGCGCATCCGCGGCAGGTGAGAGGTGCCCTGTCAGGTCACCGATAGACGCGTCCTGGATGCAAATGGGGCCGGCCGCGATCGTGGAGATACGAATCACGGACAGAAAGCGATCCAACATGACCGACAAATGGACCTTCGACAACCTTCCCGACCTGACTGGAGAAACTTACATCGTGACCGGAGCCGGGGGCGGGATCGGGTTGATCACCACCCGCGAGCTCGCTCGCGCCGGCGCCGACGTAGTGATGGCTGTCCGAGACACCACGAAAGCACATGCCGCCGCACGGAGAATCGGATCCGTGCGGGGAAACATCGACGTGAAACACCTCGACGTATCGAGCCTCACGTCGATCCGAGCGTTTGCTGCGGCATGGTCCGGGCCCATCACGGGGCTGATCAACAACGCCGGCATCATGATGGTCCCGCACCGGGTAACCGACGACGCTATCGAGAGCCAGGTCGCGACCAACTACTTCGGCCCGTTCGCGCTCACCAACGCGCTCCTCCCGTACATCACCGACCGCGTGGTGAGCATCTCCTCGCAGTTGCACCGCCAGGGCCGGCTGCGTCTAAACGATCTCACCGGACAGAAGCGCAGCTACGACCCGTGGTTTGCCTACTGCGACTCCAAACTGGACATCCTGCTGTTCTCGTTCGAGCTTCAGCGCCGGCTGGAAAGGTCCGGCAGCCCCGTGCGCTCGATGATTGCCCACCCCGGGATTGCCAAGACAAACCTCGTCTCCCACGTCGGCGGGATCTCGGGCTGGATGAACGGACTCGCGAAGCCGCTCCTGAACGAAGCCGAGAACGCTGCCCTCCCCACGCTCTTCGCCCTGACCGAGGACATCCCCGGTAACTCCTACGTGGGGCCGAACGGCTTCGGCAGCATCCGCGGCTATCCAGCCGTGCGCAAGCCCTCCTCTGCCGCTCGTAACCCGAAGAACGCAGCCGCGCTATGGGACGCCACCACCGACGTCCTTGGCTCCGAAGCCATCCACGACTTCACCAGGTGATGGCCGAAACAATGACAGATCTCACCGGCAAGGTCGCCATCGTCACCGGATCGGCTCGCGGCATCGGCAAAGCCATCGCCACCCGGTACAGCAGCCTCGGGGGGCCGTCGTTACCTGCAGGATGAAACGGAACAGAGTTTCACATGCTTCAGTCGCCGTGAGCGCGGGACATGGACGTCTCAGTTGAGTCGTAGAGGGTACGCACTTTGGGTGGGAGTGGCTCACTGGAGCAGGAAGGGCCCGGCCCCGCGTCATCCGCGAGAGCCGAGCCCTTCCTCAACGTGAAACACGAGATGGTGGAGATGGGGGGAATTGAACCCCCGTCCACTGCTGTGGTCCTATGCCTTCTACGGGTGTAGCCAGTGATGGCGTTCTGCTTGGCTCCGTCGCTTCCCACTGGCAGCTACGACGACGAGCCCAGCCCTAGTTGAAGTCCCACCGAGCCCTAGAACATAACTCGGCAGCAATCTCTCTAAATGACGCCAGAACCCGGGTAGAGAGCATTCCCGGACTGACGGTCTCTTACTGGCTAGTTCGAACTACGCCGCGAGGGCGAGCTCGGACTTGGCCGAGACAGTGCTGTTTGAATTGGCACTTGTTGTTTGCAGAGATCGTTTACGAGATAACCCTGCATCCTCGACCCGCTTCTCACAGTTGCGCAGGCAATGTCGAAACCGATCATCCCCATGTGCACCTGACCACCGTCA